>WRDH01000016.1 GCA_009783555.1 Oscillospiraceae bacterium
GGGTGCATCAGAAGCTACAGGGAGTGCAAATATGGTAAGAGGCTTATATATTGCAGGAACAGGGATGTTGCTTCAACGCAGACGGATGGAAACCATTACAAACAACATTGTCAACGCCGAAACGACCGGATATAAAAAAGAGTTTAACATAGCGCACAGCTTCGATGAAGTCTTTCTCAGACGTATAAATGACAGCCGCCCGCTAGTCCCGGTACCGGGACGAGGCGTAGGACCGTTAAATCTTGGAACACAAGTTGACCATCTGTACATTGATTTCGATCAAGGAGCAACAGAAGGTACGGAACGGCCGACAGATTTTGCTCTCATAGGCGATGGATTCTTTGTGATTCAGACCGCGGAAGGCGAGCGTTATACCAAAACCGGGCATTTCTACTTAAATGATGCAGGCTTCCTCATAGACGGAGACGGCAACTATGTACTCGGAAACAACGGACCGATAAATGTCGGCGGATTGAACTTCGCTGTAGATAGTGCCGGTAATGTTTTTACACCGGACGGATATGTAGACACCTTACGTGTAGTATCATTTGAAGACAATTCAACCTTAAGAAGGCAAGGCAATAACCTGTACTTTGCAACCGAACCCCCGCTTGCAGCGGCACACCCGTATTCAATCGCACAGGGATTTCTCGAAATGTCAAATGTGGATATAGGGCGCGAGATGGTTGATATGCTTGCCATGTACCGCACATATGAAACAAACCAGCGTATGATAACAATGATAGATGAAACAGTAGGCAGAGCAGTTAATGATATAGGGAGACTCAGATAATGTACTTGGCAAAGACGATAGCAGCCAGCGGTCTTAGAAACCAGCAGATGCGAATAGATACGATTGCACATAACATTGCAAACGCTAATACACATGGATATAAAAACGCGAGACTTGATTTTAAAGACGCGTTATACGTAGCGGGAATTACCCCGGGACCTGCAAGAAGTCTTGAGGAAAGTCAGCAAAAAGGTCACGGACTCATGAATATGGCTATAACCAGAGACTTTAAGCCCGGTCCTATGGAAAGAACGGAAAGAGAACTCGATTTCGCCATAGAAGGAGAAGGATTTTTCTCACTTTCCGACCCTCATGGCGACGTAGTTTACACAAGAAGCGGTGTGTTCTTTCGTAGTGTCGAAGCAAACGGAATATTCCTTGTTAACGGTCAGGGTCTTTATGTCCTCGATGAGAATGGCGGGAGAATACAGCTTCCGTTTGAAACAAGCAAAATAGAAGCAGATGTTGACGGGACACTGCGATTTTTAGATATGAATAACAATCAGCTTGGTCAGGCGAGGCTTGGTATATTCACTTTCCGCAATATTAAAGGTCTTGAAACAGTCGGCGGCGGAAACTTTGCTCCTTCCCCGGCTGCAGGTCAGAGATTTCAGGTTAATGACAATATAACATTACGCCAGGGAGTACTGGAAGGCTCAAACCTTAATTTAGCGGAAGAAATGACAAGAGTAATCAGAACACAAAGAGCATTCCAGCTTGCCTCAAGAGCATTGACCACAGCGGATGAAATGCAAGGCATAGCAAATAATATGAGACGCTAGGATACAGTAATTTTATAGATGTTTGGAGGACAGCTATATATGAATATCATTCAATGTCAGTTTTGCAAGAAACCGTTCGCCAGTATCAGCGGAAGAATTTGCCCGGAATGTCTTCAACAGATAGATAGAGACTTTATCACGGTTAGAGACTATATCTATGAAAACAAACACGCAAATATTGACGTAATTTCAGAAGAGACGGAAGTAAAAAAAGCCGTTATTATTCACCTGTTAAAAGAAGGAAGATTGATAATAGACGGTCCGGACGGCGGCGGAGGCGTGCTTGCCTGCGAAATGTGTAAAAAGCCGATAAACACAGGCAGACTTTGCAAGGAATGTATGGGAAGCGTGGCATCATCAATGGATAAAAATGTTACAATACATAAAAAACCGGAGCCTGCAAAAGAAGAACCAAACTTAAAAGGATCAGCGAAAATCGGCAAAAAATAAATGAAATAACTATTAAGTTTTTGCGAAAAAATCCGATAATCAGTATAAGAGCAATTATGCTTTAGCAAAACCCGCAAAGAAGGTGGAAGACATGAAAATCAACCCGATAGTAAACCCGAATATCCTGAGAAGCTACCAGGCAAGCAAACCTGTAAGAGAAGAAACCAAAGTGGCAAGCGGTCGCGACCAGGTTACTTTTTCAAAGGAAGCCCTTAGCTTTTCAAAAGCACTGACGGAAGCAAAAGAAGAACTCGAATTCCGTACACCGGAAGAAAAGGCACATATCGCAAATATCAAAACCGCTGTCCAAAAAGGCGAATACAAAGTCAGCAGCGAAGATATTGCCGATAAAATCCTCTCCAGCATCATTGGTCGCAGCTAATGAGAGAAAGCATAATTGACCTTTGTACCCTTTTGGAAGAGCAGAAGAGTGTGCTTGGAAGAATGCTTGAACTTGCCAAGGAAGAACGGCAGATAATTATCAACGGAGAGTCTGATAAGCTTGAGAATGTAATTCGTCTTGAGCTCAAAGAACTAAACAAGCTCGGAGCGATTGAAAAAAAACGCCTTGCTCTCCATAAGATTATCGCGGCCCAATTTAACTTACCTGATGAAAATATCACATTAAGCGGTATCGCAGAAAAAGCAGAGCCGGATGAAGGTGAAGCAATCAAAAAACTGCAAACAGAGCTTATGCCGATAATAGAGCAGCACACAGCTGTAAACAGTGAAAACCGTGAACTGATAAAGTCACATTTGGAATACTCTGAAACAATGCTGGAGCTAATGGTCGGTTACGAAGACCCGCTAAACAATATGTACGGAGGCGACGGAAAAGCAACAGCCGACAGAAAAAAACAAACAGGTTTCTACAGCGGCCACGCGTAAAAATTTTAAGGAACTCCGGTGACGAGCCGGAGTTCTTTTTTTCCATAAAAGACTAATTTTTTTTTGAAATGTTACGATAACATAGTTATCAGCATTGCACGGATCGCGATGCCAAACAAACACATGAGAACGGATTCTCCCTGAGCGTGTGCAGCACGTTTTACGAAAAGTAGGGAGATATAGTAATGCGCGGAACATTTTTTGGAATCGAAATAGGAAGAACAGGCCTTACAACAGCCCAATTCGGTCTTGACGTAACAGGCCATAACATAGCGAATCTGGATACGGAAGGCTTTACGCGCCAACGTATCGTATCAACGGCTCATGACCCGTATGCAACCATAGGAAGATTTGCCCCCACCCCCGGGCATATGCTGGTCGGTGGTGGTGTTCGTGTTCAAATACTTAACCAAATCCGCTCAGCCTATCTTGACAGAAGGTTCAGAACGGAGAGCACCGAACACGCCTATTGGGAGACAAGGTCACAAAGTCTTTCTTACATTCAATCGTTTTTTGATAATGTTAATGAAGCAACAAGTATAAACCACACACTGGGTCAGTTTTTCGGATCGCTGAGAATAACGACAGAAGACCCCGTATCGGGAGCTCCGCGTACATTGATGCAGACCACAGCTATGGACCTTGTGCAGCAGTTTAACTCGATTTACCAGGGCTTAATCGATTTTCAAACAATAGAAAACAACGCGGTTGAAGTTAAAATAGGCGAAGTAAACAGGATCGCTCAGCATATTGTCGAACTCAACAAAGCAATCTACGGCTTTGAAATCACGGGCCTGATAGCAAATGACTTGAGAGATAAACGTAATCTGCTGCTCGACGATCTTGCCTCTCTTATAGATATCGATTATGAAGAGTACCCTGATCCCAGAGCACCCGAACAAAGTATGCTGCGGATCAGAATCGGCGGATCGGTCCTTCTCGATCATGACTGGAGTAATGAGTTATCCTTAGGCTGGATGCCAAATCCGCTCGGCACCCCGCCCGAAGAAAGAGTTGCAGTACCGATATGGGCGGGTGTTATGGACGTTCCGATGCCCGAAGACTCGGATAATCAAGATCTCTGGGACGCGTATGAACTCGCGGTACTCCTGGCAAGGCTCGATTTTGACAGGATTAAAGGCGGAGAGATAAAAGCACATATGGATATGCGAGACGGTATGGGCGGCGGCGTAGACACTACGAAAAGAGGCGTCCCGTACTACATTGAAATGATGAATAATCTGGCTCGCGCACTGGTACAGGAGATAAATGGTCAACATATCCAGGGCTGGTCAGACCATCCCACCGGCTCGGAAACAAACATTCTTTTCTTTGATGCGCTTAATCTCGTACACCCGGACGGAACTCCGGTAGATCTTCGGGAGTTCATAGTTTACTATGCTAATCCTGTTGCCCCCGGTGATGATCCTCTGCCGTTTGACCCTCCAATTGATGTTTTTGATCCTGATTTTGATGAGACCACCTTGGATTTCCATTCAAAAAGTCTTATAATACCTCCTCATATTTTACAACAGATAACTGCGGGAAATCTTAAGTTAAATCAAGCTATTATTGACAATGTATTCAATATCGCGGCATCTGATACAAAAATAGGAAGAGCCGGGGATGATGACAGTGATCCCGAAAAACTGCAGCGCGGCAATAACAACAATATGCTTGAGCTTCACCGTTTGTTTGGTGTCACAACCATAAGGATAGATATGGGTGATGGTGATGTGCGGGAAATCGGCAGCTTCAATGATTATGCCACAACCATCAGATTTGACGTCGGTAACACATTGCATACGGCAAGACAAGCAAGGGAAACCGCCAGAATACTGACGCTTGCGGCAGAAAACCAGAGAACAGCCATAGCCGGGGTATCACTTGATGAAGAAATGGTAGGGCTTGTAAGATACAATCACGCATATAACGGTGCGGCGCGTGTAATCACGGCAATGGACGATGCGTTGGACAGACTAATAAACGGAACCGGACGCGTCGGGCTATAGGATAGGATTTAGTATATAGGGACAGGCGATTCGCTTGTCAGTACAAAGGAGTAAGACAATGTTAGTATCACGTGTAACAAATTCAATGTTAAAAAACACACTGCTCAGTAACCTGGGTATGAACCTGACCAGAATGGATAAGCTGCAAAATCAAATGTCGACCGGCAGGAAGTTCGGAGAGATCAGTGATGATCCTGCTTCACTTGTATTTGGCCAAGCGGCAAGAAATAAAATAGTGCGGCTGCAACAATACCATGATGCCGTCGGCACTGCAAGAAATTGGCTGACACAGGCTGAAACAGGAATGATGGAGCTTCAGAAAGTCGTTGGAAACATTTATGAAGAGCTTATAAGCGCCGGCGGAGCAAAAGGACCGGATGATAAGAGAAACGTCGCTATGGCTGTCAGTCAGCTTAAAGACCATTATGTAGACACATTAAATGCGTCATTCGGGGACAGATTCGTATTTTCCGGATTCAATACGCCCGGTGACTTTGCAGAAGGCAGGGAGCCTGTAATCAAGCCATTTACTATTGAATATCATCCAAGGGTTGATCCGGCTAATCCGGAAAGAGACGGAAGGCTTGAGCCGCGGCTGCTTTTTAACGGCTTTGATATATCTCAGTTTGACGGATGGGAATTTGAAAAGTTTTACGGAGATCCGGACGACATTACCGACCCCGATGAAAGAGATGCGCTTATAACACTGCGTAATCTTTTAGGTGACGTAAAATCATTGGACGTAGGTCCCGGAGTCACTATGCCAATCACGATGAACGGTATCGACATTGTGTTCTATACAGCAACAAGACCGGAAGACGGGGCATCTGTAGTCCGAAACACGTTTGATATGCTTAATGAAGTATACTTCGGTATCAACGGATATCCTGCTCAAACGGCTGCCCCCGGCGTTACTGCGATGACGGCATCAGAGCCGAAATATACAGACGATCTGACATTGTTGATAAGGTATGTCCAGGACTCACAAAATCACCTTTTAACCAGAGTCGCCGAGATAGGCGGAAGACAAAGACGTCTTGATCTTCTGGAAGCCAGATATGATACCGACCTGCTGAATTACGAACAAATGCGCTCCGACGCGGAAGACGCGGACATGGCGGAGGTAATAATGAACCTGAAAATGGCGGAAGTAGTCTATCAAGCCGCCCTCTCAGCAGGCGCAAGAATAATTCAACCCTCACTCATGGACTTCTTAAGATAAGATTTTGACATTTTAAGGTTTTTATTGTATAATAAAACAAAGTAGCCGAGATAAAGGACTATCAAAGGCGGTGCGTAGAAATGACTATACCAAGGATTAGAATCGATCAGCAGACGGCTCAAATCGGCGTCAGGGGCGGCCCTGCAGCCCTGCAGATGTCTATACCCAACGCGCAAATACAAATCCAAAAAAGTGATCCGGAGTTAACTGTCGATACACAGATCCCGACATTCAGAGGCAACAGACAGAGAGTAAGCAACGAATCAGGTCTCAAGGATCCTCTTACACTTGCAAAGGATTTTCGCAACAAAGGCAGACAAGCGGCACTTAACGCCGCCGCGACATATAAAAACGAAGGGAACTTTATAGCAAATCCCGGAATACCCGGCGATAAATCCATACCAATGATGGTAAGAAACAAGATGCGGCAATTTTTCCAAAAACCTGACTTCAATGTCGGATTGATGCCGTCAAGTATCCCTTCGCTGAACTGGGACAAAGGGCATATAAATGTAAGTTTTTCAAGACACAATATTTCCATTGACCGGGCAGGCAGCATTACACCGCAGATAACGGCAAATATTAACTTCCCGGTTGATGTTTTCATCAGCAGGCAGCCATATGTAAGAGTTTCGGTGGAGCAAGTCACCATTGGAAGGCATATTGACCGCACGGTATAGTTATGATAAGATAGCTGCGGAGAATCCGCAGCTAAAGTTTTTAAGAATACAAAGGAGAAGGAATATGCAGTTAGATACCCTGCGGTTCGGGACGGTTGAAGTCGATGAAAAGAAAATCATAGTTTTTAACGATGGTATTCCGGGTCTTGAACAGTATCGTAAATATGCACTGTTGCAATTTGAGGACAGTTACCCGATAGTCTGGCTACAATCTATGGAGGATACCGGGATATGCCTTCCGGTACTCGACACATTTAAGGTGTTGCCGGAGTATGTCTTTGACATTGACGAAACAGATGTCAGAGCACTGGAAATAAAGTCTCCCGACGATTTGCACATTGTCAGTGTTGTAGTTATACCCGATGACATTCAAGGTATGACCGTCAACCTCGCCGCACCGATTATTATCAATACAATTACAGGTAAAGCAAGACAGATTGTACTAAGTGGAAGCGAGTATAACGTCAGAGCTCCGGTCTTCCAACAAATATGCAACCTTGTTGCAAGGGAGGAGGGCGACGACGATGCTGGTACTGTCGAGAAAGCTTAATGAAACTATAGTCATTGGCGACAACATCCGCGTGACCCTTCTCGGAATAGACGGAGACAAAATTAAACTCGGTGTCGACGCTCCCAGAGATGTAAAGGTTTTCAGGGAAGAATTGCTGGAAGCAACAAAGAGCACAAACGTACAAGCACTCGGCGCTCCGATTGTTTCTTTCGATTTATCAAAAATCAAAAAGAATACACCGCAAAAAAAGCAATGATATCGTTACACTCCCCGCTTTGCGGAAACCGTGAAACATGATATTCCAACATAAAATACTATATATAGAGCACCTGATACAATCAGGTGTTCTATATATTGTGATTTTTTTGAAAAATTTGTTGCAAAATTGAATAGGAGGTGTTAGAATTTGGAGTGGTATGTAAATAATTAGGATTTAGATAATAAAGGAGCGATTATTAGCACTTTTCTGTACAAGAGGAGAGGGTAGTACAGATTAATGGGGGATTGTGATGAGAGAAACAGCCGAGAGAATGTGGGCTCAACTTAAAGATTGGTTCGGCAGAATGCCAAGGGGAAGAAAAATCCAATTGGCAGTACTTTCTGTGGTCGTTTTAACGTTATCAATAGTTGTCGTCAGTCTGCTTTCCCGCACGGACTGGGTGCCGGTACCGGGAACCGGAGATGCCACCAACACCGCCCATGTATATTCAGCACTATCTGATATGGGATTCTCGCCAACCACTGATGGTACCAGAGTATTTGTGCCGAGCGGAAGACTTGGCGAGGCACAAATGCGGCTGCGGGAGCAAGGACTATTGGATACAACGGATTTTGATACGTCTATGCTTGATGGTGCAACAGGCTTCGGAATTACTGACAGTCATGCGAGGTTAATTGCGGACAGGCAAACAGGACATGATATCAGGACGCAATTAATGATGGTCCCCAGAATACAAAATGCGCTTGTTATTGTAAACTCGGGAGAAATATCGCCGTTCAGGCTTACACAAAATACAAGACATGCGTCGGCATCCGTGTTCCTGGATCTTAGAGGCGACGAAAGATTATCCCAAACAGAGGTACAGGTAATCGCCGATGCTGTCAGAACAGCTATACCGGGCATTGAGTATGAAAATATTAATATTACTGATACAAACGTTAATTTGTACCGGATCGGAGATACCGCCGAGCTTGATATTGAAACGCAATTCGCTCAACGGGAGCTTATGACGAGCAGATTGACTAACACCCTGCAAGAGCAAACTTACCAAATTCTTGCGCCGGTCTTTGGTTTTGCGAACTTGCGTGTACAACCAAGTGTCCGGCTTAATTTTGACAGGGTCTCAAGAGAAATAGTAGAGTTTTCACCGCCGGTTGCCGGAGAGATGGAGGGTATTATCCGAAGCGGTGAAGAAATACACAGGTGGGGCAGAAGGGGGATGGATGCCGAAGGTATACCGGGCACTGATTCAAACAATATGGGCTCGGGCGCACCTGAATACCCGTGGGGAACACTTGATGACACAGATTATTACAGAGAAGCCATAATGAGAAACAACTACGACATCAACCAGACAATAACGCAGATTCAACAGCAGGAAGGTGTACTCGAGTGGTTGAGTATCAGCATAAATATAAATAGCGAAATAGAAGGAATTGATGAAGATTATTCGGAACAGGTAAGAGATTTAGTAGCAAAAGCAATCGGGGTCACAGACGGCAATATCTCAGTTCAGTTTTTACCGTTTAATTATGAAGACACAGCAATGCAAGACAGACTTGATGAAATAGCAGCATTTGAACAAGCCCAAAGAACCAGAGAGTTGATTGATAACATAATGATGTATGCCGTAATAGTAGCGCTGGGCGTTATGGTCATGCTGCTGGTACGTTCTGTTATCAGAGCCGTCAAGCCGCCACCGGAGCCCGAGCCTGTGCTCATTGCCTCCGGACCCGACGGAATAGACCTGCTGGTAGATGATGAAGAAGCATCTGATGAAAAAGAGTACGAAGACGTTTCGCTTACCACAAAATCACCGGGGCTTGAGCAAATCGAAAGATTCATAGACAAAGACGCAGTAACAGTCGCACAATTATTGAGGAATTGGTTATCTGACGATTAGGGTAATGATGAATGGCAAAAGATGATATGTCACCTAAGGAAAAGGCTGCGATTTTACTTATCAGTCTCGGCAAGGAATATTCCGCCGAACTGTATAAGTACTTAACCGACGAAGAAATCAGCGACATGACACTCAGTATTACGACAACAAGACGTGTCGAGCCGGAAGTCAGGGAACAAATCATAAACGAGTTTTATGAAATGTGCCTGACTCAAAAATTCATTACGGAAGGCGGCATAGATTACGCCCGTGACATACTTGAAAAAGCAATAGGCGCGGACAAAGCGGAGGAAATGATACGCAAGCTCTCATCGTCGCTTCAAGTGCGTCCGTTTGACTTTATACGAAGAGTCGACTCCAACCAAATCCTGAACGTAATCCATAACGAACACCCGCAAACCATAGCACTTGTCCTGTCATATATTGAGCCGAGGCAATCGGCACAGATTATTGCATCGTTGCCATCAGAAAAGCAAACTGAAATAATCAGCCGAATTTCAAACATGGGAAGTACATCTCCCGAATATGTAAAAGAGGCGGAAAGAATACTCGAACGTAAAATAACATCAATGGGCTTTACGGAAAACATTATCGTCGGCGGTATAGATACGATCGTAGAAATTATCAACTCCCTCGACCGTTCATCCGAGAAAAATATCCTTGAAAGCCTCGATGTTAACGACAGTGAACTTGCGGATGAAATCAGAAAACGTCTGTTCGTATTCGAAGACATCGCAAAACTCAACAACGTTACGGTACAGCGCGTACTGCGCGAAATCAACAACGCAGACCTTGCGGTCGCACTCAAAATGGCAGGCGAAGATGTTACCAAAGTCATTTTCGGAAACATCTCAAAACGTCTGCAGGATATGATTAAGGACGACATGGAAGTTATGGGGCCTGTGCGTGTCAGGGATGTTGAGGAAGCGCAGCAAAGAATCGTTAATGTTATCCGTAAGCTGGAAGACGAGGGTGAAATTATCGTTGCCCGCGGAGAAGGGGATGACCTGATTGTTTAGGATAGACAGAAATCATGTAAAGGTATCGCGCGTAAAATTCAAAAATTTCGATGATGATGAAGTTTCTGAGGTCGACGCAGAGGAGGAGGATATCCCGGATGCGGCGACCTCTGCGGAAATGATGGTTAACGAATACTTGCAGGCTGCAAGGTCGGAAACCGAGATAAAAATGGAAAAAATACTGGATGACGCTCGAAATCAGGCGGCACAGATTATACTTGACTCTCGTGAAGAGGCAGAAGAAGAACGCCAGCGCGGATTCCGTCAAGGCTTTGAAGAAGGCTCGGAAGAAGGCAAACGCTCATACGATGAAAAAACTGAAGCGAAGATACGGGAAGACGACGAAACATTAAAACGTCTGCTCGACGAAATGTACGAAGAGCGTGAGCGTACATACAGCGCACTTGAAAGCGAGGTCACAAATCTTGCGGTAGAAATAGTGAGAAAAATAATCAATCCTGCCGAAGATGAGCTTGAAAACGTTTATATGTCACTGATAAAAAACGCACTGAGACAAATGCCGACGGAAGGTAAAGTAGTTTTGCGGGTCGGTGCAAAAGAATATGAACGCTTCTTCTCATCGGGAGCAGCAAAAATCGAGCTCGACAGCGGAGTAACAGTAACAGCATCAGTATTAAGAGACGTATCACTAAACGACGGCGACTGCATAATCGACACAGACGACGTAACAATAAACGCCGGCTTAGATTCACAACTCCAATTTGTAAAATTAGCGTTTGAAAGAGCAAACCAATATGAGCCGGAGTAGGGGCAACTAACAAATGACAAATAGTAATCTTAACCCCGTCATTCTGCGCGAAGTCGCAGAATCCACATCATGATTATACTATATGTCTGGTAGAACACTTAATATACAGCAATAGATTCTGCGACTAACGCGCAGAATGACAGGGCTGGCTAAATTCCCCTCTATGGGGGGGTGGCACGAAGTGCCGGGGTGGTACAGAGTAAGGAATGAAAATAATCGACACAACCAAATACATAACCTCTCTTGCGAAATTCGACACTCTCGAGCGAGCAGGCAGGGTTACACGGATTGTCGGTCTTGCTGTTGAAGCATCGGGGCCGTCATCGAAAATCGGTGATATATGTGAGATGTTTACACTGGACGGAGAGCGCAGCATGCGTGCCGAGATCGTTGGATTTAGAGACGGGCAAACCCTTCTCATGCCGTTCGGAAGCCTTGAAGGGATAGGGCTTGGCAGTTATGTTGTTTACACAGGGAAATCACTAAGAGTGCCCGTTGGAGACGCACTTATCGGCAGAGTCCTCGATGCGCTCGGAAATCCGTTTGATAATTTGCCCGCTCCTAAAATAGATGCCTGGTATCCTGCCGACAGCGCACCGCCAAATCCTCTGACAAGAGAACGTATCAAAGAAGTTCTGCCGCTTGGAGTAAAAGCAATTGACAGCATGCTTACTGTCGGGCGGGGACAAAGGCTTGGCATATTCGCAGGCTCCGGCGTTGGTAAAAGTACACTTCTGGGAATGATGGCACGATATGCCGTTGCGGATGTAAACGTTATTGTACTTGTAGGAGAGAGGGGTAGGGAGGTTCGCGACTTTCTGGAAAAGGACCTCGGTGAAGAGGGGCTTCGAAAATCAGTTCTTGTAATCGCCACATCCGACCAACCGGCTCTATTACGCCTCAAATGCGCAATGACAGGAACAGCCGTAGCTGAATACTTCAGAGATCAAGGCAAAAAAGTTCTGCTCCTTATGGACTCACTGACACGTTTTGCTATGGCACAGCGGGAAATAGGAATGGCTGCGGGCGAACCCCCCGTTTCAAGAGGATTTCCCCCATCGGTTTTTGCGATATTACCAAAACTCCTGGAGCGTTCAGGCATGTCGGACAAAGGCTCGATAACAGGTCTCTACACCGTTCTGGTCGAGGGTGACGATATGAATGAACCTATATCCGATACAGTACGAGGTATTTTGGACGGGCACATAGTACTGTCCAGAGCAATAGCAAACAGCAACCACTACCCGCCGATAGACATCTTAGGCAGCGTCAGCCGTGTAATGCCGGACATTGTCAGCAAAGAACACCTTTCTGAGTTCGGAACAATAAAAAACATGATAGCTGTCTACAGAGAAGCGGAAGACCTGATAAACATAGGCGCCTACAGAGAAGGAGCAAACGCCGAAATAGACAGGTCTGTAAAGCTCCACCACCCGATACAGTCGTTTTTAAAACAAGACATGCTTGAACATTTCTCATTTGAAGAAACACTTGATATGATGAAGGGTGTAGTAGAATCTTAGTATATTAACTATGAAGTGCCGGGGTGGTTGAGATTAAAAAATTCAAGTTTACACTACAGGCTTTATATAATTATAAACTCACAGTCGAAAAATTACAAAAGGCGGAGCTTAGGCGGGCGCAGCAGGCGTTGCAAGAGCTTTTGGATGAAGAGCAGAGACTTCTTAAGGCTTGGGCTGATAATGAACGTTCACTTGAGGAAGCTCTCAAAAAAGGCGAAAATGTCGGAGAGGCGCTAATTGAACATGACTCGTATTTTAGATATTTACGTGATGCGCTTATTGAAGTGCGAAAGAAAATAGTAAAAGCAGAAGAAGTTGTACGCCGGTGTCAAGAGCGGTTAATCCTGACAATGAAGGAAATAAAAACATACCTGAAGCTCCGTGATGAACAGTATCAGGATTGGATGAAGGAAGTTCAGGCGGAAGAAGCAAAAGAAATGGACGACTTGGTTTCGTTTAATGTGATTAAGGAAGAAGTTAGGGTTTAAGGCAGGTGATTATAAGTGTCTGATGGGAATACTACCGACTTAACTGAAGATAGTGAACCGCCGGCGGAGGGCAAAGGGAAGAAGGCTAAAAAACCGCCTAAGGCTCCCAAAGAACCTAAAGCTGAAAAAGAGCCAAAACCGAAAAAGGAAAAAAAGCCAAAGGACCCTAAAGATGAAATCGGTAAAGGCGGCGGAGCGGGTGGCATAATATTAATCATGTTGCTTGTGCTTATCATTTTAATAAGCGGTTTTGCAGCGGCTTTGTACTTTGATGTTTTCAACGCACGTGAGATAATTGGTGAGGTAATAACTGATCCGCTCGTTGATATTATTATCTGGCTCGACCCGGGCTTTTCGACAATAAGCGCACGGATTGAGGCGGAGAGATTGACTATGGAGAGGCGATATCAGGAGCGAAATGAAGAGCTTGACGAGCGTGAGAGTCAGATACTGCTTCTGGAAGGTGTCCTTGATACTCGTGAAGCAATGCTCGACAGGCGCCAAAACGATTTGGACAGGCGCGAGGAGCAGATAATAGCGATGTACGAGAGAACTGTTCCGCTGCACCGCCGTGACCCGATGTCGGAGCAGGATCTTGAAGATATGATGTCTCTAAGCAGAACTTACACACAAATGTCTCCCGATGCTGCGTCAGAGAGGCTTGTAAGATTGTATGATCCGAGAGACGTTGCGGCAATCCTCTACTTCATGGCAGAAAGAAATGCCGCAGCAATTTTAGCGGCAATGGATCCGGGTTATGCAGCGAATATCACGGAGATTATGTTGTATAGTTAGCTATCGTCAAGGATGCAAGGATAGTATGTTTTTATTTTTCCGTCAAGCGTAGCCATGGACGCCGTTGTCAAGGGAAATCGACATTTTTATGAAAAATACTTTATTTTCTACAGTAATGGTAGCGTGTTATTTAAACACAGCTATCTTTATTGTTTTTCTATCCCCAGTCATCACTTCTGCAAGGAACACAACTCGACCTAAATTACTCGGTTCAAATGGAATGATTATTGTGTATGCTGTATACGAAAATGGCACTATGGTGGGGTTTGTAATGTATGGTTACTTCCCTACCGGTGGCGATGACGAAGAAAATTATACAGGCGGCACTCCGTGTTACTATGTATGGAGGCTTTTTGTAGATAAAGATCATCAAGGCAAAGGTATCGGGCGAGAGATTTTACGTCAAGTTATGGAAGAAATTAAGATGAAGCCCTATGGAGATGCGGAATATTGCTATTCATCATATGAACCTGACAACATGAAAGAATCAATAATCGGAGATAAGGTGATACTGAGAGCACTTCATAAAGAAGATGCCGGGTTTTTTTCTTGATGGTGATTGGTGTTGGTATTCGTGAGTATTTAAGGATGATAAGGGAGAATGCATTGCCACGCTTGCGTGGCGTTGGGAACTACAGGGGTAGTGCAAAATCGTTAGCTACGTTCAGTTAATGTTATGCAACTAATATTAGTTGCATATTTTGCGAAAGTGTGATACTATCAAAACAAGGTGGTGATTGTTTGAGTAAAAGAGACAAACTGCTTGGAAGATTTTTATCTCGTCCAAAGGATATTACTTTTGAGGAAACTACTACCCTGATGGGACACTTCGGTTATTATATTGCAAGTGGAGGAAAAACCGGAGGGTCAAGGGTTTCTTTTACAGATGGCAAAGGAGACTATATTAGGATTCACAAACCGCATCCAAATAGTATATTGAAATTATATCAGGTAGACGACATTCTTACAGCGCTTTCAGAAAGGGGATTATTATGAGTATTACGAAGAAAAAATTGCGTTCACGGACAAGCAACTATCTTCATTATAAAGACTATGTCGGGAGCCTTGAGTTTTCAGAAGAAGATGCTGTTTTCCACGGAAAGGTTGTTGGGATTAAGGCGATGATTTCATTTGAGGGTGACAGTGTGCAATCCATTACCGAAGATTTTCATAATGCAATAGATGAATATCTTGATTTTTGTTTTGAAAATGATATTAAACCTGAGAAGCCATTCAAAGGGTCTTTTAATGTGCGAATAAGTGCTGATTTACACCGTAAAGCAGCGTTTGAAGCATCTGCGCAAGGTATGTCGCTAAATTCCTTTGTTGAAAGTGCAATTCAACAGACTGTACTGTAACCTCATATTTTTACTCTATATTCTTCTCAAACCATGCGTTGATATTCGCCACCAGTTCCAACGCATCCCTTATAAAGTCATCGTTCATTTCTGCTACTCCTTGGTAGTCACCGGCTTTTGCCATGCGTTCCATTTTTTTTGCTCTTTGTGTCAAGTCTTTTGCTCCGATGCCGGCGCCGGCACCTTTCATGGTGTGGATGTCTATGATATAATCCTGCAGGGTTTCTTCGGTGAGGTTCTGCATCCTGTCAAGTTCTGCTGTTACGTTGTCGGCATAGGAGCGCATTACGTCCAATAGAATATCCATATCGCCTTCGTATAGGGACAGACCTAAAATCGTGTTAATTCCGGGTATGTCTATTGTGATGCCTTCACTTTCGGCAGCGGCGGGTGCTTCTCCTGTATCCTCTGCTGCAGTGTCTTTTATTATCCATTGATGTATTACCGAATCTAATTTGGCGATGTTTATCGGCTTTGATACAAATGCCTGGAAGCCTTCGTCAAGGAACAGGCGTTCATTTCCTGCTACGGCGTTTGCGGTCAAGGCTATGATGGGTATGGTTTTGGCATATTCCGTGTCAATTGAGCGAATCCATTGTGTTGTTTCAATACCGTCCATGCCCGGCATCATGTGGTCCATAAAAATTGCGTCATAAACCGGTTGCTGACATCTTATCCGGTCGATAGCGTCATGCCCGTTAGATACGCAGTCAATTCTCATTTTATACTTACCCAACAGTCCTTTTGCCACATCAAGGTTGGTTGGGGAATCGTCTACGACCAGTACGTTTGCCCAACTGAGATCGGGACGTACAAGGCGTTTTTCGGTGCTTCCTTTTGTCTCTATATAGCTGAAGTTTTGCATGCTTTCCAGAATTTGCTTGTCTATTAATTTATCACTGACAAATCCTTGCTTGATCGATAACCGGAATGTTGAGCCGGCACCGTATTCGCTTTCTACGGTTATGCTTCCGTCCATAAGCCCGGCAAGTCCTTTTGAGATTGATAAGCCAAGTCCGGTTCCTTCAATCATGCGGTTTGCGCGTGTGTCGACTTGATTATAGTCGGAAAAGAGTTTTTTTACGTCGTCCGGGCGCATACCTATTCCGGTGTCGATGACCGAAAAGGTCAACCGCACATCGTTTTCATTTTCGCGTATGCATGTGATGGAAAGTGTAACAGATCCTTTACGCGTGTACTTAAATGCATTGCTGAGCAGGTTTACCAAAATTTGTTTTATGCGCAAATCGTCTCCGTACATCATTATGAACAAGCCGTCGCCAACGTCTAAGTTAAACTTGACCGGTTTATCGCCGATGCGGATGCTGCTGATGGTGATGATTTCGTTTAGCATGCTTGCGGATTCGTAATTAGCGGGTGTAAGCTCGAACTTGCCGGATTCTATTTTTGAGATATCAAGAACATCGTTGATGAGCCCGAGCAATGCCGAGCCTGCCGTTCCGATTTTTTGCAAGTAGTCCCTTGCTTGCTCAACGGGGGTGTCATCTTCCATTTCCAGAAGCAGTCCGATCATGCCTATAATCACGTTCATAGGAGTACGAATCTCGTGACTCATATTGGCAAGAAATTCGCTTTTTGCCTGGCTTGCCGCACGTGCCCTGTCGTGTGCAAGTGCAAGCTCCTGCGTACGCTTCTCAACAAGCGCATGACGGTTTATCGCACTTGCCATCATAAGGCTTACGGATTTGAGAATCGATACTTCATCATCAGAGAACTCGCGTTCGACCGTACAGTCGTCAATGCTGAAAAAGCCCCAGAATTTCTCGTCCAGAAATAGCGGTATCATAACGATTGATTTAATTTCGTAGCTTAGAAATTCCTGTTCATCCTGCGGCATATTTGAAACCGGACCGCTGATGGTTATGCCCTGCGTAAATTTCTGCTCCCATAGAGGTCTGTCTTTATAAGTAAATGCCAGACCCTCAGTTACGGAATTCTTTTCCTTTCCGATTTCTCCGAACCAGCTATACGTACAAACAAAATGCAATTCATCATCTATCATTTCATTTCGCCATATATAAATCCGGTCGGCATTCATGGCACTGCCTACACTATCCATACATTCTGAAAGCAGTTGGTGGATGTCCTCGTCGTCTTCCGTTGTAAGAAGCAAGGTCGCTGTATAATTAACGGCCTTTAACTCTGTTAAATCCCTTAAAACAACAATCTTGCAAATCGCTTCGTTGTATTTGTCTTGTTCAAGCGTGAGCACCATGTCGCATATCCGGTTGCCGCGCGGCGTTTCTATCATAACCGCTCTGTTGGTAAATCCGTGATTGAACAGCTCTGCTTCGGGAGTTTTGCCATCCACATGGATCAGATCGGCTATATTTTTCCCGATAACGCTGCAGCCCATCAGCGTAGTGGCAGCATTGTTTTCCAGAGTTATTATGTTGTTGTGGTTTAGAGCTAAAATAGGCATTTCTACCGACGTAAAGACATACTCGGATGTATTCGATATGGTTGCTCCGAATGTTTTGTACTTTTTCATTATGATAAAAACTTGTATACTGGACGGCAACAATGCGACTGCCGCTAACGGGACGCTGGTGCCACCCATAAAAATCGGAGTAATAAGCTCTGTTATGAATCCGATTGGAGCGGCAAACATCGTAAGCAGAATCAATACAATGATCATTTTACGGTATCCCTTTTGTTCGGATTTGCGCAGCCATATAATATATGAGCTTACGATACCTATTGAGAATAAAGTCATACAGATAAACAGGATTATAAAAGGATAGTTGGTTGAATAAGCAAACTGATTCCCATATTGCGTATGTACAATATTAATGCCGCCCGTGAAGATGCAAAGCAAAAGAACTGCTGCCAGGATGAACGGGGTTATACTAAGAATGATTTTTACGGTCTTATTATTGATATCAGCTATACTTGATAAAAACATCAGCCACAGCGGAAAGAGCATCCAGCCGGTAACAAAACCGAAAGCCCAGAATATCCGGGTCAGAGCATCCTGGTCGGAAATTTTCATAAGCCCATAGAAAAAACTGCTCAAAACCAGCGTCGTGATTACGAGTATGTAATTACGACGTATTTTTGTCATGGTGTCAGATACAAACGTTGATACGATTAAACAAAGATAACTTACACTGGTCAATAACAACAATATCGCAATAAAAATACCCCAATTAAACGCATCAGGCATATGACAATACCTACCTCTATCAAAATATACAGCTATAAACGCACACAGAGTCTACCATATTATGCTATGGATATCAATTTTTTTACATTCCGCTAATCTTTTTCAGTTTTTGTGCGATATATAAGATATAGGAGGTGAAGCAATTGAATATACCCATGGAGAAACTGTCCCAAGTGACGACCCGGACAGACTCCGGAGCGGGTGTTCGGCAGAGAGCGGGATCGGGCATTGAAGAGAGTAACTCAAGATTTGAAAGAATGTTTGAAGAAGAACTCACGAAGCAAGGATCGAAACTCATAGAAAAAGAAGCCGAAACCAAAGATAATGGCAAAGAAGTCAAGCCTGTAAAGGACGAAGACAATACAGACGAAGCACTTGCAGCCGGAGTTATGGGAAATCTACAGAATAATGAGGTCGTTTTTATTCTCGAAGGAGATATTACATCTACCACAACCCCCGAAATACATGTTGAAAACAACACAGCACCACCGGAACCTGAGCAGATAGTAATCTCGGAAAACAACGAGGCAAAACCGGAAGTAACTGTTGAAACAAGAGAGACAAGAGAAACGAGAGAATACGCACAGGTAGCCGAAGCGGTTAACGCAGAACAGAACAAACCGGCAAACGCTGAAATAAAAGTTGAAAACAACACAGGCATTTTCGAGGATGTGATGGCACGGAAGCCGGACTTAGGGATACAGGAGAGCCGAAGCGATACGGATACCAGCTCCAAGTCTTTCGAAAACGGCAACCCGAGCCCTTTGGAGAATGAAAATGACACCGCACAAATAAAGGGACAAAGCGAAAAAACATACGCAGATACAGTAAACGCAGTGAACAGTGCAATAAATGACGAAAAAATCACAACAGAAGAAAACCAACCGGTCAACGATATACTACCGCCCCTCAGCGAAGGAATAAGACCGGAACAGTTCCAGGCTACACAGCAAATGACACAAGCAGCACTGAGCGCACCGGTCAAACCGGAAAACCTGTTTCAAGAAATGATATCACGCGTTGAAATGATGCAAAATGACACAAAGAGCGCGATGACAATCCGGCTAAATCCCGATTTTCTCGGAAAAGTAGCACTTGAAGTCTCGATAGACGCAGCAGGGTTACATGTAAAAATCAACGCGGAAGACAGTGGTGTCAGAAGCATGATAAACGGACAATTGACCGCACTGATTGAGTCACTTGAAAACAAAGGAATCGAAGTAGTAGAGGTAGAAGTAATACACACAGGCATCAACTACGGCTCATTCCAAGACCCTCGCGAAGGTGAAAAAGAGCAGAGCAAACAGCAAAACGCTTTCAAACACGAAACAAGCTCCTCGGACGGGATTGCATTCTATACAACACTACCGGATTTGATGGAATATTATCAGGAAACAGGAGTCAGCTCAATAGAATACAGAGCATAATAGGATATAAAAATGTAATTTGGGAAGGAACCCGGGTTAGAGTGAAGTATCACCACTAACTAAGAAGGGAGACTTTCCAATGTCAGTATTAGGAACAGTAACAGATCTAGTGAGCCAAACGGCAGTTCAATCGGTCGGAGCCGAACGTAAATCGGGCAGTGATATGGGAAAACACGATTTTCTCTTGTTGCTCTCGGCACAACTGCGTTTTCAAGACCCTTTGAATCCGCAAAGTGACTCGGACTTCGCTGCGGGGCTTGCACAGTTCTCCTCGCTTGAGCAGATGCAAAATATGAACAGCACGCTTGAAGCAATGTCAACCTATCAATCCTATGGTCTGGTCGGCAAGTTCGTTATAGCAGAAACTTTTATTGACGGAAGGCTGATTGAGATACCGGGTGTCGTGGACAGTATATTCTTCAGTAACGGTGTGGCAATGGCGCAAATCGGTGAATATATCGTTCCGGTAGCTTCTATTAAGGAAGTTTTTGACACCAACAACATATTAACGTCTGAAATGCTCCTAACGGCTTCAAACAACCTGATCGGACGTATGGTTGTTGCAGAAGTCGACGGCGAAGATATCGAAGGTCTTGTCACAAGGGTATTTGTTGACAAAGGCTCACTTCTGGCACAGATCGACATCGGTGAAGGCGAACCGATATTTGTACCGGTCAACAGCATAGTCGACATCAGAGAGCAGGGAACAGACAAGCACACACCTAAACCCGAGGTACCACCCGATGCCGTGAACTGGCGGGATGACGGTAGAGGCGGCTTCTATGAAACATGTAAAGACGGGAAGACAAACCTCGGCCAGTGGACATGGGATGAAGCAGCATGGAAATGGGTCTATGAAGACTTCAGCGCAAACAAAGACGAGGACAAGGCAGCGTAATGATAAATGATAAATGACAAATGATAATTAACGAGAAAAGGCAATAAACATCAACGAAAATAGCTGATAAACACACAGTAGCATGGATGCGATTTGATTACAGTTACTTAACGGATTATAAAGTAACAAAACCAAATTACAGTAAACAGGAGGAATCGCATTATGATGCGCTCACTATATTCCGGAATATCCGGTCTTAGAAACCACCAGACAAGAATGGACGTTATAGGTAATAACATAGCAAACGTAAACACCGCAGGATACAAAACCAGCCGTGTAATATTCCAAGATATTTTCAGTCAGAACGTAGCAGCCGGTATGGCGAACCAGGGTGAAATCGGCGGAACAAACCCGAAGCAAATAGGTCTCGGCATCAGGCTCTCAACGGTTGATGTTATCCACTCAAGAGCAGCCTTCCAACGCACAGACAGAGAAACCGACATGATGATAAACGGCGATGGATTCTTCATTGTCGCGCAAATGAATGACGCCGGACAGTTTGAACCTTTTTACACAAGAGCAGGCAACTTTGATATAGACAATGACGGATATCTCGTTACCAGCTCGGGGCTCTACGTGCTTGGACGCAATGTCGAGCTTATTATGGGCGTAATAGATCCGGGTGCTGAAGCAGTCGCAGGTAGAGTTGGCAGCAATAGAGTTCCCACAGGCGGCATTGCTCCGGTTGGCACATGGATTCAAGAAGGCTACTTCGAACCGGGAGATATAGTACCCGTAGGACTTCTGCAACGCGCAGCAGTCGGACCTCCAGCTGTAGATGCTATGCCTCCCGCTGACCCGGGTGATCCCGACGCGCCGGTAGAATTAACAGCCGGGCAGGCACAAGATTTGAACGATTTCATAAGTGATCCTGATAATGGGGTAGTGATAGACGCAGACGGGACAAGGGCGGTGAGGACTCTCAGAGCTTGGACGACGGCAGGTGATTTAGTCGGTGCACCGAGGGAAATACTGCGAGTGGAATCTGTAACAGCCTCACCCGCGCGCGACCCCGCATTCGGACTTATACCCGGAGGAGTACACCCCGACTCGGATATAAACGGATTGTCAAGAATCAGGATGACAGCCCTGAGAAGTACCGTACCCGTATTCAGCGAACTTCCGGAGGCTTTGCAAAATGAACTCCTGGCAGCTATGGCAATAGATGATCCGCTTTTGCAAAGAGAAGCGCTAGACGCATTCTTTATGAACTTTGATACCGAAGAAGTCGGTCTCCCGGGCTTTGCGGTTGCTGAAAACGGAGATGTATCGGTCATCCTCGGCAACAGAAAAGTTGTTATCGGCAGAATAGCAATAGCGATGTTCTCTAACCCTCCGGGTCTTGAAAAAGGAGGCAACAGCCTCTACCGCGAATCCGCTTCATCGGGTCCCGTGGTATTAACGGAGGCGTTCCAGGACGGAGCAGGTAAAATCGACGGCGGCGGTCTTGAAATGTCGAATGTCGACCTCGCAAACGAGTTCACGGACATGATTGTCACACAAAGAGGATTTCAAGCAAACTCCAGGATCATAACCGTATCGGATACGATGCTTGAAGAGCTTGTAAACCTGAAACGATAATAAGTAATAAGATGTGATGCGGGACTCTAAATCCCGCATCACGCAGGTACATTCGGAAGGAGTCCGTAATGATTCTTGTTACAAGACTTAATAAAGCTTCGCAGTTCTATGTAAATGAAAATCTAATCGAGTTTCTCGAAGAAACGCCCGATACTATAATCACGTTAAATACGGGCAAAAAAGTCACGGTAAGCGAAAGCGCAATTGAAATCGTAGAAAAAATCCGCGAGGAACAAATAAGAATAAGGCGTGCTACAACGTTTTAAAGTTGCAAAATCCGGGAAACCACAAGATGTAGGGTAAAGAAACGAGCAATAGTACAAATTCTATTGACAATTACGCTCAAATCCTGTTTAATGGAGTGAATGGCAAAAATTAATAATAGGGTATGAGGGGAGTGAGTGCGGTTTGTCTGAAATATTATCACAATCGGAAATTGATGAACTATTAAGCGCGCTCATGACCGGAGATTCGGCGGCGGAAGCGGAGGCTTCCAGCGGTACTTCGACGATGAAGGTCAAGGAATACGACTTCAGAACCGCCAACAGATTCCCGAAAGAGCAGATGCGTACCTTCCATGTTGTCTTTGAAACGTACAGCCAGCTTTTATCAAACAGTCTTTCAAGTATCCTTCGTGTGTCGTGCGAATGTGAAATTCTTTCAATAGAAGAATGTTCATACAGTGAGTTTAACAACTCGCTTCCCGCTCCGGTAATACTTGCGGTCATGGAAGCTCACCCGATGCATGGTTCATTATTAATGCAAATGTCACCTGAATTTGCGTATATGTTAATCAGCCGTTTATTCGGCGGAGTAACAACAGGTGAGAATTCAAAACAGTTCACGGAAATAGAGATTGCACTGGTCGAGCGAATTCTTCGCACACAATGTGCGGTATTTGATGAAGCATGGGACAAGGTTATAGCACTTTCAATGCATATTGACAGAATAGAGACAAGTCCGCAGTTTGCTCAGATAACAGCTCCGAACGAACCAGTAGCGGTAATAATAATCAATATAACAATGGGCGATGAATCGGGACTGATGAGCATATGTATCCCTCAAACTGCGATTGAACCGATTGCGCAGCAGCTCAACACCCGAATGTGGTTCTCAAGCGGCATACGTGACGACGGCAGAGGAGAAGAAAGACTTGCAGCAATAACAGGCATGCTGATGCACACACCGATACCGATGACAGCATACTTCGAGCAAACACCCGCGACGGTATCCGACATAGTTAATCTCCAGGTCGGCGACGTTATAAAACTTGACCATCCGGTTGAACAACCGCTTACGATAAAAGTCCAGCATATACCAAAATTCAAGGCAACAATAGGAACGCTTGGTCACAAGTATGCAATGCAAGTTATTGAAGTCCTGATGGAAGAGGAGGCACAAAATGAATCTCTCACAAGATGAAATTGAAGCCATGATGGCGGGAAATGCAGGCGGCGATGCTCCTGTTGCAACCGCCGAACCTGATACAGGTGGCGATATAATGTCCCCGGAAGCCATAGCTGCTATGCTTGACGATGCAGCAGGCGGAGTCGACCCGGTGGTTGATGCAGCTGCCGAGCCTGATACAGGCGGCGATATAATGTCCCCGGAAGCGATAGCCGCAATGCTCGACGATGCGGCAGGCGGTGTCGATCCTGTTGATACAACAGCCGAGGCTGATACGGGCAGCGATATGATGTCTCCCGAAGCTATTGCCGCAATGTTGGATGATGCATCGGGCGGCGATATGATGTCCCCTGAAGCGATAGCCGCAATGCTCGACGATGCAGCGGGCGAAAGCGCAGATAGCGGCGCGGGAATATCGGCGGCGTCGGAAGTCACCGGCGGCGTTTCAGGCGATCCGCTTGCAAATGTTGTAGCACTTGAAGGAATGCTGACTGATGAAGAAGTCGACATTCTCGGGGAAATAGGAAACATCAGCATGGGTGCGGTAGCAACAACGATGTACACACTTCTCGATAAGCGTGTCAGCATTACAACACCACGTGTCCGCGTCTTTGAATCAAAAGATATATTGGCAATTTACCAAACACCCTTTGTTGTCGCGACAATAGAGTATACCAAAGGTATTAAAGGCACAAACTTACTTGTACTGAAAATCGAAGATGCAGCACTAATAACAGATCTTCTCATGGGCGGAGACGGAACAGTTGAAGAACCCATTGAGTTAAATGAAATGCATCTTAGTGCCATGAGCGAGATCATGAATCAAATGATGGGTGCATCATCTACCTCGCTCGCAAAACTTCTTGGAAAGGCAATAGATATTGCTCCGCCAAAAAGCACAACCGTTGAGGAAGGCCTTGATGTTTCGGTATTTCTCGGAGATTTGGACAAGGTTACAAAAATAAGCTTTGACATGGAAATTGAAGGCTTGCTGAAAAGTGAACTGATACAGCTTGTTCCATATGAAGAAAGCCGCGAGTTCGCAAAACAATTTATGGCTGCCGGATCAGGCGATTCGGATACACCGGCAGCAGCGGCAGCACCGCCGCCGCCACCCCCGCCCCAAGCTGCGGCACCCCCGCCCCCGCCTCCGGCGGCAGCAGCACCACCACCGCCCCCACCTCAAGCTGCGGCACCACCCCCACCGATGGCAGACCCATATGCAGCAGCACCACCGCAGCCATATGCAGACCCGTATGCGGCAGTGCCACCACCTCCGGCAGCAGCAGCGCAATATCCGCAAATGCCGTATCCACAGCAGCCGTATCCTCAAATGCCATACCCGCAGCAACCTATGGGATATCCTCAGCAGCCCCCGATGGCAGGGCAAGGTCGCGTAGTAGATGTTCATCCCATGCAGTTTCAGGCATTCGATTCTCCGGGTCCCGCGGGAGAGCCAAAGAGTATCGACCTTGTCTACAACATACCGCTTCAAGTGAGTGTTGAACTCGGCAGAGCCAAAAAAGAAATAAGTGAAATCCTTGAGTTCAGCCTGGGAACAATAATCGTCCTCGACAAAATCGCAGGCGACCCCGTAGAAATAGTAGTTAACGGCAAACTGATCGCAAGGGGCGAAGTGGTAGTAATCGATGACAACTACGGTGTGAGGATTACAGATATTATTAACGGCTAGATATATTTAAATTTAACTTAATCCGCTATTGCAAAAATAGCGGATTATCTGTATAATTAATAAAAATATGCAAAAGGACGTGATTTAGTGGGTATAGTTGATACAAATATCCTTCTTGAAACGGGGACAAATGAACTGGAAATACTGGAGTTTATCATTTCCGGCAACAGCTATGGTATAAATGTCGCTAAAATTACTGAACTCATGCAAGCTCAAGAGGTACAGGAAATGCCTCTTGCGCACCCTTGTGTTGAGGGGATCTTCCAACCGCGTAACGAAGTCTACACGATTGTTGACCTTGCCAGATACCTCGGTCTCGGTGTGTCGGACGATCCGGCAAAGGACATATTCGTTATCACAAACTTCAATCAAATGAACATAGCTTTTCATGTACATGCGGTGGAAAGTATTTTTCGCATTTCATGGAACGACATAGAAAAGCCCGACTCGATTATCTACGGCGGGCAGGAGGGTGTCGTCACAGGCATTGCAAAAGTAAACGACAGTATCATCTCGATACTGGATTTTGAGAAAATCACTTTTGATATAAGCCCCGAAACAGGAATTGATTTAAGCACTGTTGAAGCCTACTCGGGACTTGACAGAGAGCATATCCCGATTGTAGTTGCGGAAGACTCCGCTCTTCTCAGAAAAATGCTGACAGAAGCCCTCCACACATCAGGCTACAACAACCTGATCATTCTGAACAACGGCGAGGAAGCCTGGGAGCACATCACCAGAATCAAGGATTCGGGCACAACGGACATTTTATCAAAGGTTGCATGCTTGATTACAGACATTGAGATGCCCCGCATGGATGGTCACAGACTCACGAAGCTGGTTAAGTCCGACCCTGTGCTCAATGCGATACCGGTAATCATTTTCTCATCTCTGATTGATGAAAACATGCAGAAAAAAGGTGCCGAAGTCGGTGCCGACGCACAACTGTCAAAACCCGAAATAGCAAACCTTGTCGGTCTTGTCGACGTAATGGTCAACCGCGCCAAAGAAAGCGCAGGTATGTTTTAAAGAAAAAAGTGATTGCGGCCGGGAGGCCGCAATCACTTTTTATACGTCTTTTTATACGTCTTTGTATTCTTCTTGTATTTTCTTGAAATCTTCCGCAACTTCTTCGATGATATCTACAAGGTTGGGATCGAACTGTGTGCCTCGTCCGTCTTTGATTATTCCGAATGAAACATCATGCGAGAATGGGTCTTTATAACAGCGCGGGCTTACCAACGCATCATAAACGTCAACGATTGAGACGATTCTTGCAGCCAACGGTATATCCTCACCGGCAAGTCCGCCCGGGTAGCCTCTGCCGTCCCAACGCTCGTGATGATGGTGACAGATGTCTTTTGCGTATTGTAAGAAATTGTCGTTGTCCGGCAGATTCTCCGAAATGCTGTCAATAATATGACTCCCCACGGTTGTATGTGTTTTTATCATGTTAAATTCTTCGTCATTAAGCTTGCCGGGCTTTAAGAGGACACCGTCGGGAATTCCTATTTTTCCGATATCATGCAGCGCGGAGGCTTTGATAAGTGATGCGATGTTGAATTTATCGAGTTTGGATTTGAAATGCTCATGTTCCAGCATCTTTAGAATAATTGCATCCGTAAGGAGGGTTGTTCTGCGGATGTGCGCGCCGGATTCAAGGTTTCTGTATTCGATTATGGTTGCAAGCACTTCAAGGGTGGACTCGTATGTTTTTGTTACTTCCGCGGTTTTTAGTTCAACAAGCTTCTCAAGGCTGTGACTGTAACGTGCAAGGCTGATGTGGTTGTCAACACGTGCTCTTACGACTGTATGGTTAAATGGTTTTGTAATGTAATCGGCAGCTCCAGCCATGAGCCCTTTTGATTCGGTTTCGTCAGATTCTGCTGCTGTGATAAATAACACAGGGATGTTTTTTGTAGATTCTGTGCTTTTTATCCTCTCCAATACTTCAAAGCCGTCAATTCCGGGCATCATAATATCCAGCAGAATTGCCGTCGGAAGGGTTTTTGGCTTGCTGCCGTCGGGGGGGAGCAGTATATCCAACGCATCCTGACCGCATGCGGCTTCGAGTATATCATAATCTTTTTGGAGGATTTCACGTAGTATTATGCGGTTAATCTCAATATCATCTACTATAAGAATTGAATCTCTTTTTTGTGTACTCATAGTATAACTATCCTTTCGCAGCACAATCCCTTTTGATTAAGTGGTTTATTGTACTAATATACTTTGGAAATTTCTTGTGACGTGAGTAAATATATGTTTTTAAGCTCGGCAAAAGTGTCGGAGTGTTCTTCACCTGATTTCACTTTGTGCTCAAGCTCGGTTGCAACAGTGCTGAGTTTTGTCAGCGATAAGTTTGCGGCGGTGCCTTTTAGTGTGTGTATCAGGTGCGAAGCTTTTTCCATTGCTCCTGTGCTTAATGCTTCTTCCAGCGGACTGATGTGATCTCCTCCGGTGAATGAACCTAACAGCCGTTTATACAAATCCATGCTGCCGCCTATTCTTTTTAATGCATCTTGTACGTTTACTAATTCTTGATTTACTTCCATATTGATGAGTTTTCCTTTCGTCAAGTCATAATATTAATACAACCGGTTCTTTTCCGGATTTTGCATTTTTTTGTATTAATTTTTCTTAATTTGAAGCCAAATAATATCTACCAAATGAGTATACCTATTATTTTATATAAATGCAACATCAATTTGGTTAAAAGTTGTTAATAAGATTTATTTATTGCAAAAAATTTCACCTTAATACGTCCTTCATGTTGTACATGCCGGGAGATTTATTATGCATATACTTTGCTGCTTTTATTGCGCCTGCGGCAAATACGTCCCGGGACGTTGCGGTGTGGCGGATTTCTATTACTTCATCCTGCCCTGCGAAAATTACGTCATGGACTCCAACTACAGTGCCGCCGCGGACTGAGGATATTCCTATTTCGTTTTTGCTGCGCGGTTCGCGCTTGCTCTCGCGCTCATATATATATATGGGTTTTTCCGGCAGCGCATTTGCTGCGGCACCGGCAAGCATCAGTGCTGTTCCGCTGGGTGCATCCACCTTGCGTTTGTGGTGTTTTTCGACTATTTCGATGTCGAAATCATCTCCAAGTACGGCACTTGCACGGCTAACCAGATCTATGAGAAGATTAATACCAAGCGACATATTACCGCTGCGGAATATTGCTGTTTTTGTGCTTGCTTTCTCTATCTCATTTATTTGTTCGGGGGAATATCCGGTTGCACAAAGGATGAGCGGTATCTGTTTTTTTGTGCTGTAATTCAGCAGACTGTCTAGTGCGGACGGGCTGCTGAAATCTATGATGATGTCGGCATCTTCGGTAATGTCGTTGGCGGCTTTGTAAACAGGGTAGTCGTTACGTTGTTGGGTATCGAGGTTGATGTCGATACCCGCGACTATGGTAACAGCAGGGTCGGTATCCGCGAGCGTTGTTACAACGCGTCCCATATAGCCATTGCATCCGAATAGAATAAGTTTTATCATATAAATGCCCATTCCTTTCTCTTCTAAGGCTGCTGTTCATTAAAAAACGTTTGTACACGGTTTTGAATTATCCTTGCTGTATCCTCTGCTGATCTTTCCCTTGCAAAAAAAGAAGCTATATCTGCATCGACCAGGCTAAATAGAGCCTGCTGGTGTACATTTTGTCTGTTTAATACCGCTGTATCAATAATGTGTAGTACTCTGTCAACAACATCATCTGTAATGGCGTGAATTTTAAAAACTCTAGGTCTACGCCCACCCTCTCTATATAGTGTCAGTTCAATTGGTATTTCCACCGTGTTTCCGTCTGAGTCTATTTCAATATGTGGTATTTTCAAGGTATCTATGAGATTATTAAACATATCTATGCGCAATGGAAATCTAAACATTTCTATTTCTACTGTCGGCAACATGAAACCGCGCAAGAACTCCCATGCTATGTCAGAATGCGGTGAAGCCGCATTTATACCAATTTGCCAAGTCTGTTCGAGGACATTCACCCCACCTGTCGAAGTAGGAACTCCCAGTACCACAACATCGCCGAGAATGTTTGTAAAAAGATTATAACTACTTGGACAAAAATCAAAAACGTATTCCAACAATTGATTACCCAGCAATAGTGCTAATTCCGGATCACCGGGATATGGAAGTGAGAAAGATTCCTCCGGGGTCAATGGTTTAGGTAACAGCATTGCGGCTTTTAAGAAACTTATAAAATCATCACTGTCCAGGTTTGCCGTACGATTATCCCAATCGATAAAGTCAAAACCCGCATGCCACAGCACTTGACTGATAAATTGTTCCCTGTCAATATGCCTTCCAAACGGTTCGTTTATACGGCGATTTTGCTCAAGCAATTTAAGTAACGCTGAAGGTGTCCATGATTGGATACGTCCGGCGGTTCTTTCTGTGCTAACCATAGTTCTGATGCTGAAACTATTGGCAATCATAGGCAGTGTGCCGACAGGGCTTTCTAAAGCGTACAGTAAATTCGTAAAGAAGTCGGAACGACTAAGCACAGAATCAGCATCTATAAACGGGTATAAATCGAGCACTACCTCGTGATTTGTCATCCACCCGAAGTGGTCATAAATAATATCGGGACCGCCGCCTGTCATCAACTCTAATTGAAGGCGCATAAACACTTCCGCTCGATATTCCAAAGTTGCATATTCGTCGATGTAGTCAATAATTTCAATACTGCGGGTTTCACTTGCTTCGTTGAACTCAGCCACTGCTCGACGGATATTGCCGGGTATAAATACTCCGCCTATTGTCAGAACCTTGTGGTTATCAAGCGTTTCCTCTTGACACATATAGGCATCATAATGATCTGCAGGAACCTCAACAGGAGTATCTGATTCACCCAAGGCATCGTCCTTGGCATCGCCGCTCACATCCTTTATTCCTCCGCAGGATGTGAGTAACAGTATAAAGATAGATATTAATATCGGGATTAACGCCTTGGTCATTTTGTCTGCCCCTTGGGTTAACTAATGTAAAGGTTATCGAAGTTCCCTTGACAACTTAATTTAGAAGCCCTGCATTCTGCATGGCTTTTTTTAGTTTTTCCTGATTTAAAGGTTCTAAGTCACATAAAGGTAATCTTGGTTCTCCAACGTCCATGCCCATTAAGTTTAAAGCGGCTTTTACCGGCATTGGGCTGTTTTCTATAAAAAGCTTTTTTATAAGATCGAAGTATTTTAGTTGTACTTCCGCTCCTCTTTTAAAGTCCCCTTCAAGGCAGTATTTTGTCATTTTTGCCACTTCTGCCGGGATGATGTTTGCAAGGACTGATATAACGCCTTTTGCTCCAAGTGACATCATAGGGACTACGTCTTCATCGTTGCCGCTCCAGAAATAGAAGTTATCTCCGCAGGATGCCATTGTTAAGGCTATAAGCGAGAAGTCGCCGGAGGCTTCTTTTGCGCCGATTATTCTCGGGTGTTTTGAGAGCTCTATGTATGTGTCTGCTGTGAATGTCATTCCGGTTCGCGGTGGTACGTTATATAAAATGATTGGGATATGTACCCTGTCTGCGAGGAATGTGAAGTGTTTTATTAGTCCTCGTTGGGATGTTCTGTTGTAGTATGGGGATACCATCATTAGTGCGTCTGCGCCTGATTTTTCGGCTGCTTGTGAGAGAAACAGTGCTGATTGCGTGTCGTTGCTGCCTGTTCCCGCGATAACTTTTACGCGGCTGTTTACGTGTTTGACGCAGAAGTCTATTGTGGCGGTAGATTCTTCGAGTGTCATTGTCGAGCATTCGCCTGTTGTTCCGTTTATTGTTATGGCAGAGGTTCCTGCCGATATTTGTATATCTATGAGCTCGCCGAGCTTTTTGTAATCGACTTTTCCGTCTTTGAACGGTGTAACGATAGCAACCGATGAGCCTGTAAAAATAGGTGTTTTCATGTTTATGATGTCCTTTCTATATATCCTTCTGCACACAGCAGTTCTGCTGATAATACTGCACCGCCTGCGGCTCCGCGCAGGGTGTTGTGACTTAAGCTTACGAACTTATAGTCATATTGTGTGTCGGGACGAAGGCGTCCCATGCTTATTGCCATGCCGTTTTCGAGGGTGCAGTCGAGTTTTGTTTGCGGGCGGTTTTCTTCTTCAAAGTAGTGAAGGAATTGCTTTGGTGCGGAGGGGAGCTTTAGTTCTTGCGGCGGTCCTTTGAAGTCGTGCCATAATTGTTTTATTTCATCTATTTCCGGTTTATTTTTGAATCTCATAAAGACGGCTGCCATATGTCCGTCAAGCGCCGGAACACGTATGCATTGGGTCGTTATTGCAGGTACTTTCGAGGGGATGATTTCATTGCCTGTGATTTTGCCCCAGATTTTGTGCGGCTCTGATTCGGATTTTTCTTCTTCGCCGCCGATGTACGGAATTACGTTTTCAACCATTTCCGGCCATGTTTTAAAGGTCTTGCTTGCTCCGGAGATAGCTTGATATGTACATACGAGTGCATGTGTGAGTTCGAATTTTCTGTGGAGCGGATGAAAAGGCGGGACATAGCTTTGTATTGAACAGTTTGACTTAACTGTGATAAAGCCGTTTCTTGTGCCGAGTCTCTTTCGTTGAGCCGGGATGATTGCGATGTGTTCGGGGTTGACTTCGGGGATTAGCATTGGTACATCGGGAGTCCAACGGTGTGCGCTGTTATTTGAAACTACCGGGCATTCAGCTTTTGCATATGCTTCTTCGAGTGCTTTTATCTCGTCCTTTTTCATATCGACAGCGGAAAAAACAAAATTGACCGCATCGGTTACTTTTGATATATCGGTTTCTGCTGACAGGACTTTCAGGTTCTTAACAGCCTCGGGTATCGGTGTTTGCATCATCCAGCGCCCGCCGACAGCTTCTTCATAGGTCTTACCCGCGGAGCGGCTGCTGGCTGCTAAAGATGCAAGCTCAAACCAGGGGTGATTTTCCATCAGCGTAACAAAACGCTGCCCCACCATCCCCGTGGCTCCTATTATTCCGACTTTGTATTTTTTCATGTGCTTTTTAGCTCCTGTTGGATTTGTTGCGATATATCATAATTTCTTGAAAAATATTGCGTTTTAGTGTATCATACGCATACTTGTTTTTCAAGTTAAAACTTTAGGAGCGTTAATCTTGGGACTTATGCACACAAGTCCAACAGCATTAGGAATAGGTTATTAATAATGCAAAAAAGTGATTTTTATTTTGAGCTTCCTGCGGAGCTTATAGCACAAACACCGCTAACAAGCCGTGAACAGTCACGGCTCCTCTGCATGGATAGAGTTACAGGAACTCTTGCTCATCATCATTTTTATGAACTTCCGAAACTGCTGAAAGAAGGCGACTGCCTGGTTTTAAACGACTCACGGGTTTTACCCGCGAGACTGATTGGCAGTGTAGACAAGGGGACAGGTTCGCTGTCTTCCGCCTGTCCTGTAGAGGTTGTACTCTTACGCGACGTTAGTCCGGCAAACGACAAGATGGTTTGGGAATGTTTGACAAAACCCGGCAAAAAAACCAAACCCGGAACGGAAATTGTCTTTGGCGACAGAGAATTGACCGCAACGGTTATCGGGATTACTGATGGTGGTAACAGGCTGCTGGAGTTTAGTTATAAAGGGATTTTTATGGAAGTTTTGGAGAGGCTCGGGAAAATGCCGCTTCCTCCTTATATACATGAGGAGCTTGAGGATGCTGAGCGATATCAAACTGTTTATTCAAGTGAGGTCGGTTCGGCAGCCGCTCCGACTGCCGGACTGCATTTTACAAAAGAACTATTAGATGAGATAGCATCAAAGGGTGTTGATATACGGTATGTAACATTGCATGTCGGTCTTGGAACATTTCGTCCTGTAAAAACTGACAACATAGAAGACCATGATATGCACGCTGAATACTTCATAATCTCGGAAGAAACCGCTTCAGCAGTTAATAAAACGAAAAGCAACGGCGGGCGTGTAATCGCTGTCGGCACTACTTCATGCCGTGTCCTTGAATCATGCTCGGACGACAATGGTCTGGTCTCTGCGTTTTCCGGGTTTACTGATATCTTTATCTATCCCGGATATAAGTATAAATGCTTGGATGGGTTGATAACAAACTTCCATCTGCCGGAGAGCACGCTAATAATGCTGGTATCCGCCTTTGCAGGCAGAAAAAACACCCTAAACGCCTACGATGCGGCAATAAAAGAAAAATACAGGTTTTTTTCATTCGGGGATTGTATGATTATTGTATGACATATATAATATGTATCATAGTAACAGAAACACAAAAAGCTTAAGAAAGGAGTATGGAACAAGTGGAATTTCTTAGTTTACTGGAAAACATTTCGATACTTTCGTTGATTTTGTTCATTGTTGGTGTGGGACTTATTATAGTCGAAATGTTTGAACCCGGAATTGGTTTCTTTGGTGTGTTTGGGATAGTCTCCCTTATAGCATGTATATTTGTTACGGCAGAAACTGTTGCACAAGGACTTATTCTGACTGCGGTATTTTTCGTGATTCTTCTTATCATGTTGGGGATATTCTTAGCGCTGGTTTCAAAAGGCCGATTACCCGGCAAAATGATTCTTAAAGAATCGGAGACATTGGATCAGGGATTCTCCGGCACAGAGGATATGTCATATCTAATGGGGAAAACCGGTGAAGTGGTAACAATTTGCAGACCGGTCGGAAATGTAGATTTTGACGGAGTTAAGCTTGAAGTTGTCACACAAGGAGAATTTATCGAAAAAGGCGAAACCGTAGAAGTTGTCGAAATTGAAGGCAACAGAGTCGTTGTAAAAAAGAAATAGGAGGAAAAAAGCATGGAACTCTATTTAATCTTAATCATTGTCATCGCAATAGTCCTTTTCCTTTGGCTGTTCTTTACCTTTATCCCAATCGGGCTTTGGATAAGCGCAGTCGCGGCAAACGTCAGAATCCGAATAGTAACACTAATAGGAATGAAGCTTAGAAGGGTAACTCCTGTCAGAATCGTTATTCCGCAAATCAAAGCAGTCAAAGCAGGGTTGGACCTTTCCATCAATAAGCTCGAAGCACACTTTCTGGCAGGCGGCAATGTAGACCGCGTAGTAAACGCGCTTATAGCAGCGCAAAGAGCAAACATAAATCTGGAGTTTGAACGTGCGGCAGCCATAGATCTTGCCGGCCGTGATGTGCTGGAAGCTGTACAAATGAGCGTAAATCCGAAGGTCATTGAAACACCGGCAATTTCGGCAATTGCAAAAAACGGCATTGAACTGATAGCAAAAGCAAAAATCACGGTCAGAGCGAATATTGACAGGTTAATAGGCGGAGCGGGGGAGTTAACTGTTATCGCCCGTGTTGGCGAGGGTATCGTTACAACAATAGGCAGCGCGAAATCGCATGAGGAAGTCTTGGAGAATCCGGATCAAATTTCTAAAACAGTTCTCAACAAAGGTCTTGAAGCAGGTACGGCATTTGAAATTCTTTCAATAGATATTGCTGATATCGATGTCGGAAGAAACATCGGTGCACAATTGCAAACAGACCAGGCAGAAGCCGATAAACGGATTGCACAGGCAAAAGCGGAAGAACGCCGCGCTATGGCAGTCGCAGTTGAGCAGGAAATGCGTGCGCAAGTAAGGGAAATGCGCGCAAAAGTCGTAGAAGCGGAAGCAGAAGTACCAAAGGCTATGGCAACAGCACTCAGAGAAGGCAAGCTGGGTGTAATGGACTACTACAATATGATGAATGTCGTTTCCGATACAACCATGCGTCATTCAATTGCAAGCGGAGATGAGCAGAAGCATGTTAGCGATGATACATAACCATAGAGGACAATCATTATGGCAGATGAACAAAGAAGCGAGAGCAAAAAAAAGCGAGAGTACATATTCGAAAAGAAGCAGCCTAAGCGTGGAAGCACTGCAAAAACTGAAATGGTTCCGACAATAACAATCAAAGCACCAACAGTAACAACTAAGGCATCATCGGAAGCTAATGGTATAAGTGTAAATGGTATAAGAATAGATGCTGAAATGGCAAGAAACGCAATAATCATGTCCGAAATCATTGGTCCGCCCAAGGCAAAGAGACAGAGAGGCAGATGAAGAAAACAAACAACCCCGCATCCGTCCAACGCAGATGCGGGGCTACTCGTGGTACTCAACTAACAATAGAGTATAACCACCTTTCTTTACGAACCCATCCTGTCTACTAACACTCGTTTCTGATGCAGCACATGCACACCATTCAAATCCCCTAACGGGTACCGGCGGTCTCTCACCGCGGTTGTGCCTTTGGTTTTAATAACCCTGTCTGCCATGAACCAGTCGCTATATAAACACGAGCCGGATCCGATTACATATGCAATATAACATAAGAATACACGTATGTCAATACCCTTTTTTGTGAAATATATATGAAAAATGTGTTAAAAAGTTACTTAAATGACTTATAAATGCCTTTTTCCGTGATAATTGCGGTTATTAAGCTGTTTGGTGTTACGTCGAATGCGGGGTTGTAGCATTTTACGTTTTTGGGTGCCATGGGTTTTATATAGAACATTTCTTTAATTTCTTCCGGTTTGCGGAGTTCTATTTCTATCTCTGCTCCTGATGCACAATCCATGTCTATTGTTGTGGATGGACCGAATATGTAAAATGGAATGCCGTAATGCTTTGCAAGTATTGCCAGACCGCCCGTGCCGACTTTGTTTGCAACATCTCCATTTCGCGCTATGCGGTCACAACCTGCAAATACTGCGTTTATCTTGCCTTCGCTCATCACAACACTTGCCATATTATCACAGATAAGTGTGCAGTCAACTCCGGCTCTGTCGAGTTCAAAAGCTGTCAAACGGGCACCTTGCAAAAGAGGTCGGGTTTCACAAATGAAAGCATGTAAATCCATGCCTTTTTCTTTTCCCAGGATAATCGGACCAAGCGCAGTGCCGTACTTTGATGTCGCAATCGGTCCTGCGTTACATTGTGTCATTATGCCGTAGCCGTTTTTGATTAAGGTTAAACCATGCTCTGATATCGCTCTGCACATTTCAACATCTTCATTATATATCTTGTCCGCTTCTTCTCTCATCGCTTCAAGTATTTGTTTGACCGGCAATCCGGAACTGTCTTTTACGAGCCTTTCCATTCTCCTAAGCTGCGTTCCAAGATTCACCGCTGTAGGACGTGAAGAATCAAGATAATCACTGTATTTTAAAACTTCTGAGTAAAATACCTCAAAATCTTCTGTCTTGATTTGACATGCAAAAACACAAAGTGCATATGCAGCAAATATGCCGATTGCCGGTGCTCCCCGGACACGCAATGAATATATCGCTTCAAACATCGCATCCGCACTGCTTAACTCTATATATTTTTCTTCATTTGGCAATAAAGTTTGGTCGAGAATGATGACGGACGCACCACCATCATTAAGCCTGATATTGATTAGTTCTTTATTTTCCATATTATATTGTCCACTTATTGTACACAATTGCAATCAGCTTATAATAGCCTTCAAATTCCTCAAATGCGAGGCGCAGGCTTCTCCAGTCGGGTTCGTCGGAGGATTCTCTTGCGGGGATATGGAAATCGACGAAGCTTGATGCCGGGAAGACTTCGGTAAGATTTTCCAGTGCGTTTCCACTTCTAACGATTTGGTTAATGCCTATAAGCGTTGCGTCAATATGCTCGGCGGCAGGGACGAATGTTTCGAAATATTCTGCGGGTGTCAGCTTGATTGGCTCTCCGCTTCCATTAAAAACACCCCATACGTAAACAGAATTATCTGAATCTAATACTGCTATTTCGTCTGCGGTGAAACGTCTGTCAGTTGTGATATCTATTGTTGCATAAGGGGACAGTAGTACGCCGTAATCGGGATGTACAACATGGGACAGCGAAACAAAATCATCATCTCTGATATATTCGAGGACTCTGTATGCAAGCATTGTTATCTCGATATTTTCAGCTTCCTGCACCGGTACTGTCGCCCTTGGTGCTCTGCCGAAAATAGAAAAACCGGTGGTTGTATATATAACACTGGTAATGAGAAACCCTGCAATTAAGCTGCTCAGGATTAAAATAACAGGAATAAGTGGCTTTTTGATAAAATTCACCGCCTTACCTAAGGAGTTAACAGTTTATTCATTAATTGTACAGTTTGCAACAACAATACCATTACAAATTATTACAATGATATAATTGTGAGCAATCGGCAGTATAGGTATATAGTTATGACAAGTGAAGCCATGGACGGCGTAACGCGATTACTCGACGCATGGACGCGGCGTGTAATCGAAGAATAACTATATACCTATACTGCCGATTGCTCACCACTTTCTTATTGGTCAGGGAAGGTCAAAAATAAAATTCAAAAAATGCTTGACAATTAGAAAAAGTAGTGGTACACTGTATTTAGCACTCAGAGAGTGAGAGTGCTAATGCCAAAAAAACGAGGTTTAGCGTGACGAGTCTCAGTCAGCGTAAAAAAGAAATTTTGCGTACCGTCGTAGAGTTGTTCGTTAAGGGAGCAGAACCTGTAGGGTCAAAAGCCGTGGCGGAAGCCCTTGGTTCATCGGTTTCATCTGCTACGATCCGCAGTGAAATGGCAGAGCTTGAAAGCATGGGATTGCTCGAGCAGCCGCACACATCAGCCGGCAGGATACCATCATCAAATGGTTATCGAATCTATGTAAACGACTTGATGCAAGACCAAAACATATCAAGCGACGATGCCAAAGTAATCGATAGCACACTTGACGGGCATTTAACGGAAACACCATCTCTGCTCGATAAGGTCGGAAGTCTGACATCAAGACTCACTACATATCCTGCATACGCGATGTCATCTATGACCGGAGTTATTAGCATTGTGAGGTTTGACCTTATTTATGTTGACTCCTCCACGTTCATAATCGTAGTCCTTCTAAGCAACGACACAGTTAAAAATAAACTTGTCCACCTTACGACGAACGTCGAGCAAACAATGCTGACCAGGCTTTCGGCGGTGTTAAATGCGAGCTTTACCGGAATTCCGGAAGAACGGATAACCCCCGCACTCATAACATCCAGCGAGCGGGCGATTGGTGATAACACCGGACTTGTCGCAGTAGTTGCAGGCTTTACGATAGAGCTCTTGATTGAAGCAAAAACAGTCGGAACCCGCGTATCGGGAGCAATAAACCTCTTAAGTCATCCCGAATACAGGGACGTAGACAAGGCACAGCGGATCATAAGATATCTGTCCGATGAAAAGGAACTTGCCCGATTACCGTCACCGGAAACGCCGGGGGAGATAAAAATAACAATAGGTCCGGAAAATCTGGCAGACGAACTGCGCGATTCTAGTGTCATGGCAATAAAGTACGACACAGGCAGCGATTTACAAGGACTAATCGGCGTAGTCGGACCGACAAGGATGGACTACTCGAAAGTAGCCGCTCATCTTTCATATATGGCACAAGGATTGAGCTGGCTTTTAGGAGGACCGGGCAGCGAGGTAATGCAGCTCAAAGCCTCTTCAAAAGTAAACAAGACAGGAGATGATAGGGTTGGCGAAGAGTAAAAGCACCCCCGGAGTAAAAAAGGAAGAAAAGGACGCAAAAAGCGTGAATACAAAAGCAGGAAACAGGAATGTTACAGAAGATTCCGAAATGACTGAAGAAAATGTAATTAATGAACCGGGTTCAAAGGATTTATACCAAAACGAACTCACCGCTGAACGAGACAAATATCTGCGCTTGGCTGCAGAATATGACAACTTCCGCAAACGCAGCGCAAAGGAACGTGAAAAAACATATACGGATGCACGTGCGGATGTAATCGGCAAGTTACTGCCTGTTTATGATAATTTGGAACGGGCACTTAAAATGGAATGCTCCGACGAATCTTATTATAAAGGTGTCGAATTAATAATGACACAATTGACGGATATGCTCGACAGCCTGGGAGTAAAGGCAATTCCCGCAGCCGGTCAGCCTTTTGACCCAAACTTGCATAATGCAGTCATGTCAATTGAAAATCCGGACCTTGGCGAAAACATGGTCGCCGAAGAAATCCAAAAAGGCTTCACTTTAGGTGACCGCGTTATACGCTTCTCAACAGTCGTAGTAACAAAATAACAACGTGAAACAGCGGAATAAAGAACAAAAAATCATAAAAACCGTAATTTTAAATTATTAATTGTCAATTTTCAAAATATGAAGGAGGAAACACATCATGGGAAAAATTATAGGAATAGACTTAGGAACAACTAACTCGTGCGTAGCTGTTATCGAAGGCGGCGAGCCCGTTATAATAGCAAACGCCGAAGGCAGCCGCACAACACCATCTGTTGTTGCATTTACGGCAGAAGGCGAGCGGATGATCGGCCATGTCGCAAAGCGTCAGGCAATCACAAACCCCGACCGTACGGTCACATCAATCAAGCGCGAAATGGGTAGCGCATACAAAGTATCAATTGACGGTAAGCAGTACACACCGCAAGAAATCTCCGCAATGATACTTCAAAAACTAAAAAGTGATGCGGAAGCTTACCTCGGCACAAAAGTAACCGAAGCGGTCATTACCGTACCCGCATACTTCACCGACTCACAGCGTCAGGCAACAAAAGACGCAGGAAAAATCGCAGGTCTTGATGTTAAGCGCATCATCAACGAGCCGACTGCGGCAGCACTTGCATACGGACTTGATAAAGAACAAGATCAGAAAATAATGGTCTATGACCTTGGCGGCGGTACATTTGACGTATCAATTCTGGAAATCGGCGACGGTGTCATCGAAGTTCTCGCAACCGCAGGTAACAACCGTCTCGGCGGTGACGATTTTGACGAGTGTGTCATGAACTATCTGCTTGCAGAGTTCAAAAAAGACACGGGCGTAGACCTTTCAACCGACAAAATCGCAATCCAGCGTCTGCGCGAGGCAGCGGAAAAAGCAAAAACAGACCTCTCAGGCATGACAACCGCGAGCATAAATCTGCCGTACATTACTGCAGATGCAACCGGACCCAAGCACATGGACTACACTTTAACAAGAGCGAAGTTTAATGAACTGACTGCTGACCTTGTTGAAAAAACAATGAAGCCCGTTAAACAAGCAATTGAAGACTCGGGACTGACCGCAAGTCAGCTATCCAAGGTTTTGCTTGTCGGCGGCTCGACACGTATCCCTGCCGTACAAGATGCCGTAAAAAACATTACAGGCAAAGATCCGTTCCGCGGTATAAATCCGGACGAATGTGTTGCAGCCGGTGCCGCAATCCAAGGCGGCGTACTCGGTGGAGATGTTGAAGGTATTCTACTGCTCGATGTCACCCCGCTGTCACTCGGAATCGAAACAATGGGCGGCGTATGCACAAAACTCATTGAGCGCAATACAACTATCCCGACCAAAAAGAGCCAGGTCTTCTCGACCGCTGCGGACAATCAGACTTCTGTCGAAGTCCATGTTCTCCAGGGCGAGCGTGAAATGGCACAATACAATAAATCTCTCGGCAGATTCCATCTCGACGGCATTGCTCCTGCACGCAGAGGCATCCCGCAAATCGAAGTCACATTTGACATCGATGCGAACGGTATAGTTAACGTTTCCGCAAAAGACCTCGGCACAGGCAGAGAACAAAACATCACAATTACAGCTTCTGCAAATCTCTCCAAAGACGATATCGAAAAAGCTGTGAAGGAAGCCGAACAATACGCGGAAGAAGACGCAAAGCGCAAAGAAGAAGTAGACACTCGCAACCACGCAGATCAAATGGTTTATCAAAGCGAAAAAACCCTTGACGAAATGGGCGATAAAATCGATGCGGATGACAAACAGACGATTGAAGCTGCTATCGAGAAAGTTAAAACAGCTCTTAGCGGAACAGATACACCTGCAATCAAAGAAGCAGTCGATGAACTCGAAAAAGCATTCTACGCTGTCAGCGAAAAACTTTACAGCCAGGCAGCACCGCAAGACGGCGCACCCGGACCGGACTTTAACGGCGCAGACTTCGGCGGCGGTGCAGCTCCGGAAGGACCGGCAGACGGCGTATACGATGCAGACTACGAAGTAGTGGATGAGTAAGGATTGAGGATATAGGATTTAGGATATAGGGGGCGGGAGCTGCAGGTTTTAACTTGCAGTTCCCAACAAGAAATATGGCAGATAAAAAGGATTATTATGAGTCATTAGGACTAAAAAAAGATGCGTCAGAAGCAGAGATAAAGAAGGCTTTTCGTCAGCAGGCTAAGAAGTTCCACCCTGATGTAAATCCGGGTAACTCCAGAGCTGAGGCACGCTTTAAAGAAATCAACGAGGCTTATGAAGTATTGTCCGATTCGGACAAAAAGGCACGTTATGACCAGTTCGGACATGCAGGCGTTGATCCCAACTTTGGCGGAGCCGGAGCAGGCGGTCCGTTCGGCGGTGGTTTCGGCGGCGGCTTCGGTGGCATGGACTTCGATTTAGGCGATATATTCGGCTCAATCTTCGGCGGCGGTGGAGGCGGTGCTTCAACCCGCAGCCGCAATGCACCCAGAAAAGGTGAGCGTGTCCGTGCAAACTTGACTATAACATTTGAAGAAGCGGCTTTCGGCTGCGAAAGAGAAATCAGTATTCAACGTGTCGAAAAATGCGATGACTGTAACGGTTCAGGCTGTAAAAAAGGAACCACGGCAGAAAAATGCTCCGATTGCGGCGGCAGAGGTGTGGTTACAACTCAGCAAAGAACGCCTTTCGGTGTTATGCAAAGCACGGCTGACTGTCCGAAATGTAACGGTCGCGGTAAAATCATTCATCAACCATGTGAAAAATGTAAAGGACTCGGCATGGTCAGGCGCAACCGTACGATAAAGGTAAAAATCCCCGGCGGAATAGACAACGGTCAAACAGTCTCAATGCACGGTCAAGGCAGTGCAGGCGTTAACGGCGGCGAAGCAGGCGACCTGTTTGTAACTGTGACAATAAGACGCCACGAACACTTTGAGCGAGAAGGCTCGTCGGTACTTCTAAGTATTCCCATATCATTTGTCCAAGCCACTCTGGGCGCAGATCTCGAAGTCCCGACTCTCGACGGCAAGGTCAAATACACTATCCCGGCAGGAACACAAACAGGCACAGTATTCAGACTAAAAAACAAAGGCATCCAAAACCTAAGAGGTTCAGGACGCGGCGATCAATATATTACAGTAAAAGTAGCAGTACCGACATCATTGAACAGCGAACAAAGAGAACTATTGATAAAATATGCCGAAGCCGGCGGCGACACGGTAGACAAAAAAAGACGAAGAAAATAACAAGACAGGGGGACGCAAGACAGGGGGACGGTTCATCTGTCTTGCTACTCGTACCCTCGCGGATTTTCCTTTTGCCATCGCCAAGTATCCTCGCAAGCCTGCTTCAACGTCTTTTTTGCTTCCCAGCCCAGCTTATCTTTTGCTTTATTTGTTGCGGCGTAGCAGACAGCTATGTCGCCGGGGCGGCGGGGAGCTATTTTTTTGTTTATTTTTACACCTGTAGCATCTTCAAATGCAGATACCAGTTCAAGGACGCTTACACCTTTTCCTGTGCCAAGGTTGAATGTACTAACACCTTTGCTTTCTTCCAGATACTTTATAGCAGCAATGTGACCCTCAACCAAATCGACAACGTGTATGTAATCTCTTATACATGTTCCATCCGGAGTGTCGTAATCATCACCGTATATATTTAAATACGGAAATATTCCGATTGCGGTTTGTGTAATTAGCGGCATGATATTGTTTGGGATGTCTTGCGGGTCTTCACCGATTCTGCCGCTCTCATGTGCGCCAATGGGGTTAAAGTAACGCAGTAGCGCAACTGACATACTATCGTTAGCATTGACCATATCGGTCAACGCTTGCTCGCACACGAACTTTGTCCAACCGTAAGGGTTTGTACATTCGCCTGTATGTGATTTTTCTGTGAGTGGCATTTTATTGTTCGCGCTGTAGACTGTTGCGCTTGATGAAAAGATGATTTTGCTGACATCATGCTTTCTCATCATTTCGCAGAGAATTAGCGTTGAATTAATATTGTTGGCATAGTACTCAAGCGGTTTTTGGACAGATTCGCCTACGGCTTTGAGGCCTGCAAAATGAATCACACAGTCTATGTCATGCTCCTGAAATATATTATCAAGCTGTTTTTTATTCCTGACATCCATTTCATAAAATAAAAAATCACGTCCGGTGATTTCCTTAACCCGCTTTATAGCTTCATGCTTACTATTAACAAAGTTGTCAACAGCAATAACCTCATACCCTTGATTCAAAAGCTCAACCATGGCATGAGTGCCAATGTATCCCGCCCCGCCTGTGACCAGTATTTTCATAACTCTACCTCCGTAAAGTGGGGCGTACCCCGCCTGTAACTAATATTCTCATATGTATTCCTCAAAAATATGAATGATAAAATCATTGTGCCTTAAGAAAAACAAAAAATTGCTGTCCTCAACTATACTATAAAAATCTCATCTATGCAAACTCCTTAGCCCGGTAGGTAAAGACAGATGAACCGTCCCCGTGTCCCGTGTTAATAAATTGTTATAATCTTTTTCAAAATTTATTTACTTTTTATTTTAGTTACGATATAATGCTCCTTGTGTGATATCCAAATAAAGGATGTTAAAATTTAAGGAGGAATTTATTAAATGAAAAAATTAATCGCACTATTACTCGGGCTTACATTGATGTTAGCCATGGTTGCGGCTTGCGCCGACGATGCACCCCCCGCAGGCGGCTCCGATGCACCCCCTGCAGGCGGCGGCGATGCACCCCCGGCAGGCGGCGGCAACGACGGTGGTTTTATCGGTATTGCTATGCCGACACAATCATCCCAGCGTTGGATTGACGACGGCAACAACTTGGTACAACAACTTGAAGCGTTAGGTCACAGAACCATCCTGCAATACGGTGAAGACGTTGTTGCCGATCAAGTATCCCAAATCGAAAACATGATAGTTCAGGGCGTAGATATTTTGGTTATCGCAGCAATCGACGGCGGTTCGCTGACCGGCGTGTTGGCACAAGCTGCAGCTGCGGGCATCACAGTCATTGCATATGACCGTCTGATCATGGATACCGAGCATGTCGACTACTACACCACATTCGACAACTTTGCCGTTGGCGTACTACAAGCAACTTCCATACTCGATGGTCTGGGCATTACCGATGGTGAAACAGGTCCGTTTAACATTGAACTGTTCGGCGGCTCCCCAGACGATAACAACGCGTTCTTCTTCTATGACGGCGCAATGTCTATCCTTCAACCCAAAATCGACGATGGCACACTGGTTGTTAAAAGCGGACAAATGGGCATGGATGTTGTAGGTACATTAGGCTGGGCTGCTGAAAGAGCTCAGGAACGTATGGACAACTTACTTACAGCTTACTACGCGACTGACCGTATTGACGCTGTCCTCTCTCCGTATGACGGTCTCAGCATCGGCATTCTCTCCGCTCTTCGCGGCGTAGGCTACGGTTCGCAACAGATTTGGCCGATAGTTTCCGGTCAAGACGCGGAAGTACCCTCCGTACAATCAATTATCAATGGCGAGCAATTCTCAACAGTATTTAAAGATACAAGAGTATTGGCCGAGTCAACAGTTAACATCATCGTAGCTGTGCTGGATGGTCGTCCCGGTCCCGTTAACGACACCACCACATATCACAACAACGTAAAACTCGTACCGTCATTCCTATCACAATCTGTATCAGTAACCATAGACAACTGGTATGAAGCTCTGATTGAGACAGGATACTACACAGCAGATCAGTTTACTTTCTAAATTAACCGGCATGCGGCATCAGTTTGGGCGTTGAATCCCAAACAGGTGCCGCACAATTCATAAAAGAGACACTAAAGGAAGTGACGTTAGTGGATACTTTACTGGAAATGAAATCAATCACAAAAAGATTCGATACCGTGGTAGCTCTGGACAATGTCAATATGGCAGCGGTAAATGGTGAAATCCATGCTATTGTAGGTGAAAACGGCGCGGGAAAATCAACACTGATGAAAGTACTAAGCGGAGTTTACCCGCATGGAGATTACGAGGGTGAAGTTTTCTATAAAGGCTCATTATGCCGTTTCAGGAACATCAAAGACAGCGAAAAAAGCGGTATTGTTATAATTCATCAGGAATTGGCTCTGATTCCGTACCTTTCCATAGCTGAAAATATTTTCATGGGGCACGAGCAAGCCAAAGGCGGTGTTATTAACTGGAGAGTTACCCACCAAAAAACCGTTAAGCTATTGGAGCGTATAGGTCTTAGCGAGAACCCGAATACGCTGGTTATAGATATAGGTGTTGGCAAACAGCAGCTTGTCGAGATTGCAAAGGCACTGGCAAAAAAAGTGGAAGTGCTTGTTCTTGACGAGCCGACGGCTGCCCTAAACGAAATAGAGAGCGAAAACCTGCTCAACTTGATGTTGGAGCTTAAAAAAGAGGGAATAACCTGTATACTGATATCTCACAAACTAAACGAAGTGTTGAAGGTAGCAGACAGGATTACTATATTAAGAGATGGCAAAACCGTCGAAACCTTTGCAAACGATGGTGATGCTGACGAAAACCGTATCATACGCGGTATGGTCGGGCGTGATATCGCCCACAGATTTCCGCCGCGTGAAACCAAGCCCGGAGAGGTGCTCTTCGAGGTCAAGGATTGGACTGTTTACCACCCGGACATAAGCGATAAAAAAGTGATTGACAATGCCAATCTCCATGTTAAACGCGGAGAGGTCGTAGGCATAGCAGGACTGATGGGTGCAGGGCGGACAGAGCTTGCCATGAGTCTTTTCGGTAAAGCGTATGGTACAAAAATATCGGGAACAATTATTAAAGACGGCAAACCCTTGGCTCTCCACAATATATCTCAAGCTATTGACAACGGCATTGCATATGTCACCGAAGACCGGAAGCAATTCGGCTTACTTCTTGATGAAACCATATGCAGGAACATATCGCTTGCAAATCTTAAAGAAGTTTGTAAATACTTAACCGTTGATGAATTCAAGGAAAAACGTGTAGCTGAGGATTATCGCAGCAAAATCGACATAAGAGCCCGTGATGTGCAACAACATGCGAAAAATCTGTCCGGCGGGAACCAGCAAAAAGTCGTATTGGGTAAATGGTTGTTTGCAGACCCCGAAGTGCTGATTCTCGATGAACCGACCAGGGGTATAGACGTAGGCGCAAAATACGAAATTTATCAGATCATTAATCAACTGGCATATGAAGGCAAATGCGTAATTGTAATTTCTTCCGAACTACCTGAAGTTATCGGTCTAAGTGACAGAATTTATGTAATGAACGAAGGCAGAATCATCGGTGAACTGCCGAAGGAAGAAGCAACGCAAGAGGCTATTATGGAATGTATCATGCAGCACCAAGGGGGGGTACGATGAACATCATAAAAGATAATTTACGGCAATATGGTCTTCTTATCGCACTGGTCGGTATAGCAATATTTTTCCAAGTCAGGACAGGAGGAGTCATATTTCTTCCTAACAACATCACGAACCTTATTCTTCAAAACAGCTATATCCTCATCCTTGCAATAGGTATGACCCTTGTTATTGTAACAGGACGTATTGATCTTTCGGTAGGAAGTGTCGTTGCCTTTTCGGGTGCGCTAAGCGGTGTCTTTATCGTTGAAATGGGCTGGCCCGTATGGGTTGCTATCTTGATTTGCTTAGTTGCCGGCGCGGTCATCGGTGCTTTCCACGGTTTCCTGATTGCATACATAAACATACCCTTCTTTGTCGTTACTCTTGCCGGTATGCTGGGTTTTCGCGGTTTGACTATGATAATCCTTGACGGACGGATGATTGGACCCTTTCCCGCCCAGTTCCAAATGATGGCTGCAGGGTTTGTACCGGATTTTTTCAACGGCTCAAACTTTAATATAACTGCTGTGGCTGTCTGCGCATTACTTTGCGTGCTATATATATTTTCGGCATTGAGGAAACGCAGAATTGCTCTTAAATATGGAGTAACAGCAATGCCCATCCCATTTTTGATAGCGTCGATTATAATCGTTACGGCTGCGATTGCTCTGTTTGGTTATTGGTTTGGTGCTGCTAATGGCATACCGAATATTGTGGTACTGCTGGGAGTCTTGATTCTCATATACACCTTCCTTACAAATAGAACCATGATGGGCAGACATATTTATGCCTGCGGAAGTAATGCCAAAGCATCGGAACTCAGCGGTGTAAAAACCAAACAGGTAGTCTTTTGGGTCTATGTAAGCATGGGAGTGCTGGCGGCTTTGGCGGGTTTAGTGTTCACGGCACGGCTCAACGCTGCCATGCCCAGAGCAGGTACAGGATTTGAACTGCAAGCAATCGCCGCTGCGTTTATCGGCGGAGCCTCACCGTCCGGCGGTGTCGGTAAAGTCACAGGTGCTATAATCGGTGCAATGGTCGTCGGAATTATTACCAACGGCATGAGTATATTGGGCATAAGTTTACCCGCACAGCAAATGGTCACCGGCATGGTGCTTCTGGCTGCCGTTATCTTTGACGTTGTTTCAAAGAACAATGTGCTTAAGCTGAGAAATCCTTTTGCCCGGTAGGAGGAATACAATGAACATTATAAGAAAAAACATCAGGCAATATGGCATGATTATCGCTCTGATTGTTATCGCCTTAATTTTTCAGAACTTAACAGACGGGATACTCTTCCGGCCTGCCAATATATCAAATTTGGTGACACAAAACGGCTATATTCTTATACTCGCCATCGGGATGGTGCTGGTTATTTTAACGGGTAGAATCGATTTATCGGTTGGTAGTCTGCTTGCTTTTACCAGTGCTATGAGCGGGATACTGATCGTGCAGATGGAATGGCCTGTGTGGCTGGCAATTATCGCTGTTTTGGTTATCGGAGCTATCTCCGGTGCCTGGAACGGGTTTTGGATTGCCTATGTAAAAGTCCCGTTTTTTGTCGTCACCCTTGCAGGTATGCTTTTCTTTCGCGGGTTAACAATGTATGTCTTAGACGGGTTGACAATCAGTAATATCTCCCCGGATTTCCACAGACTGGCAGCCGGTTTTGTACCGGACTTTTTCGGAGGTATATCTATAGGCGGCGCAAGTTATAATTTAACAGCTTTGGTTATGTGTGCACTTGCCTCTCTAATACTTATTTTTGCGGAGTTCCGTAAACGCAGAGCAGCACGTTTGTACGAAGCAGGACTGATGCCTATGCCTTTCCTTATAGCAAGGCTTGCAATTGTTATCGGTGCGATAAATCTGTTCGGTTATTGGTTTTCACAATTCCTCGGGATTCCTAATATGCTGGTGTTGTTAGCGGCACTAATTGTCATATACAGCTTTGTGGCGGAAAATACTGTTGCAGGAAGACATATCTATGCCACCGGCGGCAATGCTCACGCAGCAGAACTTAACGGTATTAAAACTAAACGGGTAGTCTTTTGGGTCTACGTAAACATGGGGGTACTGGCGGCATTGGCAGGTATAATGTTCGCCTCACGACTTAATGCCGCGTCAGCCAGAGCTGAAGCCGGGTTTGAGTTGCAAGCAATCGCCGCTGCTTTTATAGGCGGAGCCTCACCGTTTGGCGGTATTGGTAAAGTAACCGGTGCCATTATCGGTGCTATGCTGATGGGCGTTTTGAACAACGGGCTTAGCCACCTGGGTATAGGCTCTGATGTCCAGCTTGCAATCACAGGAGCGTTTTTACTTCTTGCCGTAGCTTTTGATATATACACAAAAAAATCCAAAAGCGGCAAAATGCCTGATCCGCCAAAAGCAAAAAAAGCGTAAATTATTGTCAGGGGGACGGTTCTCCAAGACAGGGGGACGGTTCATCTGTCTTGTTGAGTCCTCAAATAGAGTCACATCCCTTGCAACACCTCCAAGACAGATGAACCGTCCCCCTGTCTTGGAGAACCGTCCCCCTGACAACAACCACAGCTTGGATTTTGCTCTATCTTCACTTTCTCGAGACTCAGTTCCAAACCGTTGAACGTTACAATCCCGTCACTACAAACCTGTTGACCCAACAGGTTTTTTGCAACCTCCATAGCTTGCATAGCACCCAAGACCCCGGGCGTCGGTCCAATCACGGGGACAGGGAAGACAGATGAACCGTCCCCCGTAGGTATGCCTTTTGGGAAGATGCAGCGTAAGCAGGCACTTTTACCGGGGATTATTGTCATTAGCTGCCCGTAGTATTCGCTTACTCCTGCATGTACCAGCGGCTTTTTTGCTTTTATGCAAGCATCGCCCAGGATAAATCTGCTTTCAAAATTATCAAGGCAATCTACTACGATGTCGTACTCCGGTATTATTTCTTCTGCTGACTTTTCATCTATATTCATGTCATATACAGTTGTTCTAAGGTCGGGATTTAGTGCTTTCAGTTGTTTGCTTGCTGTCTTTGCTTTTTGTTTTCCTATATCATCCATTGTAAAAAGGATCTGTCTGTTGAGGTTTGATAGAGCGACTTTGTCACCGTCGCAGAGACCGAGGTGCCCTATACCCATTGCGGTCAGGTAGTACAGCACAGGTGCTCCCAGCCCGCCGCAGCCGACGACAAGTACAGATGCTTCGGCTAATTTTTTTTGCCCGTCAATGCCTATATCTTTCATTATTATCTGACGCGAGTACATCCCCTGTTGTTTTTCGCTTAAAAACATAATTGCCTCCTTATCCTTGACCAACTCAAGTCTATGTATTACAATATTATTGTATTTTACCGCATAATCAATAGCAACGTCAAATAATCTATGGCAGAGCATTTTTTATTGTTTGTTATGTATCGTTTGTCATTTGCTATTTGTCATTTAGAATGGAGGGACAATAATGAAAAGGTTAGCAGCGGATTCCAAGAAATGTTCAGGTTGCGGGGCTTGTGAGCTTGCTTGCTCAAAAGCTTTATTTAAGGTTGAGGACAGGGAAAAGAGTGCGATACGCATAACTGCCCGTGATGAGGGTGGCTTTGATATAGCTGTTTGCGATCAATGCGGCGATTGCGTCTGGATGTGCTCCGCTATAGCTTTGTCAATAGCTCCCAACGGTGTTGTACGCTTAAACAGAAAAGCATGCGTAGGCTGCCTCATATGCATCGGCGAATGTATGAGGAATTACATTTTCTATAACGATGAGTTTCAAACTCCGCTTAAATGTTCAGCATGCGGCATGTGTGTAAAATCATGCCCGACAGGCGCATTAAAAATAAAGGAATAGAAAATGCCAAAGAATGTCGAAAAAGTTGAAAATGATTATCGGCATCATATCGCCGGGCGTGATGAGCTGATGGCTATGAAGGCTAAGCATAGGGTATTAGCCACATATAGCTTTGAGCCGTCAATTATTGAACGCGGGTATAACAGCCGAAGTCTTTATATTAGTGTCGGCGGTGAGTATGATATTTCCAATCAGGATGAACTGACCTCATCGGTCAATGGTGAGAGCGGCATTGTTATTGGTGAAAAAGCTGTCACGGAATTTATGAAGGAGAAGTTTACGGGGGGTAAGGGCTTTGACCTCTATCATCTCTGGAAGTCTGTTCGTGAAGATACAAGTTGGAATGCACCCGTGAATAACATTGTTATTTCTCCCGGTCCTCTTGCAGGTATTACGCAGTATCCCGGGGCAGGGAAGTCTCTGGTTTGCTCGATTTCTCCTTTGACGGGGCTGCCTTTTGATAGTAATGTCGGTGGGTTTTTCGGGCCTTTCCTCAAGTTTTCGGGGTTTGATATTTTAGAGCTTCAGGGCAAAGCTGAAGAGGATTTGATTATTTTTATCGATGGCAATTCCCGCACAGTCAGTGTTGAAACTGCACCCGATGAGGCAGTCGACAGTCATATTTTGTGTGAACAGCTTACAGAAATGTATGCGGAAAATGATGATGACCGAATGTGCATTTCCGTTGTCTCAAGCGGTAGAGCAGCCGAGCATTCTTACATAGGTTGTCTTAATTTTTCATTCTTTGATAAGCGGCGTAATTGCGTGCGCATTAAACAGGCAGGGCGCGGTGGTATTGGAGCTGTTTTCCGCAATAAAAAAATTAAGGCTGTTGTTATCCGTTATCGTGGTGTTCACGGCGATTCGAATAATCCTGTCAAAAAAGGCTTAATAAACGCTGCCGGTGTTCGTCTGCATAAGGAAATGGCACACCTTGACACAAAGCAAAACAATATGCGAAAAATCGGTACAGCAAACATTATTGAGGTTATGGACAGATATGACTTGCTGCCGACACACAACTTCCAATTCGGCAGTCATCCGGAGACTCCGAAGATTTCGTCAAAGGTGTATATCGAAAAATATGTGACACAAAATGTTCCCGACGGCTGCTGGTATGGCTGCAGCATGAGTTGCGCCAAGGCTGCGGATAATTTTGAACTTCGTACAGGTGCATATAAAGGCAGCAAGGTCTGTGTCGATGGTCCGGAGTACGAAAATGCCGGAGGCTTGGGTTCAAATGTCGGTTGCTTTGACCCTCATTGGATTTTAGAGGCGAATTTCTACTGCGATACTTATGGTGTTGATACGATTTCTCACGGTACCATGACGGCGTTTGCTCAGGAATGTTATCAACGAGGTCTTTACAATCTCGACGATTCCGAAGGTTTGGATATGCGTTGGGGTAATGGTTATGCACTTAATGAGCTGATGCATCAAATGACACAGGGAAAAGGGTTTGGCGTTATTGTCGGTAAGGGTGTCCGCCAAATGAAGCGTATTTTCGCCGAGCGTTTCGGTAAGGTCGCTCCTGAGTTTGAGCATATGCTTGGTAGTCGGACATGGCAGAGCATTGATGAGCCGTTTACTGATAAGCCTATTCCAACTGCGCATTTCAATAAGCATCTTGCGGATTGTAAATTCCTTAAGGAATCCGGCTATGATGACGAAAAAGTGCTGGGAGAAATTAAAGGTACGATTCTTGAAAACGCGGGAGCAAATAACGATTCCGCTTTTATTGCTAACCCTAAACGTTGGGAAAAGATTGACGGTATACCGACTATAAGCCGGGATGAAATTGCTGATTATCCTGTCGGTAAGCCGTATTACAGTGATGACCCGATTTGCCCTTACGCAAACGGTCGCCCTTGGGTGAAGATGACACCCGGGCAGATTGCCGAAATGGAAGAGTTCGGGATGGAGAACAAGGGGCTTGAATACTCTGAGTATCTAATGAAGGAATCATTAGCACAACAAGGTGGTTATGCTCTTTGTAATAAAGGCCCGCAGCATGACGAGGCTTGGCTGATTTTTATGGATATGGTCAACAATCAGATTCCGACATTCGAGGATAAAGCGGAGGCATTGCATTACTTCCCGATGTTCCGCACGTGGTTCGGGCTGCTTGGTTTGTGTAAGCTTCCATGGAATGATGTTACGCCTGTGAATAATAAACATGAGAAAGAACCGGCAAAATTTCCGGAACATGTTCAAAACTATTTCGACATATATGAAGGTGTGATGGGCTTCAGGCACAACGAAGCGTCTATGATACGCCAAAGTGAGCGTGTCTATACGTTCCAACGTATTTTTATCTTGCGAATGGGCAGCGGCAGACGCGAACACGATATGCCGCCGATTCGCTCACTCGGTCCGATAACAGTCGACGAGTATCTGTCACGCAAGGAGCGTTACGATAAACAGCTTGTTGAACTTTTAGGCATTGACCCCTCCGGTATGTCTGTCGAGGATAAGATTGAGAAGATAATGGAATATCGCAAAGATCAATTCAGGCAACTGGTCGATGCGGTGTACAAAAGACGCGGCTGGACTCCGAATGGTATTCCGAAGCTTGAAAAGCTGATAGATATAGAAATGGATTTGCCTGAGCTGATAAGAGTAATAAGACCGCATTTAAAAGAAGAAGGCTATTGGCCAATGGGTACGGAATTTGAGAAATATGAAGGTATGTAAGGGCGTTGCAAAGAGCCTCGAATCAGTCATTCTTTTTTTATTCCGTCAAGCGTAGCCACGGACGGTGTTGTCAAGGGATATCGACATTTTAGATAAACAGCTACCCGTAAATCCTGCTATTGGTACGGCATGCTGTATCGTATATGAGTCATCAAACCCAAATAGTGCTACTTCTTCTTTGATAAAACATAAAACCAAAATGTAATAGTCTGCGTCTATATAGTGAAAGCATAGAGAGGAGATTATACAAAGTGGTAATGAATGAACGAGAGGCAGCACTGGTTGTATCCGCAAAGGGTGGCGACAGCAGAGCATTTGAAGACCTTTACAATCACTATTATGGAAAAATCTTTGCATTAGCCCGTATGACAGTTAAAAATGATGCAGATGCGGAAGATATTCTGCAACAGGCCTTTATAAACGCATGGCGTAATTTGCACACCTTAACAAATCCCGCCGGATTTAACACATGGCTTCAAAAAATCACATTGAACCTATGTTATAGCTTGCTACGCAAGAAAAACATAGCTATCTTGCTTGATGCTGAAAATGATATTGAACACTATGGTGAAGAAGAATCTGATGATGATGTACTTCCGGCTATATACGCTGAACGTGATGATTTAAGATCAAGGCTTAGCAAGATAATAGACGGATTGAGCGAGGTGCAAAAACAGACTATTCTTCTTTATTACTTTAACGAACAAAAAGTCGAAGAAATCGCATATATTATGGAGTGTAATGTCAGCACAGTTAAAACCCGGCTGTTTCTCGCCCGTAAAGCCATACGTTCCGAGGTTGAGGAAGAAGAACGCAAGAGCGGCGAGAAGTTCTACGGTATTCCATTGCTACCATTTGGTGATTTGCTTGTGCAGCATTTTCAATCTGAAATATTGTCTGCCGAAGTGTCCTCAAGTGTTTTGGCAGCAGTAACAGAAGCTTTAACACAAGGTATGACAAGCGGAATGCAAGCTACGTCAGGCGGAGTACAAGCTACATCAAGCGGGGTGCAAACTACGTCAATAGCGACAGGCTCCGTTAAAGGTTCTGTGATATCGAGTTTGCCATTATCTATAAAAGTATTTGCAATAGGCTGTTTAGCGTAACACAAATCGGCAGTAGAGCTTTTTCAACTCATACACTTAGTCGTGTTACAATTGGAAACAGCTTGACAGAAATTGATCAATCAATGTTTGAAGGGGCGAGGATTTCCCATCTCGATATCGGAAACGGCGTGAGAATTATAGGCAACAACGCATTTGAAAATATGCCGCTTACAACGGTCAGATTAGGGAGCAGCATAACAAGAATCGGCAACCGTGCATTTGCCGGTACTTCATTATCAGAAATCATTATACCCGACAGCGTAACGACGATTGCTGCTGACACTTTCATGAGCTGCCGCGATTTGCGCAGTGTTGTTTTTGGAAGCGGTATAACAGAGATTGGGAATAATATGTTTGATGGTATACCGCTCATGCGAGTTATCATTGGAAGCAATGTCACTGCTATAGGTGACCGTGCATTTGCAGAAACAGCTTTGCAAGAAGTAGTGATACCTGACAGCGTAACAAGGATAGGGCATGAAGCATTTGCTTCATCAGAACTGAGTAACATTGCACTCGGCAGCGGTATAAGAGTGATTGGAAACAGAGCGTTTCGCGGCACAAATATCAGAGGTGCTGAGGGGGATGCAATAATAAAAATAAATGACCAAGCTTTTGGTTAGTTGTAACTGTTCTCGTGTTCTCATTGGTTTACACAATTGTACTGTAAAGTGTAACTGTTCCTGCAAGGTTGGACAGATATAAGAACTACTCTACCATAGGTATTGTGTTTCTCTTCTTTTGTACTCTCTCCAGTAAACATACATAATACATTATTCGCTGTTATTTTCGATGATTCTGACTTACTCGTAATGGTTGAAGTTGCTTGAAAACATTTGCAGAGTATCATCAGGCTAATAACAAGAATTTCTATATCCTTAAACCGTCTTTATTACGTGTAGCAAGCATATATGCTTTGTTTTTATAGACTTTTCTTACTAAATATGCTAGTATTTCAATATTATATCAAGAGGGGAGATTAGCATGAATCTTAATATATCAATACCTGATTCTGTCGTTTTATCAACACGACAATCTTCGGTTCAATTTGAAACAGAAGCAAAAATTGCTATAGCAATTAAATTTTACAGAGATGAAAAGTTGAGCTTGGGACAAGCAGCAGAATTAGCCGGTTTTTCTGAGTTTGATTTTCTGAAACTTCTCGGTCAGTATGGAATTTCTGTGTTCCGTTATGAAGGAGATGAAGAATCTGAACTGCAAAATGATGCTGACCTGGCTGTGAGGTATGCTAATGGATAAACCCTTGGTTGTTGTCAATTCTACTCCACTAATATTACTCAGCAATATAGGTCACTTAGATTTGCTTAAGAAACTCTATAATAAAGTATTTATTGCTGAAGCGGTATATCATGAAGTCACCGAAGGTGGTACAGATAAAAGAAAAAACGTTGATTTTATTTCGCAAAATAAATGGATTGAAGTTACCAAAATCCAAAATGACAATGCGAGAAAAACATTTGTCACAAGTCTCCATATTGGCGAAGTGGAAACAATGATATTGGCGATGGAAAAATCTGCTGATTTATGCATTCTTGATGATTTACTTGCACGCAAACATGCTAAGAGACTTAACATAAAAATAGTTGGTACGCTAGGTGTATTAATAGCTGCTAAGAAAATGAAGCATATAAACGAAATAAAACCTTTCCTAGATCAACTAATATCTAACGGTATGTTTATTAGTAATAGTTTATATAGCATAGCATTATCTACCGCAGACGAGAATTAACATTATTAACTACGCATATATAACTAAGATGCTAATCTGCACCAATGTTCCGGTTTCAGTACTCTATACGTGTAGAGAATATTTCGCAAGCAGGGGGTATTACAGCCATTCCGATAAAATCGTCCTGATGTAATACCCGCTTGTTGATTGCAAAGCTCCCAGACCCCCGAGGATGGTAAAACCATCCTTTAAGCAAAACCCAACGGTTTCGCTGTTGCGACTGCGGAGCAGTCTATATTGTCTGCGACAAATTATTTCTTTGCATAGATTGTTTCGAAACTTGCGCTTTTCAAAGCGTAAAATATGTTGTGCGCAGGACTACTGTTCAAAGAAAAGTATCAATGAGTTTAAGATGAAAAACAACTGGATAATATAATCAAACTGTAGTAAAATTAAAAACGTTGGAGTTGCGACAAAAAAGCAGAACGCCGTTTTACCGATGTTCTACCTTTTCGCAACACAACTCGAATTGCTACAGACAAGCGGTTGCCATGTTATAATAGTAGTGTGTCCAAAGTCTCGCAAGCGAGCCTCTGTCGAGCACCCTTTATAACATAGCA
>WRDH01000017.1 GCA_009783555.1 Oscillospiraceae bacterium
AACCTCTTCAGCCGTAAAAAGATGTCCCTCCTGACCCGTTGGAGTCAGATGCATCGCTTTACCGAAACCTTTAAGCACTATCGGAGCTGTCCGGTTCATTGACTTCATAATATTGGAATTTACCACAATATCACATGCAATATTAAAAGCATCCTGATCAAAGTTTTCACCGCGAAAGCAGTGCTTGAGTGCGATATGCAGTATTTCGTGCATCATCACGAAGTCGAGCTCCGGATCGGACAGCTTTTCAGCGAAATGCGGTCCGAAAAAGATACGCTCTCCATCGGTTGCGGCAGTATTACAGTTCTCGTCAACTGCAAAAATCACATGCATAAGTAACAACCCGAAAAAACCATAATCCTGCAAAATCCGTATACGCGAGCGCATCAGGCGGTCAGCCAATTTTTGGGCTTTTTCTTTGTCAAGCATAATAATGACCATTCCTTTCACGTCTCTCAAGGCACAAACCAGGTGTTACTGACAACCAATTACGCCAGATACTTTCCGCTTCTTTGAAGCCATGTCATCAGCTCGGGCAGCAACATAAGCTGCTTCTTGAAATCCTTGCCGAATACGAAATAATCTTTAATCAGAATCGTTGCAAAATCAGGCGGCAGTTTTAAGACATATTTGATGGAATACGCAATCGAATCAATATCAGCCATCCGTCGGCGGGCGTAAGCGACCATTGTAGAAACCACAGCGTATAAAGAATCGGGAGATGTCGGGACTACGGCGTCTTTACCGGAAAAGATATCTTCCATGGACGGCAATTGATCATAGACTTTTGTCCATGTGCGAAACTCTATAGCCGCACCCAAGCCGATGCAACCGGCAATAAGAGGATATGTATCTTCAACATTTCCGGAAACTGAGTTGAGAATGTTACTTACCATCTCCCACGACCTCGGTGTGGGGAAAGCAAGCATGTCATCTGTTCCGAATTGATCGAGAGCAGTTTGCCTGAAAGTGAGGTATCCCGTCACTTTCTCATTTATGCCCTTCTTGACTGCCCATTGCTTCCAACTCTTGAAATCGCTCTTTATTTCTAAATGGCATAGACGGTTGGCAAGTGCTTTTGGCATTTTAAACGCTACCGATTTATCAGTTAAGCGATTACCCGCAGCGATTACAATGCAGTTCTCAGGCAGCCTGTGCTCGCCAACTGTGCGGTCAAGCGTAATTTGGTAAGCAGCCGCCTGAACAGACTGAGGTGCGGCGGAGATTTCGTCCAGAAATAAGATGTTTACTACATGGGGGTTTTCATCCATTTGGAAAATCTTCGGTTTTAGCCAGACAGCCAGTGTTTTGTCCGCATTTGCTGTTGGAATCCCGCGTAAATCTATAGGATTAAACAACAGAAGCCGCACGTCTGTGATTTGCACTCTCTTTCCTGTTTCAACCTCAATTTCCGCCGCAAGCTGGCGGACACCCTGAGACTTCCCAACGCCGGGCGGACCCCAAAGCATGACGGAAGGCATCAAAAACACGGGCAACCCACTGTTTATGATTGCCACATACGCCGCTTGCAAATGCGATATGGCTTTATCAACAGTTAAGACTGTCATGTTTGTGCTTGCAGCAGGTGTTACACTCATTAACTTTCAACTCCCAACTCAATATCAATTTTCGCGAGCCTATTCTTCAAAACCTCAATTTCAGAGGCGTAAGAATGTGGTTTTGCCAATTCGGATTCAATGTCGGCTTTCCGCTCCGCCAGTTTCTGCAAGGAAAACTCTTGCTCTTCAATGAATTTCGGCAACCCGTTTAGTTTGTTATCAATCCTGTTGATGCAGCCGATGTCACTGTCACCGACTTCCGTATAATACCTGCCGCTGCCTTCTATCCACACATAGGGTTTTAATTCAGTCATATAATCCGGTAATACTATATTAAACCCTTGATACTCAAAGAGCGTTTTCTCATCCTTTTGCATGATATGTTCTTTAAGAGCGTTTAAAATATCCGCTCCGAACTGCCGATGACCCTTAAGCTCCTTGATTTCTATGCGTTTAGCAAGATAATGTTCCAAGTCCATCCCTGCATTTTTGATTAACGATTTTATATGTTCTGTTTTACCAGGTATTTCCAGCAACTCCTGTTTCATTGCAAAGTGTGCCTGAATAAGCTTTTGCTGTAATGCGCAGGTTCTTTTCAACTCATTGGAAGTCTCGACACGCAGTTTAATGAGCGGGTTACCGATGGCAAGTGCTTTGATTTCAGCATAGTTAAGTACCACATCGTCCACATCTGAAGCACTGCGCTCCGTTACTGAACCGCTGAGGAGCTGGCAGATAAAGCGTTGCTTGCTTTCCAGCAGTTGCCAGCTATATGCATCGAAGCTCCCGTCAGTGATATATCTGAATATCTGCACGCTTTTATTTTCATTGCCCTGCCGCAGAATCCTGCCTTCACGCTGAATCATATCGGAAGGCCGCCACGGTACATCCAAATGATGGATAGCAACCAGCTTCTTTTGAACATTGACGCCCATCCCTAGCTTGAATGTCGAACCCAGAAGTATACGCACTTCGCCGCTCTGCATTTTCGCAAACAATTGCGACCTTTGCTTTTCCGTTTTATAGTTGTGGACAAAGTCTATTTCATTTTCCTGCACACCGTAATAAACAAGCAAATCCTTCAATTCATCGTACACATTAAACTCTGCCTTTGGCGTGGACATATCGCAAAATATCAGTTGCGTCAGATGCCGGTCAGAGGTTTCTTTATAGGTGTTTAAAACGTTCTCCATGCAACGGAACACTTTGCAATCGTATGAAAAAGTTGTGTTTGGCTCAGCAAGGCGCATATCCAGCGCGGCTTTACGCCCGTCAGTTGTCAGCTTGAGCATATTGTCTTCGGTTCTGCTGACTCTTCCGTTGCGGATACTTTCTGCCCTTGCTGAAATATCAATAAGATAATCAGTCAGTTCGGTCGTTTTGGAGACGATCTTGTCATCATATCCTTCAAAATCCGGAATATCATTAGTTTTGCCTACCCTGTAGAAATCTGCAATCTGCGTAAGCAGATTTGTCAGCTCGGGCAGATTGTGGAACTTGGAAAAGCGGGTTGCCATTCGATAGGAACTGGTATCAACATCGACTTCAAACTCTGTTACCTTTTCGCCGAATGTCGCAGCCCAGTTGTCAAAATGATGAAGGTCTAAAAACCGAAGCTCACCATACTGCAAGTAAGTCTGCATAACGAAAAGATCAGTCACGGAGTTGGTTATGGGCGTCCCGGTTGCGAAAACAACGCCCCTCCCGTTATTCGCTCTTTGGACACTTCGGACCTTGTGCAGCATCTCATTACATTTGGATGAGCCTGATTTACTTATACCCAGGACTTTGGATATACTTGTTTCAATGCTGATGTTCTTAAAATTATGCGCTTCGTCGACAAACAAGGTGTTGATACCTAACTCGTCAAAGTAAACTGATGAACTAATCCATCGATATCGGGCATTAACTATTTTATCATTGAGACGCGTCCTTCTATTTTCCAGTGGTTGATTAGTGACTGGCTTTTTTAGTGCATTATCAACTGCAAGCATCTCTTCTTCTAACTCGTGTATATAATGTGCCCTGGACATAGGTATAAGCTCAAAACAACTATATGCAATAATGATGGCGTCATAGTCATCGTCCCGGATACATCTCAGTACGCTCTGCCGTTTTTTTTGCGTGAAAGTATCCGGTTCCACAATAAACAGGTTTGCGTGCGGATACATTAGCAAATATATGTCCTTCCACTGTCCTACTATATTATTCGGTACGACGTAAACATTCTTTCGTGATATCCCCATCCGGCGCAGCTCCATACCGGCAGCAATCATGACATATGTCTTGCCGGCACCTACCTCGTGAGCAAGTAGCGTGTTAGGTGTAAAAAGTATTCTTGCTACAGCGTTTTTTTGATATGGATACAAGGTCACATCAGACGAGAGTCCCGGAATGGATAGATAAGCACCGTTAAATATCCGCCGGCGCACACAGCCGAACTTGCTGTCATATATTTCTTCGAGCCACTCTTTACGGAGCTTGTCATTCCAAATCCATTTTCGGAACTCCTCGATGATTAGTTGTTGCTTTTCCTGTACAGCAATGGTTTCAATTTTATTCAACTCCCTTTTTTCACCCGAAGAGGTTGTTTGTGACGGAACCTTATCAAATATTTGCAAGGTTTTCATATTTAATGTCTTTTCAATGATGTGCAATGCAGACATGCGGTTCGTGCCATATGTTCTAACTGCTTTTATTTTGTTGCCGTAACGGTTCTTGTATGGTATATCCCATGAGCAAGTAATTGGTTCATAGTTAACGGTTGTTAAGCCATCGCTATTATTATAATGTGATATATAATGTGATAGCTCTCCCAGCAGATGATTAATAAAATCGTCAATGAGGCTTGCAGGTACCCAGGGCGAACCGAGGGTCACATATATTTCATCGGCTCGAACCGGCTCAGGCAGGACGGCTTCAATTGCCTTCAGGTTATCGGAAAAATAGCCGTTATACGTTTTGTTTGCCTTTTTTGCTACTTTGTGCTTGCGTATCAAATTTCCGCTCAAATAATCATCGGAGGTTTCCCAGCCTTTGTAAAAACATTCATCCCACCGTGCGGGATTTTGGAAAATCGAGCCTTTAAGGGTACTGATAACTTCTTTATACGAATATTTACTCACTTTTGCGATATACTCAATATCGACCGCTCCAAGATTTGTCAGCGACAATATAAGACCGTCGGATATGCTCTCAGCGTGGATGCCGGCAGTACGCTCGTCATCTGCGTAGAGGTTGTTCCAGTCCATCGGCAGATCCATGCATGTGACTTCCGCGACATGTTGATCATGCAACCGCTGCGCTATGTCACGCCGGCGCTGTTCTTCTTCGAGCCTGAGCCGTTCCCGCTTTGCTTGTTCATTTTGCCTTATTCGCTCTTGCTCAGCCTGTTCTTGCGCTTTTCTGCCTTTATACTTTTCCTGCACTTCCTCCATGACCGCAAGCCAATCATCCGATGAAAGATCATCCAATTTACCGGCAAGCTCATCCGGCAACGAATCAAACAACGAAAACTGATGCGGGTCATACACATTTTTGTTTTTCAAGCTATCATCCCCCCGTGAGCATAATATCACGAGAAATGGGATAAAAATGTCCCACTCTCTGTGTTATCATTCTCATTAAGACAGGGGGACGGTTCATCTGTCTTAGACCGATAAGATAAAGGAAAGCAAAATTCTCTTGAACAATATAATAGGAGGCGGTGTAAAACTATGCTTAGTAATAAGATGAAGCGCGATTTAGAGCAGACGGAGTTGTTCATCAAACAATCATTTGATGCAATAGTCAGCAAATACTCAAGTATATTCACGGAGTATAAAAATCGTGATGAGGCCAATTGGTTTGAGTATCAATATGAAGAGTTGTTAGCGAAACAGATTCTTAATATCATTACGCTAAAAAATCATGCAGGACGTAAAGGTGTCTTTGACCGGTTGGAAGAACTGCTTAATCCTGACATTCCGACACACGAGGAAGTGTCCGTGATAGAAATGCCTCTTAATAATGGTTCCGCTTTCCCAATCTATCCATCTGACGTAAAACGCTGGGAAGAATTATATCCGGCGGTTGATGTTGTTGGGCAGCTTAGGAAAATGGTGGGATGGTGCGAGGCTAACCCGAAGAGACGCAAGACGAAGGCGGGCATTAAACGGTTTATCAACTCCTGGTTAGCCACCGACCAGGATAGAGGTGATGCCGTACGTCTTTTCGGAGTGAAGCATGGTGCAGATGCGCAGTTTCCTCCGGACGGGACTGCTCATCCGGATGGAGGCATATGGATGAACGGTAAACAAGTATTGGGGGTGAAACCAAAATGACACCGGTTGAATTTGCAAATCAATTTCTGCGCCCGTATAACATAAAAGGCTCCGAAATCGTGCCGCAGCTTTGTCCGTTTTGCCAAGGCGGGCGACATAAGGACAAATATACGTTTGCACTGAATATAGACAAGCAAACGTACAACTGTAAGCGCGGGACATGCGGGAAGCAAGGACATTTTACCGAGTTATGCCGTGAGTTCGGGGTGCAGAGCGCACAGAGTACACGGAGCACATGGAGCACTAGGAGTACGCAGAATGCTCAGAACAGACAGAACACACAGAACGCACCGAACACACCGAACACACAAAACACACAGCCGCCCGGAGAGTACATTCCGCATAAAAAAACCTATAAAAAGCCCGAAAAAAAACCGCACAGATTGCACGAAGCAGCAATGTCCTATTTAAAACTTCGCGGTATTAGCAAGAAAACAGCCGAAACATACCGTGTCGGAGTGGATGACAATGGCAATTTACAATTCCCTTATTACAATGACAAGGAAGAACTCGTTTTCAACAAATTCCGTTATCCCCGTAAACTGGGCAAAGGCGACCGGAAAGCGTGGCGTGAAGCGGATACTATGCCGGTGTTATACGGCATGTGGCTGTGCGACTATACAAAGCCATTGACAATCACCGAAGGTGAGTTTGACTGTATGGCATGCCATGAAGCAGGAATCCCTAACGCTGTCAGTGTTCCGTCCGGCTCCGAGGATTTTACATGGGTGGATACATGCTGGGACTTTATTGCGCGTTTTGAAAGTATTTATCTCTTCGGGGATAATGACGCGGCAGGAATCGAAATGGTACGCCGTCTCGCTGTCAAGCTGGGGGATAAGCGCATTTTTGTTGTGCAGCACGAGTGCAAGGATGCTAACGAGTTGATGCACAAACACGGTAAAACCGCAGTCATGGCTGCATGGGCCGGTGCAAAGGAAGTCCCCGTCGCAGGTCTTCTAAACCTGGCGGAGGTCGTGCCCCTGGATGTCGAGAGCATGGAAACTGTCAATACAAGCATCATTCCGCTGAACAAAAAAATCGGTGGTTTCTATCTGGGTGATGTAACTGTTTGGACGGGTAAAAGAGGTGAGGGTAAAAGCACACTGTTGTCACTTCTCATGCTGGACGCTATTGAAGACGGTAAAAGAGTCTGTGCATATTCCGGCGAACTGCGTGCAGACCGTTTTCAATATTGGACAGACCTGCAAGCCGCCGGAAAAACGAACATCAAAGAGTATTACGACCACGCAAAAGACAGGCAAATCTACTACGTTCCCAATGGCACACGCGATCAGATCCATGCCTGGTATAGCGGCAATTATTGGCTTTATGATAACGCTATCACAAACACCGAGGAGGAAATGACCATACTCAAAGCCTTTGAACTGGCGGCAAAGAGGTATGACTGCAAGGTGTTTATGGTGGACAACCTGATGACCGCCGACTACGGGCGCGTTAGCGACAGCGACTTCTACCGGCAGCAGTCCCGTTTTGTAGGTCAGCTCGTTAGCTTCGCAAACCGCCACAATGTCCACGTCCATCTTGTAGCGCATCCCCGAAAAACAAAAGGCGCACTCGACAGCGATGACGTATCCGGCAGCGGCGACATCACCAACCGCGCGGCAAACGTGATAACACTGGCGAAAATGCCGCCATCCGTGGATGCGTTCGATCTGACACTCGAAGTCGTAAAGAACCGCTGGGAAGGCAACATTGGAACAATAGGGCTAAACTATTGCAATGTAAGCCATCGTATCTACGTACCGGAAGTAGGCGACATAATAAACTACAGTTGGGAATACCAAACTACCGAGTACATTGAACTCGATGATAACGAACCGATTCCGTTTTAGGTAAAGGTATCATAATGGCTGGGACAAATAGAGTACAATAGTCTTTTGAATGGGCGAAGCTTATGAAGATTGATGTAAAAGAAGTTGAGGGGGACATAATAAAATGAACAATTCGGAAAAGCAACATTCATACGTAAGCAAATCAAGCAAAAACGGAAATATACATATCGACGAGTACGCATTTGATTATTTTATAGTAGGTGCTTCAAACAAATTTGCATATGCGGCGGTACTTGCTGTTGCGGAAGCTGATGCAAAAAAGCTATATAATCCATTGATTATCTATGGAAACCACGGTTTAGGCAAAACTCATCTTTTATGTGCTATCCGTCATAATGCCGTAGAAAAGCACCCGCATCTCAAGGTCATACTCGTGAAGTGCGAAGATTTTATTGACGAAATAGTTTCGGCTATACAAAAAGGAGAACTCAACGAATTTCGTAAGAGATATCAAACTGTAGATATGCTGCTGATTGACGACATTGACTATCTAAAGGGCAAAAGTGCCACGCAGGATGAGCTTCTTAGAATAATAATAGCGTTACTCGAACTTGGTAAGCAAGTCGTGCTTACTTCGTGCCAATCACCTAATAAAATACAGAACTCTTTGGGGTCACCTCTGTATGCACGGCTTGCGGCGGGTTTACTTGCAGAAATAAAGCCTCCTGACAATGCTCTCTGCATAGCAATAATAAAAAGCAAAGCAGAACAGCTCGGAACTATTCTGCCCAATGATGTTATAAATTACATTGCAGAGAATTTTTCTTCTAACATACGAACAATGGAAGGAGCGGTTAAGAGCACAATTGCCTACCGCGATTTTATAGATGAGGATATTTCTATAGAGTCAGTTCAGGAGCATCTTGGGCATTTAATCGATGGCTAAAGGTGCGCGTGATAGCACCGACACTTTTTAACCCAATAACTCACAACATCGCAGGAAAATATGCGCGGTTGTTCTTGCATCGCCCATTGCTCTATGGTGGTCTAAGTGTTCGACATCAATATGATTTGCGACTGTATTTAATTGGTGATTTTCCAGCTTAGGAAAAATTCTGCGGGCTAATGAGAGAGTGTCCACGACTTCACAGTTGCATTCAAGTCCTTGTATTGCCGCATTTGACTTGATAAAACCCATGTCAAATCTCGCGTTGTGTGCAACAAGAGCACAATCAGAACAAAACTCCAGAAACAACGGCAAGATATCTTCAATTGTAGGTTGTCCTGCGAGCAACTCGTCAGTTATCCCTGTAATCTCCGTAATCCTCCATGGTACAGGAACTTCGGGGTCAATTAATCTGTGAAACTCCTCAGTGATTATCCCGGCTTCGATTTTGACCGCCCCGATTTCGGTAATCCTGTGTAAATTCGGTGAAAACCCGGTTGTTTCAATGTCGAAAACGACATATTTTTTGTTATTCATCAGCTTCTTATCTCTTTTCCTCTTTATTTCGCTGCAATAATATCAACTCTGACATCGTATTCCATTGTTTCATTTAAGTAAAGCCCAAATAGTATTTTTGCGTCCGGGTGAACAGCGTCTATAATCGAATTCACTGCAGCTTCAATGCCATCAAATTCGTTATCGGTCAAAACGGTGAATATTATTAACACCTTCAATGTCTCTTTGATTGACATTGCCATGAACGGATTCTCAGCGGCAACATGAGCTGCCTTTATTTCTTTATCTTCACCGGAAGCAAAACCGGTCCCGATATATACTTGCTCCGCACCACAAAAAATTTCATCTGCATCTTCTCTAAATAACCTAACTATTGGTATAACCGTACCACAGTGAATCTCCTCGAAATTAAGATTCACATTTATAGATATATCCTTACTCATTATATTCTTCCTCCTTCAAAATTCTCCTGTAACTAACAACAATGTATCACAGAGGATGGGACAAAAAGGGCACAGCGGTCATTTCAATATTGGCGTCTTTGCAAGACAATGAACCTGTCCCCCTGTCTTCCAAGACAGATGAACCGTCCCCCTGTCTTGATGGGCTGTTTTTGTCGCATGCGTCCTGTTATTATAGCAATACCAATAAAAAGAAATTGATAAATAAAGAACAAGCAAAAGGAGAGTGAATACAATGTTGTTTTATCAAGTTGAAGCCGAAATCGTTGGTGCGAGAGAGATTATTAAAGACTATAACAAGATGCAGGCAGATACCGAAAACGCACGGAAAATCAATAACTATACACAAACCAATGAGTGGAAAGAGTTTAATGCGCTTGCACCTCAATATTCTGAGGAGTTCTATCATAAATACGGCAGGGAAATTTATATATTCGCAGCGGGAATTAAAAGGAAAACAAAGATTCTTCTGGGAGTATTCTCCCGTAACGAGATCGATCCTGCCAAGATAGCGGTCGAATTCTTAAAACAAATCGATGCAAAGTTCCAAAACATCGAAATCAGGGAAATAACATTTGACTCCGTTCACAAGCTGCTTGATACAAGTGACAGGCACGATCTGGTGGGAGACCATAGCGATATACTGGAATTATTTGATCTGGAAGAGTTGTCCAATCATTATGGCAGATGCATAGATTACACAGAGTATATACTCACGGATAATACAAATAAAAGAACACTTATGAAAAAAGTAAACTCATTATTATGCAATGAAACTCTGGTTCCCGAAATCGAAAGAATCTATCAAGCACCAACGGAAGCAGCAGGAACCGGGCATCCTGTACATTATATGATTCAAACCGATGACCCCAATGTACGGGAGCAAATATCAACAACCTTACTCTCGGCGTTATACGCAAATAAAAGGGTTCGCAGCAAACGGTACTGCGGCATAAAACTCTCACCCAATCGCAGCTTCCCGGATAAATACGATACTTTATACCGATCCTGCTTTAATACAGCAATTGTTGTAAACTACTGCGGCAGCGACGAGGATGAAGACGATTATGCAAATCCCGACATAGAAATAATTAACGGAATTTGCAGCACTCTAAAGAAGCACAGAAATAACGTGCTGACAATTATATGTCTGCCGCGCTCTTGCGAAAAACTAAAAGATCTCTTTATTGAGAATTTAGGCACGGTGACTTTAATACCGCTGACCGAAGAAACTGTTTTTGGAAATAAAGCAAAAAATTATCTGCGCCAACTGGCACGCGCCCAAAATGTAACTGCTGATAAAGCCCTCTACAACGCTGTCTCGGATATAGGAAAAGGTTATCTTGCCGCTGACTTGAATATCGCATTTGACGAGTGGTACGGAAAAAAACTGAAAACACAAGTGTTCCCGCAATATGCATCCTTTGAATCCGCAAGCAATCAGGTAGCCGGCAGAAAGCCGAAAGGAAGCGCGTATTCCGACTTGGACAAGATGATTGGACTCACAAAAGTCAAGGAATTGATATCACAAGCTATTGATTTTCAGAAAGCGCAAAGGTTATTTAGGGATAAAGGGATATCATCTGAAAACGTAGCAAGGCATATGGTGTTTACCGGTAACCCCGGAACAGCCAAAACTACTGCAGCCCGATTGTTTGCACAGATTATGAAAGATAACGGACTGTTATCCGAAGGCAGATTATATGAAGTCGGACGTGCCGATCTTGTGGGAAAATATGTCGGCTGGACAGCGAAAATCGTCAAAAACAAGTTTCAGCAAGCAAGAGGCTCTGTTTTGTTTATCGACGAAGCTTACTCGCTTGTGGATGATAAAGACGGGATGTATGGCGATGAAGCAATCAACACAATTGTACAGGAGATGGAAAATAACCGTGAGGACATGGTGGTTATATTCGCAGGATACCCGGACAAAATGGAAGCATTTTTGCAGAAGAACCCGGGGCTGAGAAGCCGTATTGCTTTTCATGTTCCGTTTGAAGACTACAGCTTGGAAGAACTATACCAAATCACCGGTCTATTGGCTGAAAAAAAGAAAATAGTGCTTTCACCGGAAGTGGAGAGCAAGTTGATGCCGATCTTCAATACTCATATGAAACAGGAAGGCTTCGGCAACGGCCGCTTCGCCCGCAATCTTCTTGAAAAAGCACAGATGAAACAGGCGTCTCGCCTTGTTGCACTGGATCCGTCCGTTGTGACAAAAGACGACGTGTTAACCCTGAACGCAGATGACTTTGAAATACCGGAGCTGCCGCAGACGCAAAAAAAGACTATCGGATTTGCGCAATGAGTTGATTTTGCCCCATAATATAATAACAGCATCCGTATAGCGGTTATCATATTCTGATTTAATAATATCGCTTCACTCCTCGCTTTGCGAGAACCGTGAAACATGATATACTGTATGCTGTGGTAGAAATGCCCACATATTAAAGGAGGTCTGCCCAATGTATCCAAATCCACCGAAAAAGATGTTAATAATGAACATTCTTGACATACTCAAGCGTTATACCGATGAAGACCATCGCCTTTCGCAAAAGGAAATCGCCGACATACTGGAAAAAGAATACAATATGAAGGTTGACCGTAAGGCGATAAAACGTAATCTTATGCATCTGATAGACTTCGGTTATGAGTTGGAGTACAGCGAATCTATCCGCAGTCAAAAAAGCGGCGAAGAAGATACGATGTATTCCGACTGGTATTTTATCCGTGATTTTACAGATGCCGAGCTGCGCTTGCTCATAGACAGCTTACTTTTTTCTAAACACATTCCTTATAGTCAATGTAAGCAGCTAATCGAAAAGCTGGAAGGGCTTTCAAATATCTATTTTAAGTCCAAAGTAAAGCATATTCGCAATATGCCTGAAACCATGCCCGAGAATAAACAGCTTTTTTACAACATAGATATATTAGATGAAGCTATCAGCAAAAACAGGCAAGTATCGTTTAAATATAATGAGTATGACATCGACAAAAAGATGCGCCCCCGAAAAAACAGCAAGGGCGAAGTGCGCAAATACACAGTCAATCCATATCAAATGGCAGCGACTAACGGGCGGTATTATTTAATTTGCAATCTTGACAACTATGATGGAGTGAGCAATTATCGTTTGGATCGGATAAGTGACATTGAGTTACTTGAGTCAAAAATCAAAGATAAAAAGAAAGTCAAAGGAGCAGAGCACGGGTTTGATTTGCCGCGTCATATGGCGGAGAACATCTATATGTTCGGCGGCGAAAGTAAACGTGTACTGTTTCGTGCCAAACGGTACATCATCGCTGATATACTCGATTGGTTTGGCAAGGATGTGAAGTTTTTCGACCCGGACGAGAATGAAGTGACCGCAAGTGTCAGCGTATGCTTGGACGCTATGTTCTATTGGGCATTACAATACGGTGAGCACATCGAGGTGCTGGAACCCGAGGGATTACGGGAGAGAGTCGGTGCAGCAGCAAAGGCTATATCTGATAAGTACAGCATGTGAAGCGTTTCTGTTGTGAGGTTCAAGAAAGGTGTACTAACCTCACATGAGTTGATAGTGTCACATGATGTAGCGCATGCTGTTAAAACTTACTAAAGGATCGGGGGAGCTATGCTGCTGACAATTACGTACACAGGCAAGGACACTGAAAATCTTGGTTATCTCTTATATAAGAACCCGTATCGGCCTCAGGTTTTTGAGTTGAACTATGGTAAAGCCTACGTGTTTTATCCGGAAGTATCCGGCGAGCGTACAACCGCTGCGCTTCTGCTTGACATTGACCCGATCGATTTAGCGCGCGGCAAGGTCGGCTCAAGCGGGGGAGGGTTGTTTGACTATGTGAATGACCGCCCTTATGTGTCGTCCTCATTTATGAGCACGGCTATCTCGAAGGTGTACGGCACAGCAATGACCGGGCGTGCGGATGCACATCAGGAGTTGTCTGATTCTCCACTTGACTTGGAAGCCACAATAACAATGCTTCCGTGCCGGGGTGCAAGAGATAAGCTCGAAACGGTGTTTGAACCACTCGGGTATTCTGTAAGCTATGAATCTTTTATTTTGGACGAAGCTTTTCCAAGCTGGGGCGAGAGTAGTTATGTAAATCTTACAATCAGCGGAAATATACGCTTACGTGACCTGCTAAAGCATCTTTTTGTGCTAATTCCTGTTTTCGACAGGCAAAAGCATTACTGGATAGGCTCTGACGAGGTTGAGAAGCTCTTACGGTTGGGGGAGGACTGGCTGCCCGACCACCCTGAAAAAGAATATATCACAGGGAGATATCTAAACCGTCGCCGCTCGTTGGTCAACATGGCTTTTGAGAGACTTGCAGCAAGTGATGAGGCAGATAGTACGGCGGATGATGAGATGGATGGTGCGGCAGATGGTGAGCAGGATGGTGCGGCAGATGGTGAGCAGGATGGTGCGGCAGATGGTGAAACCAATGATGCAGCTGGAACTGAGAATCTCAATTTTGAAGCAGACGAATCCGGGGAAACCGCAGAACGTGAAAAAAAGATGAGCCTGAAAGATCAACGTCTCGGAAGTGTCATCGCTGCTCTGAAAAACAGCAACGCAAAGAGCGTGATTGACTTCGGCTGCGGCGAAGGCTCTCTGCTTCGTCTTCTGGTAAAAGAGCGGCAATTTACAAAAATAGCAGGCATGGATGTGTCTGCTGCGGCACTTGAGCGAGCGAACTCTAAATTGAAGCTTAACCGGGTAGGGGTGAATGAAGATGGACGGGTGGAGCTATTTCATAGCTCACTAACATATAAGGATGCACGTTTTTCGGGCTATGACGCGGCATGTGTCATTGAGGTCATTGAACACTTGGATGCGCCGCGGCTCAATGCTTTTGAGCGTGTACTTTTCGAGTTCGCACGTCCGCCGCTTATTGTACTGACAACGCCAAATAAGGAATATAATACCAATTACGCTTTTTTGCACGACGATGACATGCGGCATGGTGATCATAGGTTTGAGTGGACAAGGGCGGAGTTTCGTGAGTGGGCGGCAAAAACTGCGGATAGATTCGGCTATACCGTTCAATTCTCGGAGGTCGGCGAGACAGATGAAACCCACGGTGCACCGACTCAACAGGGGGTGTTCAGGCTTGAAAATAATAAATGAAAATGCAGAATGCAGAAATAAGCTTTATTACTCCTTATGCAAAAGTAACTATGTCGGGTCAGGTGGAATAAAACAAAAGGAGTTGTCGTTACTATGCGAATAGAGATTCCGGAGCTTTGCGTGGTAGCACTTATAGGTGCATCTTGCAGTGGTAAATCAACTTTTGCGGCACAGCATTTCAAGCCAACCGAGGTTTTATCCTCCGATTATTTTCGTGCGCTCATTTCCGATGATGCGAATAATCAAGAAGTGACCCCGTTGGCTTTTGATACTCTTTATTATGTCGCGAACAAGCGTCTTGATCTTGGGCTTTTGACTGTCATAGACGCAACAAACGTGCAAAAAGAAGCGCGTACATCGGTATTACGTCTGGCTAAAGAGCAAAACTTACACGCAGTCGCTATAGTTCTCGATATACCGGAGAATATATGCAAAGAACGCAACGAAAAACGCATTGACCGGGATATGGGAAGCAATGTTATATCAAGGCAGTGTATGCAATTACGCCGTGCGATAAAGTATTTGAAGAGAGACGGGTTTCGTTATGTGTATGTCCTAAAAAGCGAAGAAGATATATCAAATGCCAAGGTGAGCCGTGTTCCGCTTTGGAATAATAAAAAGAACGAAAAAGGACCGCTTGATATTATTGGAGATATTCACGGTTGCTATGATGAGCTATGCACATTGCTTGAAAAACTTGGCTACAGTGTCGAGAAAAAGAAACACCTGGCAACTCCGCCGGAGGGACGTAAAGCAGTTTTTCTAGGTGATCTCTGCGACAGGGGTCCGGACAACATCGGGGTACTCAAGCTTGTTATGAATATGATGCAGGCAGGTGAAGCTTACTGCGTTAGGGGGAATCATGATGCGAAGCTGCTGAAAAAACTGCGCGGCTCAAATGTCCAACTGACACATGGGCTGGCTGGAACTGTTGAGCAGCTCAGTACTCAAAGCGAAGAGTTTGTAGCGGAGGTAAAGGACTTTCTGGACAACCTGATAAACCATTATGTATTTGACGAGGGAAAGCTTGTTGTCGCCCATGCGGGGATAAAGGAAAAGTATCAAGGACGCAGCAGCGGCCGTGTCAGGGATTTTTGTCTGTATGGTGACACAACAGGCGAAACCGACGAATACGGCTTACCGGTCCGTTTGCCGTGGGCAAATGAATACCGGGGCAAAGCTATGGTGGTATACGGACACATGCCAACACCCGATGTAGAAAAGGTAAATAACACATTTTGTATAGATACCGGATGTGTGTTTGGCGGAAAGCTGACTGCTTTTCGTTATCCTGAAAAGGAAATCGTGCAAGTCGATGCCTTAATGGAATATTATGCCCCGGTTAAACCTTTGATTGAAAAAACAATTGTTGACAACGATATACTGAATATTGACGATGTATTGGGACAGCGATATCTGACAACCCGCTTGCGTCACAGTATTAGAATAAATGCAGAGAACTCCGCCGCCGCACTCGAAGTAATGAGCCGATTCGCTGCCGACCCGCACTGGCTCATCTACCTGCCGCCTACCATGTCACCTTGTGAAACAAGCAAGCTGCCGGAATATTTGGAACACCCCGCCGAAGCCTTTGACTACTATAAAACGCGTGGTGTCGGGAAGGTGGTATGTGAGCAAAAGCACATGGGATCACGCGCAGTGGTTGTGCTGTGCCGTAATGCGGAAGTGGCTGCACAGCGATTTAAAGTGAGCGATGGCAGCTTCGGGATAATATATACACGGACAGGACGCCATTTCTTTGACGGTAACGAAACAGAGAATGCGATTTTGTCCCGGCTGGAAACAGTGCTCACAGCTTCAGGCTTTTGGGAGGATTTTAACACCGATTGGGTATGCCTTGATGCCGAGCTGATGCCCTGGTCGGCAAAAGCACAAAAACTGTTGACAGACCAATATGCGCCCACAGGCCGAGCGGGGAGAAGCGGACTGACGGCGGCGGTCGGAGCTATTGAAAATGCAATTGCAACACTCGGAGATAAGGCAATTAACGCAGAAAACCAATCTCGCCAAACAGTGAACTTACAAGCTTTGCAGAATCATTATCAGACCCGATTCGATGCGCTTTACTTATACACCGATGCGTACCGCAAATATTGCTGGGATGTACAGAGTCTTGATGACTTGAAGCTCGCTCCGTTTCATATTCTTGCGACAGAAGGCAGGGTTTGGAGCGACGAAAACCATGTTTGGCATATGGAGTCCATTGCGAAGTATATGACAAGCAATGATTCGATATTTATGGCAACGGATTATATTATAGTTGATTTGTTGGATGAAAACAGCGTATTTGCAGGGGTAAGTTGGTGGGAGGAAGTGATAACAAGCGGCGGCGAAGGAATGGTAGTAAAGCCATATGACTTCATCTCTACCAATGGCAAGGAACTATTGCAACCTGCGGTAAAATGCCGCGGGCGCGAGTATCTTCGCATTATATACGGACCGGAATACATGCTGGAAGATAATCTGACACGACTAAAAAAACGCTCCGTGTCAAAGAAGCGAAACCTCGCTCTTAATGAGTTTGCCCTCGGCATAGAAGCACTGACGCGATTCACAGAAAACGAACCACTCTACCGCGTCCACGAATGCGTATTCGCAGTTCTGGCACTCGAAAGCGAACCCGTCGACCCGCGACTGTAAAAAGCCTCATGTCGCGACCTTGCCGACCCAAAGTCTCTTTTTGTAATATACCCAACTGGCAATGCTACTGACGCTCCAGCCCATGGGGATTGACCAAGCAAGTGCTTCGGGACCCATATCGAAAAACCCGACAAGAACATATGCTGAAATGGTGCGGATAGTTAAGCTTACAGCAGGGAACAGCATAGCGATTTTTGCATCTCCGACACCTCTGAAAAACCCGTTGAACGTGAAAAGAAACGCAAATAAGAAATAGAAAATAACCATGATATTTAAGTAATTTGTTCCGATTCTTAGTATTTCGGAATAACTTTCGTCAGCCTGATTAAGGAATATAGAAATAAGCTGCGGAGCAAATGCCATAAGTAAAGCCGAAATGCAAACAGCCAGAGATAATGTGTAAATCATTGAAATCTTGAAGCATTTTTGAGCGCGATTCTCAAGCCCCGCACCCATGTTTTGTGCGATAAATGTGGACATTGCCATACTCAGCGTAGCAATAGGCATTATCGCAAGCGCATCAATTCGGGTAACGGCAGTGATACCCGCCATAGCCGCTGATCCGAATGAATTTATCAACCGCGTTATAAACAGGTGAGCAAGCGAGACCATAGACATTTGAATCGCGGCAGGAGTACCATATTTAAGAATCAAACCGAACAACTCAGAATCGAAAAACAACTTTTTAATGTTAAGAAGCGGAACATAAAGGCGTGTGTACAAGTAACCTAACACAGCGGCAAGACACTGTGCAAAAACTGTTGAAACCGCTGCACCGCCAACACCCATACCATGAAAAACAACAAGATAGTATGTTAAAATCCCACTCAGAATAACTGTAAAAATGAGTATGTAAAGCGGACGTCGTGAATCGCCGAGTGCTCGCAGATAAGCCCCATACATGTTGTATAACATGGTAAAAACAATCCCGCTCATCATAATACGCAAATATAACAAGGCGTCATTGAAAATCTCAGGGTCAGTTCCCAATAAACGCAATAAAAACGGAGCAAAGACAATACCTAAAGCAGTTAACACTACCGAAAGCACCAACATAAACAAAACACTGACAGAAACTGTGTTTTTCAGTCTGTCATTTTTCTTAGCACCATAAAATTGCGAAATAACAACCGCTGCGCCTGTAGTAAAACCAATAAGAGCCGAAGTCAGGAAAATAAAAATACCCATTGAAATTCCTACTGCAGCCAGCGCACCACCTCCAATAAAACGCCCAACAATAATAGCATCAACAATGCTATACAACTGTTGAAACAAATTCCCGATAATCATAGGCGCAGCAAAAGAAATAAGCGGCTTAGCTATGCTGCCCTCAGTAAAATCCTTCATATCCTAACCCTTCAAGGTAAGTAATTTACAGTGTATATGATATACACATGCGCAGACTCTGTCAATATATCAAAAAATCCCTGATAGCCCGGAAGTAATCCAACCTGATAATCTGCTCTACGGCGGAGTTTCGCACTGCCTCGATTGCTATTATCGCGGGAACGTACTCATCCGGTATTTCAACAGCATCATCAAAAGGCGTAAACCTTCTGTTGTGTTTATTGTATACACCGTCTTCGGTTACGATGCCGCTCCCTAGAATTACGAATGGCATGGCATCAGAAAAAACGTCCCGCCCCGGGAGAAAACGTGAATCAAACGGCAACCCCAGAAGGTTCAGCACAGTAGGGGTCATGTCGGGTACATAAGCGGGTGCTGTTACAGTCACGGGATCCATACCTTTAACATATATGATACCGGCGCTTTCATAGAGCTGGGAAACCCTATCCAGGCTCTTGCCGGCGAGCTCCTCATTTTGGTCATGCGTCAGTGCATGCGGATAATGGTCAGAGGTTATGACAATCACTGTGCGCTCGGCAATGCCTGCTTCTTCAAGGCGTTCGAGCAAATACGTCATAGCATACTCAAATTCAAGCTGACAGGCTATATAAGCCTTGACCGCGGTCGAATATGGCAAATGTTCCACCGCATCACGGTTTACCCTTGCCTGCGGGTTTCCAAAGCCATAATTCGCATGCCCGCTATATGTCATATAATGTACGTAAAACCGATCCTCATTTATGTATTCGTCAATAGTCAGTTTCATCAAGACCAGGTCGCTTGTACTCCAGCCATACACCGACATATCAAGACCGCCTCCGTACGCTTTGAAATCATAACCCATACGAGGAAACATTATATTGCGGTCATAAAATGTATAAGAGCCGTTGTGGTAGGCGAGTGGTTGCACCCCTAGTTCAAGAAAGCGGGAAGCGAATGTAAATGGCAGGTAATTCCTCGTTGCGCCTGTACACCAACCCCCACGACCTCTCGGCATAAAGCCGGTAACCAACGCAAACTCACCACCAATCGTTCCCGACCCGTAAAGGCTGTAGAATCTTTCGAAATAAACCCCATCATGTTGCATTTTATAAAGGGTTGGTGTCATTATCGGGTCAATGACCCAACCTGTGAAAGCCTCGGCACAGATTGTGATTAGGTTATACCCTTCAAACAAACCGGTCATCTCGTTTTGTGCGCTTGGCTCGAGTAATGAAAAATACTCATGGAGCTGGAGCAGCCCTCTATTGTTTGCATCGCGCTCTATTAAAGCATCAAAATCGATATCAAAGCTGTTGAATCTGCCTTCCCACGGCGGCGGTTCGGGAGGCAGTTCCGGCTGGTCAGTATTGTCGGAGTTGTCCGGATCGGATTCATCCGGCAAGCCCGACGTTTGAGGCGGTGTCTGCGCAGGTGTTGGTTCCGGAGAGGGTAGTGTAATGACAACAGGCAACTCCGGAAGGTCATCCAAGACAGATGAAACATCGGCAGAGAAGAACTGTGACAGTAAATCAATTTCCATTGTAGTAAACAAGCCAACCTCACTGACCGAGGATATCCTGCCCAAATCGTCTTGCCCGTAACGGATAGCACGGGGTGAGTAAGAATCAACTGCAACAGGGACAAGCAGTATGTAGCGACACGCACATAAGATAACTATAGGTATTATAGCGTACTTCACATGCAAACGCGTTGCGGACGGAAAACGGCGTATGATGTACAGCACAGGCAGGACAAGAACCGGCATCAGTAATAGGATAATGCCTGGTATATTTTCCCTTATGGCATCCATGAGCATATCTCTAAACCGGTATATAGCTTCGCTGCCTCCACTCATCATATCAATAGATACAAACTCGTGGAAAATTTTTATATACAGCAACTGCCCGACCGACATGAGCGTGACAGAGATTACTACCACTTCTGATAAGAGCAAAGCGGCAAGTTTTGGTAAGCAAATGGTGATTATTGTCAGCATTGCTGTGCCAAGCAGAATGAATAAAACGGCACGGTAAAAACCTAATCCAATTGTATTTGCCAAAAGTTGGAACACAAGCTCTGTGTATAGAAACAAAACCGATAACAAGCCGAAGTGGAGAAAAGCAGCGGCTGCCATTGGTTCGTGTCTTAAATTTCTAAGGAAAAGCAATGCCTTAGTTAGCATCTGATCCTCCGTATACTGTTTTTGACGGTGTTCTTGCAAAAGTGGAGTTCTATTATTTAAGCATAATATAATTTAAATATTGCTACGAGCCACATACATCATTATTGCACATTCAATGCGTTTTTTAAATAGCTCACAGCCAATTTCATAGATACCGTTTATACTTCCCGAATCATAGTATGCATTTGCAGCGCATCCGCCGCTGCAATAGAACCTTGCCCAGCAATCCTTACACTCACTGCGGGAATAGATACTACATGCAGAAAATGAAGAGCGTAGTCCAGTGTTGGTTACACCTTTCCATACGTCACCAATTAGAAACTTAGAGTCGCCTACGAATTGATGGCACGGATAAAGCTCTCCCGACGGAGTTACCGCCAAATACTCCGTGCCAACACCGCACCCGGTTATACGCTTGTGAACACAGGGACCATTGGCGAGGTCAAGATTGTAATGATAAAAATTGAAACCTCTGTCAAGCTCCTCGCGCCGCAGAATTTCAACGGCAAGCGTTTCATATTGTTTGAAAAGCTCGGGTAAATCTTCGGGGGTAAGACAGGGGGACGGTTCATCAAGACAGGGGGACGGTTCATCTGTCTTGTTGTGTTTACAAGGGATATTCCGTTTATCTTCAGAAAACAAGACAGATGAACCGTCCCCCTGTCTTGCTCCAACAACCGGCTCCATGGACACTTCCTTGAAGCCAAGGTCAGCAATGTGTAAAACATCGTTAACGAAGTCCATGTTTTCACATGTAAATGTTCCTCTTATATAATACCCTTTACCACGGCGTGCTTCCACAAGCTTTGTTATTTTCCCGATAACATCAGAGTAACTGCCATCACCATTTGGCAGCCTACGCATAGCGTCGTGTACCTCGGGACGGCCATCGAGACTGAGCACAACATTATGCATTTGGCTATTTGTGAAATTAATAACATCATCATTGATAAGCAAGGCGTTTGTAGTCAGCGTAAACCGGAACTTTTTATCACTCACGCGCTCCTTTTCACGCGCATATCTGACAATATCTTTTACAACCTCCCAATTAAGCAAAGGCTCGCCGCCAAAAAAATCAACATCAAGATTTTTCCCTTTGCCGGAGTTTTCAAACAGAAAGTCAATCGCACGCTTTCCGGTTTCAAGGCTCATAAGCTTTGCGTTATTGTCGCTTTCCGTTTCATCACCTATCTCAGTATCATCATCCTCACCACAGCCATATTCGCCCCGCCCCGCAAAGCAGTAAGCGCAAGACATGTTGCAAACGTGCGAAACATTGAGGCAAAGAGCGGTGATGGGAAGACAGGGGGACGGTTCATCTGTCTTGTTGAGTTTGCAACGTTTTTCCCCTTTTTCCACGAAAAACAAGACAGATGAACCGTCCCCCTGTCTTGCCACCGCGATAACTGCAAAAGTATCAGGAGAAAACAATTTCCCCTGACTTTTCAGTTCTTCAACATCGGATATAACTTCAAGAATATCATCCTCAGTTATCCCGACATGATTGGGTAATATTCGATTTATCAATACACTGCGGTCTTTACCGTCATTGATTAGCTCATAAGAGCGTATAACATCATATGCAACATCATCAACACTATGAATAGAACCACTGGCTACATCAAGAACGATGTTATATCCGCATAGCTTATAACAATGAATCACTCTTTGCTCTCTGTGTTCTCACATTGTTGGTTTGCGACGCCGCAAGATGTCTTGCAAGCTGATTGACAAGAGGTTTGACACTCTCCGCAACCACCGTCCATAGCGCTTTGATTAAGATCACGTGTTTCTAATGTAGCTATTCTTTTCACAGTAAATTCATACCTTTCATTATATAGGTTTTGTCCGTTTGTGCCGATGCTTAAAGTGTGGAACACTACTCCCAGCTTTTCCAAATTTCAGGACAATAACCGACAGTAGCCATTTTACCATTTCTGACAATCGGTGTCACTAAAAACATAGGATTTTCCAAAAGCTTCTCTTCTTTGTCGGAATCATAAGCCAAATACGCAAGAATCTCCGCACCCGGAGCCGAGCTGTCAATTAAAGCTTCAAGACCGACAACCGCTTTAACGCTGTTAAATTCACCGCGGCTAAGCCCGACGCCGATAAGGTCAATACTCTGAAACTTGACGCGCCGCTCCTTAAAGTACCGCTCCGCTTTTTTAGTGTCAAAGCACTTGGATTTACCGAAAATTTGAATGTTCATAGATCCTCTCTTCAAAAATCAGAACTTCCTATAATACAATAATGTGTTAAATACAGTCTGCCGTCCCCCTGTCTTCAGTCTTTATTTCCAAACCATGTGTCGTCTTTATCCATTACATAATCAAGCATGTTGTATAGGAGTTCTTTTGTCAGCTTATCCCGCCCGCAATCGTACGGGTCGATATCCGGAGCGATTTTTTTTAACGAAATAACTTCTTTAAATTTTACCAAATCATGTGTTGGTGTTCCATAACCGGTACAGTCCTTGAACTTTTTCGCCCGCCTTTTCTTTTCCTCGTCATCTGTTTTTGTACCGGCGCTAACCCCCACCCGAATAACAACTGACTCGGGTCTGGAGTAAATATAATATTTAGCTATATTGCGTATCTTGTGCTCTTGTTCTTCCTGCGGATCTTTGGTAAAACCAAAAGTGTTTTCGATATTTACCGTACTGAAATCGATTCCGTTTTTATTTATATTTGGAGGCTCTGTGTTTTTTATACCTCGTGCTTTGTTTTCAACAAGATACTCCATAAACCATTTTACCATTTCCGACGGCGGTGGTTTTTTTGTTGGAGGTGGAGTGGGTTTTATAGAAAGCGAAGGTGGCTTTTCTACCGGAGGTGAAGAGAGCCCTTCCGGTGGTGGTTCAATGACAGTGCTCTTAATAATCTCACGGTAATCCCTCTTAATTGCCTTCATTATATCCTCATAATAGTTAGGGCTGTTGTACATTGGGAAGTTAATCGATGTCGGTAGAGTTTCGGATATTAGATCCCATGCGGCATCCATATCGAATTTATCTTTATCAGTAAGTTTATCTGCATCTTCTTTTATAGCATCTATAAAGCTTTTGTTTGTCAGTTGGATTGGAAAAATATTGATTCTCCATTTTTTTGCTATACCTAGTTCTTTTTGGCAATTTTTACTGGCTAAAGCGGCAGATGAAGCATAGAAAAAAACAACTTTCGATTTCATAAGTATTGGTTTGACTTCTTCATCCCAGTGTCTACCTTTTGTTAAATCTTCATCAAACCATAAATTCACGTTGTAATCATTTTGCAACACCTTAATATCCGCTACTACCTTTTCCTTGTCTTGTCTTTTATAGCATATAAAGGCGTATGGATGATCCTTATCAAAGTTTAAAACGTCCATTTTATGTACTCTCCTTTAGTATTATTATCCCTGTAAGGATCGTTGGAAATATCGTCATTTGTTGCCTCCTGATCAGTCTTTTCCAAACGCTTTTTTATCGTAGTCCAGTGCGGCTTCTATCAGGTTATCGTAGGATTCATCGTCTACGTTATTTCTTGTTAAGTTTTTTAAGTGGGTTGGCGTAATAGTAATTCCGATTGTTTTTTTTGCTTTACCACCCTCATCGAACTTTTTATTCTCTTTAAAATACGTTTCTATATTGAGGATACATTTTTCACGTTTCTCATCAGTTCCGGGATCATTGAATTCGACGGCTATTCCTACGCCTTTGGAATAACTGGTGATAATGTAGTATGCAAGATCAATGCCGCCAAAGATATCTTCTAAGTTATCTGTGGTGAACTTTGTGCTGCCGTTGCTTTTTATCTCTACGTCCTTCATTCCCTCTTTGTTGGCAAGTCTTTTTGATAAATCAAGCAGTTTATTAATCCCGGTCTCGTCCTTAGGAGCCTTAAGGAAACGGTTTTCTTCGATGTGCTTAACTAGCTGCTCCTTGTCTTTATCTGAGGGATTATAAAATTTTTCCACTTCTACTCTAATTTGCTCCTCATCCAACTCAGAACATAGCTTTTTGGCGATACTGTTGAATTTTGGTACATAGTAGTATTTTTTTAGGTCTGACCTGAAAGAATAAATGTACTTGCATGTATCATTTTTATACTCTATTTCACTGCCTTTTACGTGGTTATAGAGATTTAGCAGGACTTCTCGCAATTCCCCATACGAAAAGCCTACCCAACTTTCGTCCCATTCATCATTATCCGGATCAGCGCCATCAGGCGAAATGAATGCTAACAACCCACATGTATCTTTATATGTCTCTTCGTTTTTTAAATACTCGGCATAACTTGTCAATTGGTTGGTATGGGCTTTTGAAAGCACCTTAAGTTCAATGCAAAGATATCGTTTGTGCACTTTGTCATAGACCAAAATATCAATAAACCGCCTTTTCGGCTTGCCGTTTTCTATAACCAGAGAATCATCCTTATAGTAAACCTCGCAGTCAGCGTCTGTTTCAGTTGACCACTCTGTTTCAGTTGATTCAAGCTCCGCTTCCTTGCCGGCCATCTGCTTTTTTTGCTTTGTCTTTAGTGCTTTCCAAAGCTCTCTGATAAAGGCATCCCCGGCACCGTGATTCCCGCTTGGGTCCAGGAGCCATCTTAAGAATCTGGAATAGCGGGTCTCATAACTGTTTTTCCCATATTCGATGATAGACCAAATATTCGGCCTGCGTTCATCCGGAAACTTATTGAAATAACTCTGCAATTCTTTTAGCGTCTTTTCTACATTTATCGCTTTTTTGTTCCCTGCTTGAGTAAGTTCCCCATTTGTTATTGATTTTTCCATAACACCCTCCCCGTATTGCCCAATTATATCATAGCTGTTTCCCTACACGCCCTCGCGGCTGCGTCGCAACTGCTCGATTCCGGTAAAATTATTCTTCGGCACATGTCCGTTTAGCGGCAAAATCTTCTGATGAATTGCGTCAACTATCCAGTCGGCTTGCGGGAAGAAGAAGTCTTCCAGCTCATAGGCGGGGGTAATCCAGTTGCGTGAGCCGACAGCTACGGGCGGTGCATCGAGATAATCAAATACAAGCTCCGTTATCGTTTGCGCTAAATCCTTAATGTGAGAACCCCTCTCACAAGCATCGGACGCAAGCACGATTCTGCCTGTTTTGCGAACACTTTCAAGAACCTTATCAAAATCGAACGGCACTATAGAACGCGCATCAATAACCTCTGCCGAAAGTCCGTATGTATCCTTCAAAATTTCTGCAGCTTCAAGAGCGGGGTACAGCGTTGCACCAATAGTCAGTATAGTTATATCACTACCCTCAAGTTTCACATCCGGCTCGCCGATAGGAATTTCATAGTATCCCTCCGGCACGCCGGTTTTGACAAACTGTTCGCCGATATCATAAATACGCTGACTCTCAAAGAATACGACCGGATCAGAACCATTCAAAGCAGAGTTCATTAACCCTTTTGCATCATAAGGCGTAGCAGGGAACACGCACTTTAAGCCGGGAATGTGAGCAATCAGCGAAGTCCAGTCCTGTGAATGCTGCGCACCGTATTTTGAGCCTACCGAAACACGCAAAACAACCGGCATTTTTAATACCCCGGCACTCATTGACTGCCATTTGGATAGCTGATTAAACACCTCATCACCTGCACGACCGATAAAGTCACTGTACATTAATTCAACAATAGCCCGCCCGCCCGAAAGTGCATAACCGACGGCACTGCCGACAATTGCAGCCTCGGAAATCGGCGAATTAAAGAAACGATGATAGGGGAGAGACTCCGTCAGACCTCTGTAAACGGCAAACGCACCACCCCAATCACGATTGTCCTCGCCGTACGCAACCAAAGTCGGGTCAATGTAGAACTTGTCAATGATTGCTTCAAAAAGACCGTCACGCAGTTGATAGACTTTATTCTTTGAAACAGGCTTTCCGTTTTCATCGTACGCATAACGGACTTTCCTGGATATCTGCTGAACACGCGGATTTTCCTCTTTTGGTAGCAAAACAACAGGGGAGCGGTCTTCCATTTTTTCAATGCTTTTATTCGAGAACATTAGCTTGCCGACTTCTTCGGGTTTAATTCTCGGCGATAAATTATCATCACTCGCCAGCTTGCATGTTTTTGTCATCAGTTCTTTTACATACGATAAAGTACTATCCAATACATCAGCACCGCAAACCTTGGCATCAACAAGCTCTTTTCCGTAGACGATGAGTGAATCCTGCTCCTGCCAAAGCTCAACTTCCTCCTTGGAGCGATAACTGCCGCTGTCGGATGGAGAATGCCCGGTGAAGCGATATGTGAGTGTATCAAGAAATACAGGAGCTTTGCCCGATTTTATAAGCTCCATTTTACGGCGCATTGCATCAATTACAGCCAGCGGATTAAACCCGTCAACACGCTCCGAATGCATTTGGTCGGGATTGACACCCGCACCGACACGAGCCAGCATATTATATGCCATCGTTTCGCCGATTGTCTGACCGCCCATACCGTAAAGATTGTTAAAGAAATTGAATATAATCGGCAAACCGCCCTCATTATAGCCATCTTCCCAAAGCTTCGTAAACTGATCCATAGCAGCCATATTAAGTGCTTCCCAAACCGGTCCGCAACCCATTGAAGCATCGCCGATATTGGAAATAACGATACCGGGCTTTTGATTGACTTTCTTATACAGTGCAGAACCCATAGCAATAGTTCCGCTGCCGCCTACGATTGCGTTGTTGGGATAAATCCCGAACGGCGTGAAAAACGCATGCATTGAACCGCCAAGTCCTTTGTTAAATCCGGTTTCGCGGGCAAAAATCTCAGCCAGTGCTCCGTAAACAAGAAAATCAACAGCAAGTTCCTTAACATCTTTTTGCTTACCCTCGACAACCTTTAGTATTGCACCGTCAAAAAACCCTTCCATGATAGATAACAAAGTCTTATCATCCATCTTATGAATACAGGACAACCCCTTTGCAAGAATTTCACCATGACTCCTATGCGAACCGAAAATGTAGTCATTTTCGTCAAGTAAATAAGCCTGACCGACAGCAGAAGCTTCCTGTCCGAGAGAAAGATGAGCAGGCCCCGGATTATTGTAATCGACGCCATTATACGAGTTGGTAGTCTTGATGGAATAAAGCATCGATTCAAATTCACGAATCAATGCCATATCCCGATAAATCTGCATAAAAACATCGTTTGAAAAGTTAGCCTTCTCATCCTTAACTGTTTTCTTGTATTGATTGACGGGAATATCCGTAAACTTGATAAACCCGCTTTTCCGAACCTCCTTAGGGTCCATAACCTGACATTTTGGCATTTGGAAATTCTCCTTTAATACAGCGTGTGCTCACATCATCTTTAATTTTCCATTTTCAATTCTCAATTTACCGCTTACAATTTAAATACCGCTTCCCGTATCATTTCGCTCACCGTCGGATGCGGAAAAATCACTTTTTGTACATCTTCGATTCTCATTTGCATTTCAATCATTATACACGCGCTTAAGATTATCTCCGAAGCATAACTGCCATATAAATGTACACCTATGACATTGCGGTGTTTTTTATCAATTAATACCTTGCAAATCCCATCGGTTACAGTATTCTCGGCAATGTAGCGACCGCTGTAGAGCATTGGTACAGTGACGGCGGCATAATCAATGCCACTTGCTTTAGCGGATTCTTCTGTCTCACCGACACTTGCGACCTCGGGCGAAGTGTAAATAACCGATGGTACAGCACTGTAGCACATGGTGTCTTTTTTGCCAAGTATATGTGCAACGGCAACTTCCGCCTCGCGATAAGCAGCGTGAGCAAGCATATATTTACCGTTGACATCACCGACAGCATATACATTTGGTAGACTGGTCAAGCCGTGCGAGTCGGTCTTTATCGCTCCATTTTCTGTAACCAAACCGAGATTTTCAAGCCCGTAGCCCTCAATGTGTGGCTTGCGTCCTATTGAAAGCAAAACTTTATCAGCCTTGAGCGATAAGACAGGGGGCGGGGGTAAGACAGGGGACGGTTCTCTGTCTTGCTCTAGCGGGGGAGTAAGACAGAGAACCGTCCCCTGTCTTACCCCCGTGACCTTTGTCTTGAGCAAAAACTCGATACCCTTCTTTTGATAGCTCTTCATCAGCAGCTCCGAAATCCCGGCATCCACAGCACCCGCGATTTTCGGAAGCATTTCAATCACAGTGACTTTTGAGCCAGCCGAGCTGTAATACGAAGCCATTTCAAGCCCGACAACACCGCCGCCGACAACAACAAGACTCTTCGGCACTTTTTCCAAGTCGAGAATCTCGCGGCTTGTCAGGACAAACCCTTTCTCAAGACCCTCTGCCACACCGTCAATCGGCGGAATAACAGGCACAGAACCTGTCGCAATCATTAAGCGGTTGCCGCTGTAGACTTCATCCCCAACCTTGACATGAGTATTATCTTCAATAAATGCCTCTCCATAAACAACAGTAACTTTATTGGCTTTCATCAAAGCCTTAACACCACCGACAAGCGTCTCAACAACTTTATTCTTACGCTCAATAACAAACTTATGATCAAGCGCGGGCTCTGAAGCGGTAATACCGTAATCATTTCCGTGTAAAACATAATCATATATCTTCGCACTGTGCAGTAAAGTCTTTGAAGGAATGCACCCCTCATTCAAACACACACCGCCAAGCGCACGCTTCTCAATAAGAAGAACCTTCAACCCCGCATGACCTGCACGCTCCGCCGCCATATATCCGCCCGGCCCGCCGCCGATTATTATTAAATCATAATTATTCATACTAGCTCAGTCCTCCGTCCTGTAGATAATGAGAAGAAAAACTCTCTAAGTATTGCACCAAATCTCTTAAAAATCTTGCGGAATCCGCACCGTCAAGAGCCTGATGGTCGTAGGTTAATGACAAGCCCAGTGCAGGGTATGGTTTGCCGTCTTTTGTACGTTCAATGGTACTGCATACACCGAGTATCCCGGTCTGCGGCGGATTGAGAATTGGTGTGAACATCTCAACACCGAGACTGCCGAGGTTTGAGATTGTAAATGATGCACCCTTTAGTGAGTCCGGCTCGATTGAGCCTTGCTTGCATTTTTCAAACAATACCTTAGCATGCGCGGACAATTCAGATAATGACATAGAATTTGCATTAAAAATAGTCGGTACAAGCAAGCCTCTCGGTGTGTCAACAGCTACACCGATATGGGCATTATTAAAAAGAGCCATCTTATCACCGAGAAAATGCGCGTTTATACTTCTGTGCTTCGGCAAAATACGGGAAGCAGCATAAACAATAATATCGGTAATCGTGATTTTTGCATACGCGGGAAAATCATCCATGCCTTTGAACTTTTTGCGAAGCTCAAAAATATCGGTTGCATCAAAAGAAGAATGAGAAGTAAGCTGCGCAGAGTTGGATAATGATACACACATGGTTTTAGCAATTATCTTACGTATGTTGGAAAGCGGTACAATCTCACAATCTCCGGTAGACACGCTATAATCAAGCGTTACATCTTTGCACCCTTGACTACTGCTTGGATCGGCAAAGCCGGATGAACCGTCCCCCTGTCTTGTTGGACCGGCAAAGCCGGATGAACCGTCCCCCTGTCTTGAGCCGGATGAACCGTCCCCCTGTCCTGTCCGATGCCCCTGCGACAGAACAGCTTGAACATCACGCTCGATAATACGACCATTCGGTCCTGTTGGAACAGCATATCTTAAATCGGCAAGCGTTTTCTCTGCCAAGCTCTGCGCGCGCGGAGAGATGCTTACAGCATCAGCCCTCTTTGAAAAGAGGGTGTCGTCAACAGACAACGGGTGATTTGATGAACCGTCCCCTTGTCTTTTAATATCCACAGTCAGCGTTGCTGACAGCTCCTTCGCGAAGGAGCCAGATGAACCGTCCCCTTGTCCTGCTGATGAACCGTCCCCCTGTCCTGTTGGTTTCGGATCAAACTCCTCGACGCTCTCGCCCTCATTGCCGATAACACAAACGTTGGTCAAACACTCAACATCGTCGCCTTCTTCGAAGAAGATTTCGAGCATTACTCCATCAACCTTTGATTCTTCCTCAAAGGTTGCCTTGTCTGTTTCATATGTGAACAATATGTCACCTATCGACACCTTGTCGCCTTTATTCTTGTACCATTTTCCAATGAGACAACTCTCAACAGATTGCCCCTGCCGCGGCATGATAACAGCTGTAGCCACGATATAATCACCCTTCCTTATGCCTGTCGCGGACGAATTTATTAACGATTTCATCCAGCTTTAATATATCAATGGGTTTGGTGATAAACCCGTCGAAGCCGTTTTCGAGAAACATTTCTTCGTTACCAACAAGAGCATTTGCCGTAAGTGCTACAATTGTGCCCTTGTAACCTGTTTTTCTCAGCACATCTGTTGTTTCAACCCCGTCCATGTCCGGCATCATATGATCCATAAAAATTATATCGTATTCATTGCCATCTTCCACCTTCGTAATCGCTTCGCCGCCACTTGCGGCAGTGTCAATTGCAAGATCATATTTTTGAAGCAAGCCCTTTGCCACAAACAAGTTTGTTCTTATATCATCAACAATAAGGATTCTTCCGTACGGCATCGACGTATGAGAAATATTGGCGTTCTCACTTATCTCCCGGCTGACATTCTTGTAATTACAAAGCTGACTGACTATAGCAGATCCTATCGGCTTGTTGTCCACCGCTTTTTGTTTGATTGTGACAGTAAATATACTTCCGTCGCCGTAAATACTGCTTACTTTAATCGTCCCATCCATCATTTCTATGAGCTTCTTCGTAATAGAAAGACCCAGCCCTGTTCCTTCCGTGGCATAATTTATGTTGCTGTTAAAACGTTGAAATTCGGTAAATAACCGCTCTTGATCCTCCGATCTGATTCCCTGCCCTGTATCCTCAACAGAAAACCGGAGTAAAACATCATCTCCCTCTGATATGTGGCTGATAGAAAGCTTTACGAAACCTTTGTCAGTGTATTTTATTGCATTTGATAACAGATTGTTTAATATCTGCTTAATTCGCAATATATCACCGAATAGCTTTATGGGAAGATTTTCGTTTATATATAACTCAAACTCAACGGGTTTATCACCAATCATTACAGTATTAAGCAAAACCGTATCATTTATCAGCTTTGGAGTAAGATACTCTTTATTTCTAAGTTCAAGATTACCTGATTCAATTTTTGACACATCCAGAATATCGTTAATAATACCGAGCATGTCATTTCCGGATTCAAGGATGTTTTTGAATGCTGTTGCATAATTATCCGAAATGCCCTCTTTATCAAGCTCAATTTGCGATATTCCGATTATGACGTTCATCGGCGTGCGGATTTCATGAGACATGGCTGCAAGAAATTCACTTTTTGCTCTGTTTGTCGCTTCTGCCTTGTAAGCGAGATCGGAAATAGTAGCAAGGTTTTTTTCATTCTCTTTAAAAGTCTTCTTTAACTCTTGCCTTTGCTCCCATGCCCTGATCTTAAAATGGTTGTAGGCATATGCAAGAACTATAAATACGACAACATATGAAACAAGATCACTGATGCTGTACCTTATATAAATATAACTGAAATCCAGTTGCGCGACAAGACCGGTAACGATTAAGAAAATAACTGTAAAAACAGGCATTATTATCTTTACTTTTAAAGGAAGGGGTATAAGCAGATGTGCCATTATCAAAAATGTAAGCCCGCTGATATAGTTCGGAGCAGCCGCGCCCGCCGTTGCGACAATCACAGCAGACCCGATATGTAAACATGCCGATAAGACTTGTAACAACACATCCGGATGTTGGCGGAACAGCTTTGTCAGCCTTAATAATAATGCAATGACACCTGCCAATGTGAACATTAACCGAATGGAAAAGACAAGAGCAGGGTGCGGATGCATGTGAAGATCGCCGAGGATGTAAGGTATCCACATTGCCATCATAATAAAGACGATGTAATAAATTTTACCGCATTCATACCTCAGCTCACCGGCAAAAGTATCGCGCAATCCATCCTTATCAGGCAGTTCAAACAAGATCTTGTATTTTTCGATTAATTTCTTCATAAAAACCATTTACCCTGCATCTACAAACGGTAGAATCTCAATCTTATCGCCGGAATCAAGCGCAGAATCCAATCCGCCGGACAGCATTACTCCTTTTCCATTAATTAAAATGATACATGTTTCACTTCCGTTAACGAAAGAAATAAATTGCTCACCATAATAATCGCCCATCTCTTCCAGCAAACCCCGCAAGGCAGCGTGAGTCTTTGGCGTGTATGACTTATCACCATTAGTATACCGGGTAACTCCACCGTAAAAAGTAACTGTCAAATCCTAACCCCTAAATAACTTCTTCTTTCATCAGTTCATCAGCCTTAGCCGAATACATGTGTATCATCATATTCGCAGTTTTTTCATCCAGCATCCCGTTCATGCTTGGTGTTTCAAAGAACCGCTTCGGTAATCTCACACCTTTTTGCTTAAATCCAAGTGCTTTCTTAATCAGCAGCTTCTCGCGTAAAATACGTCTGCCAATAGCTGTCAGATCCTCGTCTGTCAAAGACCAGCCAATCGTATTTAGAGCCTCAAGGATAGTCGGGCGGTCGTATATTTTTCTCGCAAACAGACACATGACCAATGAGTTTGTCATGCACCGTTCAATTTCCTCTTCATAGAGTTTATCAACCAAGTCTTCGGGGTCAAACTCTGTTGTACCCTGGTCGAAGCTGTATCCGCCATTGCATAAATGCGAATGCCGCGCTCCGACTGCAGCACCAACCAACGAGCCGTAACCGGTGTGATAACCCGCCATCTCAGTTCCCGCAACATGCATGGCGAAATCCCCGCCGCCGTACTTGGAGGCGGCATGCTTAACACCTTTTCCCAGATTACGGTAAAATGTATTTACACCGTCTGACAGATACTCAATAGCCCTGATATACCCGGCTGTATTGCCGAAATCCAATTCGACCAATGTATCCTCTTGAGTTATATATCCATTTTTATAAGCATCAGTAGCCCAACCCAGGCATACACCTGTACTCATTGCATCCAATCCGCATTTTTCAACGACATCTATCAGTGCAAGGATGTCATCGGTATTATCGACACCGATAAATGTACCGAGTGCAAAGATTAGTTCATAATCATACGCGACACTTATCGCTTCATACTCATGCCCTTTATCAAATTCCCGTCTATACATACCAATGTGAATGCAACCAACAGGGCATCCGGTACAAGCCATCTTTCGTATAAGATTTTTTTCTGCGAAAGAATCACCGCAAATATCTCTCGCAGCCTCAAACGACCCTGCTTGCATATTATACGACGGCAGACCGCCCGCTTGATTTAGCGGCAAAATATTGATAGGAGTTCCCGCATCATGATATTTAGCCATCATGTCGGTCGATGTGCACTTTTTATAGATATCCTGATAGACCTTAAAATATTTCTTGGGATTCAATATCGGGATAGAACGATTTCCGTAAATCGCAACCGCTTTCAAATTTTTGCTTCCCATTGCTGCGCCAAGCCCTAGTCTGCCGAAATGCCTGTATGTATCAACGCATACACACGCAAACGATACGCCGTTTTCACCGGCAGGACCGATACGGATAATGGCACGTTTACCAATGGAGTCGCCGCTGTGATGCTCACGGTTGCGTAGAGTATGTCCGGTTTCTTCGATATTCAGCCCCCAAATCGCACGGGCGTCTTTGACCCTCACATTATTAGTTGATACCGACAGGTAGCTGTGTCGTTTTGCTTTTCCTGTAATAACCAAAGCATCATAACCCGCCATAAACATGGACATCGCCATTCGCGCACCCGCATAACTCTCACCAAGTCCGCCTGTCAGCGGTGAAATAAACATCGCAACAGTTTTAGACAGTACGGGAAACACATATGTACCTGCTCCGATTGCGAAAACAATAGGTTGCTCGGGATCTGTCGGTGCAAGATTGGGCTTCATGTTTTCCATCAGCAGCTTGCTTGCGACACCAACCCCGCCGAGATACGCGAGAAGATCCTCACGTTGCTCTACATGGATCTTCCCCGTATTCATATCAACAAAAAGCACCCTGATATATTTCTCATTAATCATAATTATAGATTACCCTTCAACCAGATATATCCGACTCCACCATCTGCAAACAATCATGCGGGCAAAAACGTGCGCAAACGCCGCAATGGCGGCAAATTATAGGTCTTTTCGTTTCGGTGTCAAAGTTGACGGCACGCATAATACAAGCAGATTCACACATCCGGCAACCGATACATTTTTCGGGAACAAGCAGGACGCCACCGCCGTTGCGAAGCTCCAGAGCGTTGCTCGGACACACTTCCATGCATGCAGGTTCGGGACAAGCAAGGCAAACAATAGCAATGAAGCTGCTATCCATGCCACCTGTTGTACGAACCTTGATGGCACTTTTTACAAGAGAGTGATTTTGCTGCCCGACTGCCGCGCAAACGGTCATACATGAAAAACAGCCAAGACATTTATTCATTTCCTTGGACCGTAAAACTTTTGGCATATTGAAACCGTTCCCTTCAAAACTTAATGTATAATACTATACTAACTCAATACCCTTTGCTCGTCAATAAGATAGTTTCCAAAAGTGTTAATAATGACACAGTTCACAGGGGGTACACAATCCTGTCATTCTGCGCGTTAGTCGCAGAATCCACATCGCAATTATGTTTTATGTCCAATAGAACACCTACATGCAGCAATAGATTCTGCGACTAACGCGCAGAATGACGAGTGGGGAGTGAACAGTTACTGAATAATAACGAAAAATCTATTTATTATTGTCGTTTAATGGTATATTAATAAGTGGAAATATTAGTTGACAAAATGCTTGTGCTGAAATAACCAAAACGGAGGAAGAGATATGTGTAATACAAACAGCCTGTACGAACTTGCAAAGGAGCAATATGCCGCAATCGGAGTTGATACCGGGCATGCGCTGAAAGTACTTGATGGTATACCAATTTCAATGCATTGCTGGCAAGGCGATGATATTAAGGGATTTGAAGGCAGGGGAGAGGTCACGGGCGGAATCCAAAGCACGGGCGACTATCCGGGTGCAGCTCAAAATGCCGATGAGCTGCGCGGCATGATAAATAAGGCATTGTCGCTGATACCGGGCAAATCACGCATAAATCTCCATGCAATGTATGGTGATGTGCAAAATGTTGACCGCAACCAAATCGAACCATGCCACTTTGAAGCATGGATGCAATGGGCGGGAGAGTACAATCTGTCGCTTGATTTTAACCCGACATTATTTTCACATCCGAAATCAGCACAAGGGCTTACCCTGTCACATCCCGATAAGGAAATCAGGGAATTCTGGATAGATCATTGCAAACGAAGCCGCAGGATTGCGGACTGCTTCACAAAAAAGCAAGGGAATAAATCTGTTGCCAACCTCTGGATTGCAGACGGATTTAAGGATGTACCTGCCGATACGTTATCTCCGCGCGAACGCCTTGTGGAATCACTTGATGCAATCTATGCGGAAAAATTGGACGTAATCGATGTACTCGAAAGCAAACTTTTCGGACTTGGGCTTGAAAGCTATACAGTAGGAAGTCACGAGTTCTACATGGGTTATGCGGTTAAAAACGGATTGGGAATGTGCATAGACACGGGGCACTTCCATCCAACTGAAATGGTCAGCGCGAAAATATCCGCCGTCTCATTGTTTGTTGATCAAATCCTGCTGCACGTATCGCGCGGCGTACGCTGGGACAGCGACCATGTCGTCATGCTCGACGATGAACTTATTGCAATAGCTAGAGAAATCGTCCGCGGCAATCTGCTCGAAAGAGTACACATCGGACTGGACTTCTTCGACGGCTCAATCGACAGAGTATCAGCCTGGGCCATCGGCATGCGCAACATGCGCAAAGCACTGCTGATAGCGTTGCTCGACCCCTACAAAACACTGCAACAGGCAGAATGGGATTTTGATTTTACAAAACGTTTGGTGATGTCGGAAGAACTAAAAGCAATGCCCTGGTCGGCGGTATGGCATGAGTATTGCGAGAGAACCGGCAAGCCGGCGATAATGTGAGAGCAGGACAGGGGGACGGTTCATCTGCCCTAATCGATTAGATAGGACATGGGACGGACAGGGGAAGGATCGTCTACTTTATACTGTAATTTTGAGAGGAACATAAACAAATGAGTTTAATACAACTTGTTGAAATGTCAAACCGATATGGCAGCAATGAGGAGTTTGTGCTTGCCGGGGGTGGGAATACATCGTTTAAGGAAGATGGTGTACTTTACGTAAAAGGCTCCGGCGCTCAGCTTTCAGACATAACTGCGGAGCAGTTTGTAAGAATGAACATCGAAAAACTGCATGGAACACAGGGGGACACAAGAGAACCGTCCCCTTGTGTTCCATGCAATTCTGAAAGAGAAGATAAAGCATTGGCGGACATGATGGCGGCAAGGCTTCCGGGAGAGGAAGCAAAACGCCCGAGCATAGAGTCGGTTCTTCACGCGATGTTTCCGTATAAATTCGTACTTCATGTGCATCCTCCGCTGATTAACGGTCTTACATGCAGTAAATCCGGCAAAGAAGTATGCGAAAAGCTTTTCGGTGATAGAGCTGTATGGATAGATTTGACAACACCGGGATTGTTTCTGGCGCAATCATGCAATAATGCTTTCAGCACATATGCAAAGGAAAAAGGAAAATACCCGCAGATAGCAATTTTGCAAAACCATGGGATATTTGTTTCGGCTGACACGGTTGAGGAAATAGATAATCTTATGACATATGTTGTAGATACACTCAAAAGTTATGTCGCGGATAAGCCAAGCTTTGAAGAAGTTTCGTATGATAAAGACATTGTTGATTCTATCACCCGAAAACTAAGAACACTGTACTCAACTGATGGCAGTGCAACGGTATTATTCTGTACAAATAAACAGGTTTCAGAGCTTGTAACCGATGAGAAAACATTTGAACCGGTCAGCAAACCCTTCTCACCCGACCATATTGTAAACTGTAAAGACGAACCGCTGTACCTGAAGAAAGATGCTGATATTGAGATTGAATTTTCATCATACAACGTAAAAAAAGGCTACAAACCCAAAATTGTCGCAGTCCAAGAACTCGGCTTTTTCGCACTAAGCGAAACCCTAAAAAACGCAGAAAGAGCAAGAGCTTTATTTCTCGACGCTATAAAAATAGCAACATACGCAAAATCCTTCGGCGGCGTAAACCCGGTGGACTATGAGTTCGCAAACTTCATTTTGAATTGGGAAGCAGAAGCCTACCGCAGCAAAGCTTAAACAATTCTTAAGAATTTTACTCAGCTTTTCTTAAATCCTCTTTGATAGTTTTTGCACACAAACAAAAACTACAATATAAGAGGAGACCAAAATGAAAAGAACTTTATTGCGTTTATTACCTGTTTTTACGGCTGTATTGATGGTTATCACCGCGTTAGCCGGATGCCTGAGCAGCTCCGGGGACGACCCCGAGACACCGGAGTTTGTATTTATGCCGGATGTTATGCCATTTCCAATGCCTGAGGGTGTAGCATGGATTGACAACATAACGGTTACAGAGGAGTCGGTTTTCTTTACCGCTATGAATGAGTGGGATGAGAATGCTCCGACATTCCAGTTCAGTAATATCTATGCGATGAATCTCGATGGCTCAGATGTCAGAGCATTACCGCATTATAACGCAGGTATAGAGATCCCTGCCGAAGCCGAGGATGGAAATATACAGATTTATGCCCTTTCTATTACTGATTCGGGTGATATTTGGGTTGCCGAGCGAGGCGAGTTCTTTTACTTTCCCGATGATATTGACGATGATGATTGGGAAAGATGGAACGCTCGCATAATGGTTAAGGATTTCACGCGCGTGCGCAAGCTGGACAACACGGGAGCAGAAGTTTTATCGATTGATATCAGCCATATACCTGCCGGGCATGACTGGTTTCACATATCCGCCTTTACCATTGAAGCCGATAACAACATCTATATTGGTGCCGAGCCAAAAATATACGTGTTTGATAGTGAAGGCAGAGCACTCTTTGACCTTGATGTTGATTGGGTTGAAGGGTTTGTAAATATGCAGGATGGTTCTGTCGCGTATTCAGGCTGGGGCAACAGAGGCAGAGAGCTTTCAATAATCGACGTTGCAGGCAAAAGAATAGGTAATACAATAGAGTTTCCGGATAATATAAATGCAGGTAATTTCTATTCCGGTAACGATGAATATTCCGTTGTCTTTACTAACGGCACGGGTTTATACGGAATTGAAGCAGAGACGGGAGAGGTTACGTTACTGCTTAATTGGCTTGATAGTGATATGTCTGTCGATGGGTTGGGTAATATTACATTTTTATCGGACGGGCGTATACTGGTAACCAGCCAGCAGTGGAATAATATCGGTGTTAACCACGAAATCATTTTTCTTACAAAAACCCCATACTCCGAGCTTCCCGAAAGAACAGTTCTTACGCTGGCTACATTTCATCTCGACTGGGATATTCGAAGCGCAATCGTACAATTCAACAGAACAAGCACCACGCACCGCATCCAAGTTACCGATTATGCAGAGTTTAACACCGGTGATGATTGGCAGGAAGGTCTGACTCGTTTATCCGCGGAAATAATCTCCGGAAATGTACCTGATATACTTGATGTATCAAATCTGCCGTTTAATCAATATGTCGCCAGGGATTTATTCATTGACTTGTACACGCTAATCGACTCCGACCCGGACTTAAACCGCAGTGATTTTGTGGAAAGCGTGCTCCGTGCAACCGAGATAAACGGCGGTCTCTACAAGGTTTTCCCATTCTTTAGCGTTGCAACGATGATTGGCAATCCTTCTGTTGTCGGAAGTTATCCCGGATGGAATATGGAAGAGTTCAAAGCGGTAATCGCCACAAACCCGAATGCGGATTATCCGTTGGGTCAGGGACTTACCAATATGAACCTATTACAAGTGTTGTTTATGTTCAACATGAATGATTATGTTAATTGGAATGACGGCACGGTTCATTTTGACAGCGATGAGTTTGTTGCATTATTAGAGTATGCCAACACACTTCCCGATGACTATGACTGGGATAACTTTGAGCATATATCGGAAGTAGAACTTATCTTGTCAGGCAGGCAAATAATCGGAGCCATAAACATGCACGATTTTGATGATTACCAGATGTACAGCGCTTTATTCGGCGGCGATCTTGTTTTTAAAGGTCTTCCGGCAGAAAACAGAAACGGATTCTCACTTAATGCCCGCACAGGCTTTGCGATAACAAGCAAATGCAGAGATATCGATGGCGCATGGTCGTTCTTACGCACATTTTTATTGGAAGACTGGCAGAGCGAAAGAACATGGCAAGGCTTGCCGGTAAATAAAAACGTCTTTGACAGAATGGTAAGTGAAGCTATGAAAGAGAACGAGTATGGCAAAACGACTATGGGCTGGGATAGTTTTACAATTGAAATGGAGCCTCTGACCCAAGCAGATGTTGACAAAATCATGGCTGTTCTTGATTCCATAAACGGCTCAGTCGGTCAGGATGAAGTCATATGGAACATAATAAGCGAGAGCGCATCAAACTTCTTCAACGGCACCATGACCGTGCAAGATGCAGTAAGGGTAATCCAAAACCGCGCATCGATATATGTTGCGGAACAGAGTTAGGGGTATCAAGACAGGGGATGGTCCATCTAACTAAAGCCTCGCATAGCGTCGCAAGCGACGCATTGGGAGTCTCTGACAGATGAACCGTCCCCGTGTCTTCTTCAGCCAAGCAAATGCGGTATCGGGAAGTAAGAGAAATACAACTTGCCTATTATATTGCCTCTTGGTACATATCTGTTGTGCCAGTGTCTTGAATCCGATGAGCCGTTTCTGTTATCTCCCATTACAAAGTAACTGTTCTCCGGGACATTAAACGGTCCGAAATTACCTTGAGATATGCCTTTTATGAAATCTTCATCGAGCGGAACTGTTGAACCGTTAATAAAAACTCTTCCGTCAACAATCCGGATTTCCTCATTCGGCAATCCTATTATTCTCTTGATATGTGGTATTGACTGGTCACCTTCTGTAGGTTGGAATATAATTATGTCAAATCTTTCGGGTTCGCAGAATAAGTAAGAAACACGTAACCCCATCACTCTGCTGTCTGTCATAATGGTGTCTTCCATAGACCCTGATATAACATGAGCCGACGTGGTTATAGTACTTTGAATAAACAACCCGAATATAACCGCTATCACCACCGTACGAAACAGGTTTAATAGCTCTTTCTTAAATTTTCTTTCTTTCATCCGTATCCTCCAAGCTCCCAATGCACCAGACAGCGTAAAGCGGAACGCTTTTGATCCCGTTTTCAAAGCCGAAAATTTTTGTAATTAATAGTATGCAGTTTAACAAGTAAAAACAAAAAAATCAAGAAAACAACACTTTTAGGGTGCCTAAAAGTGCGATGAACTGCGATGTGCTGGATGTAGTAGCCGGAAACAGAAAAATATTGATTGTTTTTGGTGATGATGGTATGCTTGACAGTAGATGTAAAAATCTGGTGGAAATCTTATGAAAGACTCAAGTGCAAGGATGCCAAGATAAAACAACGAAAGAGAGAATGATGCTATGAAGAAAAATGAAACAAAGAAAACAGTTTTAATTACAGGTGCAAATCACGGACTCGGACTTTCTCTTGCAAAAGTGTTCTTAAATCATAACTATATCGTATTTGCAGGCGTTTACATGCTCACGGAAAACTCACAAATTAAGAAAATACAAGACAATGAAGACCTGCACATAATCGACATGGACGTCAGCGATACAGAGTCTGTGGAAAAAGCTGCCGAATATGTCAAAGGATTTACAGAATCTATCGACATTGTCATTAATAATGCGGGAATTTTGTGTGATGACTCACTCAGCCGCAGAAACAACACAATCCTTGACAAGCTTGACGTTGACTCGATGATGGATGTCTACGATGTTAACGCACTGGGCGCGTTGCGTGTCGCAAATTCATTCTCGTCTTTGTTGCTCAAAGGTGAGGATAAGCTCCTTATAAACATTTCGTCAGAAGCAGGAAGCATAATGGATTGCAAAGTCAGCGACTGGCACGGATATCGCATGTCAAAAGCCGCAATGAACATGGCAGGAGCATTGATTCAAAATGAGTATGTGAAGCATGGCGGAAAAGTCTGGCAGATTCATCCGGGTTGGATGCAAACATATATGCACGGCGAAAAGAATGATGAAGCGCACCACTCATCAGATTTTTCGGCAGAGCATCTCTACGAGCTGATTTTAGACGCCGAAGCACAAAAATCAGACAGCCTCTTATTTATGGACATTCTGGGCGAACCGTTACCTTGGTAACGTCACAAGACAGGGGGACGGTTCATTTGTCTTGCTAACAGACGGAGGACAGGGGGACAGGTTCATTGTCTTGCATATCAGACGGAGAATATATGGCAAAATACATCACCAGCATTATTGAAGCAATCGGAAACACACCACTGCTTCGGCTTGACAGAATCGCAAAGCAACTGGAGCTTGACGGATGCATATTCGCAAAGCTTGAACACCTGAGCCCGAGCTTCTCAAAAAAAGACCGGATAGCACTCGGAATGATTGAAGAAGCGGAGCGTAAAGGCTTGTTAAAGCAAGGTCAGCCTGTGCTCGAAATGACCAGCGGAAACACAGGAACGGGCGCGGCGTTGGTATGCGCTGCAAAAGGATACCGCTTTATCTGTGTTATGTCGAGAGGAAATTCAATAGAAAGAGTTAAAATGATTTCATGCTTTGGCGGCGAGGTTGTACTGGTAGATCAAGCACCAAACGCCGTCAAAGGTAAGGTCTCGGGCGAAGACCTTGAGCTTGTTGAAATCGAAGCAAACCGTCTTGCAAAAGAAACAGGCGCATTTTACCTCAACCAATTTAACAGTCCCGATAATGCGTTGTCGCAGGAAACAGCCGCAGATGAAATATGGACACAGTCCGGCGGCTGCATACATGTATTTGCGGATTTCCTCGGAACAGGAGGTACATTTGAGGGATATGCACGTGCACTCAAACGTAATAATCCGGAGATCCGTTGCTACACCGTCGAACCTCACGGCTGCGCTTATTACAAGGACGAGATAATCGAAGGTGCAAGTCACGGGATACAGGGCGGCGGTTATGCCAAAGAACTGGTAAATGTCAACCGCAATCTTGTTGACGGCTGTGTAACCGTTACACACGAAGAAGCAGTAGTAATGACACGAAGCCTCGCAGAAATAGAGGGAGTGTTTGCAGGATTCTCAACGGGCGCAAACTTAATGGGAGCAATTAAACTGCTGCGGGGGAAGGAAAAAGGCAAAAACATCTGTATAGTAGTAAACGATTGCGGACTTAAATACATGAGCACGGATTTATATTAATCGAAACCTGTCACCTCATTTTACTTACCACTTAGCGGCGACGGACGACCTGTTGCCGCGTTTTTATTGTATCTTCATTTTTCTCCTGATATACTGCACTTAATAAATGCAGGACAGTGAACCTGTCCCCCTGTCCTGCTATGACAACAAGTGAAGGAGGAAAACACATGAAGTACAACTTCCCTGAGGGGGTATATACAGACGTCAGAATTGAACATGTATTCAAAACGACAATAAGTTACCTTATGCGAGAGTTACAAGAATGCAAAGAGCAAAAATACAGTGCGGCATTCATACGGGTATATGACGGTGAAATGTGGTACTACGCAAGCACATCAGACCTCGAAGGCATTCAAGCCGAAATCAACGAACTGGCATTGATCGCGAAAAAGAATCCCAATATCAAAGACGCGAAAATTTTCAAAAATTTTAGCGCAAACAAAGACGAGGTAATGGCATTTATAGGGCGCGAGGTTTGGGCAGTACCGCTCGATGACAAAATAAACCTGCTGCAAGGGGCTATGCCGTACTTGGAGGAAAATGAGTACATAAAGATGTGGAGGCTGGCATATCTCGATTCAAATATTGTTAAAGAATTTTACAACAGCAAAGGTGCGGACTTGAGGTTTGATTATCAGCGCGCAGGCTTTAGCACATCCTTTACGATGATTGACGGCGAAAACAAAATGGAAGGGCGTTATTCAAAACCTGCAATCGCATTCCCGGACTTAAACGCTTATGCCGACGAGTTGAAGGAAGAAATAGCCGAATGTCAAAAATTCCTGCTGGAATCCGAGCCGGTGTAGCCGGGCAAATACTCCGTCATTTTCGCGCCGAAGGTTACAGGCGTGTTTGTACATGAGTGCTTCGGGCATAAGAGCGAATCGGATTTTATGATAGGTGATGAAACGACGCGTAAGGAGTGGGAACTCGGCAAACGTGTCGGCTGTGAGGAACTGACTATAACGGAAACAGGCAACATCATTGGCAATGGCTACACTCCATACGACGATGAAGGCAATAAAGCAACAATGACGCATCTGGTTAAAAACGGGATACTTACAGGCCGCTTGCATAACTCCGACAGTGCTGCGGACTTGGACGAGGATGTCACAGGCAACAGCAGATCGGTTTCATTCGAGTTCGAGCCTGTTGTCCGTATGACGACGACTTACATTGATAAAGGTTCAAAAACTTATGATGAGCTTATTGCCGAGACAGAAAACGGTGTAATTCTCAAAGGACTCAATCACGGCTCGGGTTTGTCCACATTTACGATAGCACCGAGCTATGCATACTACGTAAAGAACGGCAAAATCGGTAAACCGGTACGCATATCTGTAGTTACGGGAAATGTATTTGAAGCATTAAACGATATTGATGGAATTACCGACACGGTAGTAATGGACTCCTTTGTCGGAGGCGGCTGCGGCAAAATGGGACAATTCCCGTTACCCGTCGGCTTCGGCGGTCCATATATCAGAGTCAAAAACATGCAGGTACAATAATTGGGAAAGGAACGATACAATTACTATGATTAAAGAAAAAGTTTGTATAAATGAAAAAAAGACGAGTTTGTCTATTACAAACAGTAATATAAGCGCAGTGCTTAAATCAAACATTCAGAAGACAGGCATTAGGCTGTATGACAATGATTGTCTTGGAATTGCGGGGGCGATCGGATCATATGATGAAAATGAATTGGTAAAAAACGCGAAGCAAATGCTCAAATTTAAGCTGCCGTACAACGGTAAACCGACAGCCGGCATAAAGCGTTGTATAGACTTATCAATAAAACTGGAAATGTCAAATGAGGAGTTTGTAAAGTTTTCAGATAAGCTATTGCAGGCATTAAGAGCAAAATACGGCAACTTTATGTTCAGTCATAAAATTGAACTGATTGAAACAGAAGAAACGATTACCAATGATTCCGGAACTGACCTTGTTCATAGAGAAAAGCAATTAGAAGTAGTATTGTTAAATAAACACAGGGAATCAAAAAGCATGGCTGACGGGTTCGGCTTTTATATCACAAGGGAAGCGGATTTCGATACAGCATTTAAAGAGATGTCATGGGTGTGCGAGGCTTATGACGAAAAAGCCGATTTTAGTGAGGAATTTGAACGGATTCCGGTAGTATTACTTGGGCAGCATCAGGAGTTTCTTATGAAATTTATGATTGACCTGGATGGCAATGCATTCGGCAGCGGAGCATCTTTGTTTTCCGGTAAAACAGGTGAAAAACTGTTTAACGATAATTTCTCACTATTGGTAAACCGTGATTCAGAAAACAGGTTTGGCTGCTTCTTTGACGGAGAGGGGACGGTATTGCCGCAAGACCGCTTTGCGCTTATTGAAAACGGCGTGTTAATGTCACCCTACACAACAAAAAGAATAGCAAAAAAATATGACTATTCCCTGACAGGCTCTGCATCTATGGGATATGATTCAGCTCCATCGGCAACACCGGAGTGCATTGAAGTCGCAAGAAGCGATAAGACAATAAAAGAACTGCTCGGCGGCAGAAAAGCCGTTTATGCACTGGTGGCAGCAGGCGGAGACTTTACACCGCAGGGCGAATACGCTTCGCCAATTCAAACAGCATATCTATATGACGGTGAGAACTACTTTGGAAGACTGCCGCAACTCTCCATGAGTTCCAATATATACGACATGTTCGGCAAAGACTTCATAGGAGCATCATCAGTCGGTAGCTACCCCGACTGCCCCTGCAGCTATCTCGCACTGGAAATGAATGTACGGAAGATTGACGGTTGGATGTGAGGTTGTCAGTCAAACACAAAAAGCAGCGTATAGTGGTATTGAAAACAGTTTTTCTGTTTTACCGAAATTCTTTTCAGAAAACCGGATTGAATGGCTTGGGGAGTATTTCGAAGTAAATACACCCAGGCTTTTTGATTTTGTGTGCAATCCTTTTTTTACTTCGCAGCCTATAATATCGGAATCTTTCTGTAATACAAAATCAAGCTCGGCTGTGTGATTGCTTGTCCAGTAATATAGCTTATGCCCATTCGCGGTCAAAGACTGCGCCACATAATTTTCTGCGATTGCTCCCAGAAAAGCACTGCCGTCTCCCGTTAAAATTACTTGGTGCGATATTCCGGATTGCATAGTCAGCAAACCAATGTCGCTCAAATATAACTTAAATGCAGACATATCCATATAAACGGCTATGGGCATGTATGCATGCTCGATCCGACGACATTCAAGTGCGATGCCTGCTTGCACCAACCAATCGATAGATACGCCAAAAATAGCTGCACTTCCACCTTTTTGCACTACTTTGTATTGGAATTTTTTGTTTTCTTTTGCAAGCTGAGCAGGTAATGAGTTGTAACAGGCGCGGATCTTGACAACATCAACCGGCGTTGTATATTTTGCCATATCCGCTACATATCTGCCGGAGATTTCATTTTGAATATTCGGTATAAGAATCAGCTTTCCGGTATCTACAAATTTGCTTACAGCGGCAGGCATACCTCCAATAATAAGGTAGTAACGGTAAAGCTCTAACGCTCTACTGTGTAAAGCATCCGGCATGGATTCCATATCGAGGTAGCAGTTGCGTATATAGTCTATAAGACGTACTTCATTCAAAGCTTGTAAAAATTCTTCGAAATCCATCGGATACAGGGTCATTGTCTCGACTTTGCCCACAGGGAAACTATAATTCTCTCTCTTCACGGCAACTCCAAGCAAACTGCCTGCTGCTGCAATATGGTACTCCGGAGTATTTTCGCAAAAATATTTAAGCGACGTCAATGCACGCTCACAGCTTTGTATTTCGTCAAAAATAATCAAAGTCTTACCGGGGATTATTTCCTCGTTTACCGTAGTTTCCAGATATCGTATCAATCGCTCGGAGGTTATATTGTCTTTAAAATACTCTGCCGTTTTAAAATCGGTTTCAAAGTTGACATATACAGTATTTTCAAAGTATTTACTGCCAAATTCTGTTAAAATATAAGTCTTTCCGACTTGTCGGGCACCATATAACAATAGCGGCATCCGCTCTCTGTTTTTCCAATCGAGTAGATTTTCTTCGATTCTTCTTTTCACAATACTCACCCCGCGAAATGCTTAACATTTGTTACTCTCTTTTGAGTATTATAGCGAAATATGATTTATTCGTCAAGAAAAATCACGGCAATTACTATAAAAAGTGAGATAAATATATTGAGAGATTTCTTCATAATCAGACGCATTACAATAAACTATGCATTATGTAAACCGCGCAAAAAACGTGAAAAAATTTGTGAATATTTTGCAAATTTTTCTTGGCAAATTACCTTTTTCCTACTATACTATTATGGGGTTGTTTAATTTTGCCGATATGCTATGTCGTTAATCATATAAAGGAATGGTCTTGATAATGGAAATAATTAATGAACGCATCGACCTTTGCGTAGGATGTAACCGGTGCGTTAGGGAGTGTCCGATGGAGATGGCTAATGTGACCTATCTGGACGACTCCGGAGACATAAAGGTTAAGATAAACCACGAGAAGTGCATAGACTGCGGCGCATGCGTTTTAGCCTGTAAGCACGACGCAAGGCAATTCGTGGACGACACAGAACGCTTCTTTAATGACCTATTGTGCGGAGTACCCATATCACTGATAGCCGCACCTTCTATCAAGACAAATATTCCCGAGTATAAACGGATTTTTACATATTTAAAGCGTCTTGGCGTTAACATGATATATGATGTTTCACTAGGAGCGGACATTTGCATTTGGGCGCATATAAAACATATTAGAGAAGAAAGTTTCACGCATTTTATTACCCAACCTTGCCCGCCGATTGTCACATATTGCGAGATATATCGTCATGATTTACTGGAGAGGCTTTCACCGGTGCATAGCCCGATGGCTTGTGCATCAATCCACATGAAGGAATATCTTGGAGTTGGCGACCGCATCGCTGCTCTTTCTCCATGCATGGCGAAGGCTGTCGAGTTCAGTGAGACTAAGCTGGCTGAGTATAATGTTACGTTTTCAAAGCTTCTCGGGTATCTGAGCGATAATAATATCATACTTCCAGACGAAGAGACCGGTTTCGATTATTCCGAGAGCGGTCCGGGTTCGTTATTCCCTATGCCGGGCGGATTTAAGGAAAATATCGAGTTTTTCCTGGGTAAAAGCATGCACATCAGCAAAGCAGAAGGTTTCATTGTTTATGAAAAGCTGGATAAATATGCACAGGTCCCCGAGGATTTTCTACCTGATATATTCGATGTGCTAAACTGTGCCGAAGGCTGTAACATAGGCTCCGCTTCCATGCATGACAAATGCCTTTTCGAGATGGACAAGACAATGAACAGCTATGCGCAGAGGATTATGGAAGAGCGTAAGAAAGCGCGCAAGATGGAGCATTACAAGTCAGTATTCAGGACATATGACGAAATGTTTGACCTTGCGCTTTTTAAAAGAAATTACTGCGCCATCGCTACGTCTTTCCCGCAGATAACTCAAGCAGATATTGACGAGGCATTTCTGGCTCTGGGAAAAACTGATTACGAGAAGCAGCATGTTGACTGTTATGCCTGCGGTTCCGCGACCTGTTATGACATGGCGAGAAAAATAGCACTCCGGGTGAATATACCTGAAAACTGCATTGTAAAGTCAAAGGATGATGCGAGGTTAGAGCATGAAGAGAACTTGATTGCTAATGCGCAGATTCTGGAAATGGAAAAAGCACGCGAGATGGACGACCGTATACGTGTCATGTTCGATTCGACGCCCTTTGCTGCACATTTCTGGAACGAAAATCTGGTTATGACAGACTGCAACGAGGCTGCAGCAAAAATGTTCAATTTGACCAAAGAGGAGTATGTCAGCAGGTATTATGAGTTTATGCCTGAGTTCCAATCTGACGGCACCCGATCCGTTGACCGGCTTCGGCAGCTTGTAGCGGATGCTTTTAAAACCGGTTATCAAAAAGCAGAATTAACATGCCTTTCCCTCGATGGAGAGTTAATACCACTGGATGATACATATGTTTGCGTGGATTTCAAGGGCGAGAAAATAGTAGCAGGCTACAGCGTAGATTTACGTGCACATAAAAAGATCTTGGCAGAACTTGAAGCTGCGACCGGGAAGAGCGAGTATCAGCTTAACGTGTTGAATATGGTTCTTAAGACCGCAAATATCGGGCTTTGGGATATGAATGTTGTATGGGAGGATCAGTTAAATCCGGAAAACTACATTACCTGGTCAGATGAGTTCAGGCGTATCATGGGTTACAAGGACGAGAACGATTTTCCCAATAAACTCGGTATGTGGGGCAGCCGGCTGCATCCCGATGATGCAGAGAGAGTCGGAAATGCAATAATGGCTCATTGGGCGGATAAATCCGGTAACACGCCTTATGATTGCGAGTTCAGAATCATGAAGAAAAACGGCGAATACGCCTACATAAGCGCATCCAGTACAACTGTACGCGATGCAAGCGGGTATCCGATACGATCATCCGGTACGCTTATTGATATGACGGAGATGAAGAATCTCGTCGATGAGGCGGAGAGTCAGCGGAAGGAAGCTGAAGCCGCAAATAAGGCGAAAAGCGACTTTTTATCGCATATTAGCCATGAAATACGCACCCCCATGAATGCGATTCTCGGTACAGCCGAAATCCAGTTGCAAAAGATGGATCACACGCCTGAGTCAGAGGAGGCATTTAACACAATATATGGTTCGGGAAATTTGCTGCTTAATATTATAAACGACATTCTTGACCTCTCCAAGATTGAGGCAGGTAAGCTGGAGATAATGTCCTACCGCTATGATATTCCAAGCATTATTTACGATACGGTGCAGCTCAATCTCTTGCGCTATGAGAGCAGATCTATCGCATTCGATCTCACGATTGACGAGAATACACCGCTCGATTTGTTCGGTGACGAGCTTCGTATTAAGCAGATTCTCAATAATATCCTTTCCAATGCATTTAAATATACCGATAAAGGCAAAGTTGAATTGTCGGTGTCTGCGGAAATTGATGGAGATATGTCAGACGCGGATGAGCAGACGCAGAAGGATTGCATCCTTGTATTTACCGTTAGTGACACGGGGCAGGGCATGGCACAGTATCAGATTGACGAGTTGTTCGACGAATACACGCGGTTTAACACGGATTTTAACCGTACCATTGTCGGCACAGGTCTTGGTATGCATATCACGAAGCGGCTGGTCGACGCGATGAACGGCGAGATACTTGTCAAGAGCGTTATTGACGTGGGTTCGGTATTTACCGTGCGTCTTCCGCAGAAATACATCAGCAATACGACATGCGGACCGGATTTAGCCGAACAATTATGCAGCAGCCGTTTTAAGAGCACAATGAAAATGAACAGGGCACAAATCATACATGAATTAATGCCTTATGGCAGTGTTTTGGTTGTCGACGATGTCGAGTCCAATCTATATGTGGCTAAGGGGCTGCTGCTGCCATATGGTTTGAGTGTTGACACTGTCACAAATGGTTTCGATGCCGTAAAGAGGATCAGGGACGGCGGTGTTTACGATATTATTTTCATGGACCAAATGATGCCGAAGATGGATGGCATGGAGGCTACACAATTAATCAGGGAAACGGGGTATAAACATCCCGTCGTGGCTATGACGGCAAATGCTGTTACCGGATCGGCAGAGATGTTTTTGGCAAGCGGTTTCGACGGATATATATCCAAACCGGTGGATATCCGCGAATTGAACAGCTTGTTGAACCGTTTGATTCGCGATAAACAGCCTAAGGATGTAATCGAGGCAGTACGGACAGAAATGAATCAAACGAAACAGGCGACCACATCAAACCGGGGCACAGCCGCTATACTATGCGACGAGATGACTGAAGCGGTATTGTATGATATTGAGAGTGCGGTTCGTGTACTAAACGGGCTTTTATCGAAACACGTTGCTTTAGGCTTAAGCGATTCGGATATGAAGTTATACGCAACAACCGTCCACGGAATAAAAAGTGCTCTTTCAAATATTAATGAAACAGAACTTTCCGCTGCCGCTTTTGAGCTTGAAAAACTAGGTGACGACAATAGAGTAGATGAGATATTATCCGAAACCCCGGCATTTGTCGACGCGCTAAACGCATTGTGCGAAAAGCTCAGACCCTAAGGCGAATCCTTCTGTCCATGCAACGCCCTTAACCCATCCTGCACCTTTATCGTCTCCTCGAACAATCCAACGACATCTGCGATATGCTTGGATTTTTTCGCAGTTCAAAGTCTCAGGCATTTTAACTAAAAACGTCAATATTTTCATTACTCGATATCCAAGCACAGGCGGCTTCCCTACGCAACCAAGTTGCGAATATCAAGCAGCTCTCTTTTTATCTCATCAAAATCCTGGTTCAAGTTTAGTGTTCTTACAAATATTTTCTTTCCGCTCAGAACAGCACTTTCATCCAAAGAAACATCAACCGTAGGATACAGAAGCATACCGCTTACTTCACCTTTGTATGAGCTGCTTTGCACATACGCAAATATCTGGTACATATTTCCGGATATAAACGTTTGGTGGTCGAAATTTGTCTGCAACGCTTTTGGGTAGAACTTTGTGTCCACAATCAGCAGTTTATCTGCACTCTTGCTATATAGCGAAATATCTGTTTTCATTCTGGGAAGCAAGCTTAGTTCTTCGCTGCCTGTGATATCCCAATTAATATATTCTGACTTCGCATCAACTTCTGATGAACACTCTGCCCTGTAGAAATTCAAAACAAATTTTTCATATAGGGCAGACATCTGCTTGTCCTCAATATATGTTGCAAATTTCTGAACACCTTCACTCTCGCTCACCAGCAACCCCTTGTAGATAAGATAACAAACATCGATGATAAGCTTATAACTGCGATTATTTCTATTAAACTTTAAGCTCTCCCAAGAAACGCTCCACAAATCAACATTATCAATATCAACAAAAAACATGAGTAGACTTTTTACATCTTTCTTTATACTGTGAGATAGTTTGTTGCAGTTTGATAGATTCACAAGAGTAGTCTTTATTATCTTGTTCATTAAGACATTGTAGGCGAACTCATCATAAGCGCACACCAGTCTGTTTCTTATAAGGCTCTGTGCCTTCATGCTTTCGGTTATCTGTATCTTGCCTCTGACTCCGGACAACTCATCTTGCTCATCAATGTACTCCCTATGAAGACCCAGTTTCACTTGACTGTTAACTGCTCGAACAAGCACTGTTGCCAACAAATCATAGATGTTCTCAAAGTCTTCACCTTGAAGTTTCTCATAATCTTTGTGGTTAAGTGCATTAAACGCGTATGCAAGCATATAGTAGATGTTTTTTATTGGGATTTTACGCATCCGGTAATAAGCCTTTCACCCATTTTGAGTGTTGTTTCTCATTATCAAACCAATATTCGTCAAGTAATGGAATGATTTCATATTTCAAAACACTTTTATACCAATCATCAGTTATCTTGTCGCAGTTACAGAAAAAGCTGTGACCAATCTGAAATCCGGATCCCAAATCATTTGTAATATCATCATTCAAAGCTTTCATCTCTGCCAGTATCTTTTCTCCCAGAGATTCGTCATCTTTCTTTATATAACTAATGAATCCATCATTACCAAAAACAGGACTAATCGGTACAAAACTAAACCTACGGCGAAGAGCGTAATCCATCATAGCAAGACTGCGGTCAGCAGTATTCATCATGCCGATGATGAATACATTCTTAGGGACGTAAAAGGGTTCGCCGGAGTAAGTCAGCTTTATTGAAAACTCTTCTCCTCGCTTGTCGTTTTCCAACAAAAACATTAGTTCACCCATTATTTTTTCAATTCTTCCGCGATTTATTTCATCAATAATAAAGAAATGTTTATATTTGTCTGCTTCCTTGCGCACATCTTCATCATCTGAGTTTATGCATGAAATATAGTTAGCTTCATCCGTTTTTGCTTTTTCGGTGCAAAAATCATAGAAAACACCGGGTTCAAGTGTAAAACCGCCATCACCACTAGGTCTATAACCTTCGATAAAGTCTTCATAGGAATAACTTTGATGAAATTGGATCATACTAACTTTACTATCGTCTTTTGCACCGATGATTGAGTAAGCGAGTCGTTTTGCCATATAACTTTTTCCGACTCCGGGTGCTCCCTGAAGAATTATATTCTTCTTGCGGTCAAGTAAGGCGACAATTTCATCGTACTCATCGCTATCGAAATAGACTTCTAAGAGAAAGTCTTCTTTAGTGTAATCCGTTATGGTTAAAGGTTCTAATGGTGTAACCCCTCTTTCTGTCAAGGCTTCTTTAAGTTCAGGGCGGATAATCCATTCAAAGTGTTCTTTTCTGTTTATATACTTACCTACAAATGGTATATTCCACCAAGCTACATCACCTTTGTTATCCAATCGAGTTTTACAATCTGTATACTCCTTTACCCTTCGTGCCATTGAATAAACAGGAGCAATGTACGCTGTTGGGTGTGCGTTGAACGTCTTGCCAACTTCTGAGCATGTAGCTTGTCCATCATAGTAAAGCCACTTCCGTAGAAGTTCAATGTCGTTTACATTGATTACCGAGGCATCAATCATTTCTAACCACTGCTGCATGGTTATGCCATTATTATAGTAGAAATCATCTTTTAACGAAATAACTGCCGCCGAACTGTCGATATGCACCGACAAGTCCTCCTCCATGTTCTTCTTGGCGGAATAGAAAATCATATCAATATCTTCTCTTTTTGTTACTCGATGTATCGTCGATAAGTATCCGCCTAACTCATAGTCTGAAAATGGTGTTTTAGGCGTCCAATCTACAGGAATGGTATGTCCAAAATCATTGTCGAAACGATATCCATTTTCAAAATCTTCCTTAATTGTGCCGATTGCTTTTATTCTAAGCATTGAAGTCTTTCCTTTGGCATAAGCGGCTTTTATAGCTATCTTGTCACCTGTTTTCATTTTTGAAAGTAATTCAAATGCTTTTCTCGCACGATTTTCAGGTATCTTATTTATCCAGTCTGTAAAGTCTGAAGGATTAGAGACTATATTTGATATATCTACTTTTTCAAAACCTATTGCGAATATTCCGCATTCTATAAATGATTGTGATACATCACCTACATCACCGTATGATGCACCACCAAGCCAATAGGAATGAGTTGTCGCTGCTGGTGAGTCTGATTCGCTTTTTATATTTAAAAACTGAAGATAAAACTTCATGCCATTCTTGAAGTCATCTCGTTGGGTATTTGAATCAAAATCAAATACCCTGTCCATTTTAGAATAATCACCATCACGGGCTTCAAAATATCCTTCAAGCCCTGCGGTGCTAATTATTTTGTTGAGTTCATCATAATACAAAATAGAGAATACTGTACGTCCATCTTTTAATCGTGTCTTACCTAATGCTGTAGATATAGTATTTGCGGAATTTGCAGAACGACCGTTGTTCACATACCATTGTTTGAAGGCTGCTCGCTGTTCTCTTTCATCAACAACGGGCGTCATATTATCTTTATACTCTGATATATGTTGTTTATACATATCAAAAAAGTCGTTTAATGCTTGATTGGGTTCATCATCATTCAATGCTAATCTCGCAGTAGAAACTGATTCTGATTTACGCTCCACGGACACATTCGGTTCACGGTTAGCGATATATACACTCTTTACCGCTTTACTTTTACTATCAAACTCAGGTATTATATTCAATCCTGTGTTTTCAAGATTTATATAGCTTGATCTGGTGGCATAATCGCCATATTTATGGTTAAGAGTACAATCCAAGTTGAAATCTGTATAATTGCGCCAATCCGAATAATACTTTCTTAATGAAGAATCTTCTTTATATCCAAATCCCGTAATCGTTTCTCCATCAATAACGCCATTATTGATATTAAGCTGGTTGACAAACCATGATAATAGTTTGTTGAATTTCATATAATCATTCATTATTTAATATCCCCATTACTAAACCTAAACTATAATGTGACGCTTTTCGCTTTATTGTACGAGAACCTTCCTGGCGAACTATTTCTAAATTCCCTGATTGATATTATACTTGCGCTGCTCAGTTGTTGCAAGGAGATTTTGGTTTGTCCGACTTAATTGTACGATGATTTGTACAGTAATTATGATAAAGAAAAGTATCGAGTAATGTATAACAGAGATATCAGAAGCAATAGGAATAACGTCACGTGCAGTAGAAATGGTTATAAGCGAGTTGAAAGAAGATGGATTAATTATTCGCGTTGGTCCACCAAGAGGCGGTCACTGGATGATAAAGTAATGTTAATTCGGAGAACTTCGGAGAACTTCGGAGAAACAACAAGATAGAAAAATATAAAGAAGCAGCGGACTTTTTACCGCTGCTCTATGCAAGGTTGAACCTATAAATTTCGTTTATTCGTGTAGGATTCGTGTACGCAGGGTGATTGTTATGTGTGGAAACCATTGGTATTACAGGAATCTTATGAACTTGGAGCGGGTGATGTACCCAAAAGCGAACCCGGTTATCGTGTTGCCGTACGGGTTCGCGGTTGTTGTAAGGCTTTGAAACTACTGTACTTTCGATAATGAAGCCGCATTTTCTTATGTGTTTGATGTGAAGTAAACTAAATTATTCACACAACGTGAGTTTGCTATACAGTTTAGTATTTGGAAGTATAATACTTGACAATATAGAATATATCCTATATAATCTGAAGCAGAGGTGACAAAGTGGAGAATAAGTATAGTATTGAATTTTTTGAAAAAAGCAACGGAACATATCCCGCAGAAGAATATATAGAGTCTCTTGATACTAAGTTGGCGGCAAAGGTTTATCGAACACTTGGAATACTTGAAGAAAATGGACCGGATTTACGAGAGCCGTATTCTAAACATTTAGATGA
>WRDH01000018.1 GCA_009783555.1 Oscillospiraceae bacterium
ATTTTTAGGCCCTTCCTGGTAGACGGCAGATCTGACTAGAATACTGCGCCGCATTTTTTGGAAGTTTTTCAACTATACCAGTATCTACATGAATATTCAATAGTTATTTTGAATATTCACAAATTATTGAATATTCATAGAAAAACCATTGCAAATTCACGAAATGCAATGAATACAATGACGAATATTCAATAATAACCTATATCAGAAGGCTTAATGTTCCTATGACGATTAACACAAGACCCAATACAGACATCTTTTTCAACTTTTCGCGCAGGATGAAGTAACTAAAAGCAATAGTAACAACAATACTGAGCTTATCAATCGGGATAACAACGCTTACAGGTCCTTGCTGCAAGGCACTGTAGAAGCACAACCATGATAAGCCCGTTGCAAGTCCCGATAAACCGAGGAACAGCCAGCTTTTTCTGTTAATTTGTTTGATTTCTTTATGCCTGCCTTGTGCAAATACTATACCCCATGCCATGACTAACACTACAATCGTGCGAATTGCCGTACCGAGATTGGATTCAACACCTTCTATCCCGATTTTGCCCAAAATGGCGGTTAAGCTTGCAAACACAGCCGATAGAGCGGCATAGACAATCCACTTAAAACTCCGTTTTGTGTTCGCTTCGTTTAGAACAATCTTTTTTTGTTCAATCATAAAGTATGTACCGATGCCTATCAAAGCCATGGCGGCAAACTTAATAACTGTGAAGCCTTCGCCAAGGAACAGCATTGAAAGCAGCATTGTAAGAACAGTGCTTGTCTTATTAATTGGTACAACTTTGTTTACATCACCGAGTTTTAACGCTTTGAGATAGCATAACCATGTGCCGCCTGTAGCAAAACCTGAAAGCACAAGGAAAACAATACTCCTAATATCTACGTCCGTGATAGTCATATGGGAGCCGACAATAAAAACTATTATCCACGCAAAAAAAGCCACAACAACCGTACGAAGTGCCGTAGCTAAGTCAGGATCGGTATCACGAATACCGATTTTAGCAAGTATTGACATAACTCCGGCAAAAAATGCCGACGCAAACGCTAATATAATCCACATAGTAGTTTACCAAAAAAATTTTCAATATAGTGATGTTTGCATATTATAGCAAGATTTTACCTAGAATGGAACGTGAAAATCGTTGAATATTTCAACAATCCGTTTTATTGGACAATGAAATATGATAAACTGCGGACATAGGGGACGTAGATTGAAAAAGTAAACGCAACTTTCAGTTAAAAATGGGGGGAGTGACAGTATGCCTAAATCACCAAATCAAAAGCTTAAAATTTTATATCTGATGCGAATTCTTTTGGATCATACCGATGAAACACATATGCTTTCGGTAAATGAGCTTATTTCGAAGCTTGCAGGTTATGAAATTAAGGCGGAGCGTAAAACAATATACGACGATATTGAAGCGCTCAGGCAGTTCGGTCTTGATATTGTACTCGAAAAAACAAAAACTTATGGTTACTATGTTGCTTCACGAGAGTTTGAACTACCTGAACTAAAGCTTCTCGCAGATGCCGTTCAATCCTCAAAATTTATTACTGAAAGGAAAACAATCGGGCTTATAAAGAAACTGGAACAGCTTATGAGCAAACACGACGCCGGTAAGCTCCGCCGTCAGGTTTACGTCCAAAACCGTGTAAAGAGCATGAACGAAAGCATATACTACAGCGTGGACACACTGCATGAGGCTATCTCGGAAGATAAAAAAATCAGTTTCAAATATTTTAATTATGACATCCAAAAAAAGCAGGTATTCCGCAGGGAAGGGGAGCTGTACATAGTCAGCCCCGTTGCTCTTACATGGAGTGAAGAGAATTATTATCTAATAGCGTATTCCGACAAGCGTGAAAAACTCACACATTTCAGAGTCGACAGAATGAGCAGTGTTAAAAAACTTACAGAACCCCGCACTACCGAGTTAACGGATTTTAAACTGGCAGAATATTCAAAAAAAGTCTTTGGCATGTTCGGAGGTGAAGAAACAGACATAAAACTCAAAATAAACAACAAATTGATTGGAGGGGTTATTGACCGTTTCGGAAAAGACGTTATAATGATACCTGACGGAGATGAACATTTCCTGATAAGAGTCCGCGTTGCATTATCACCGATATTCTACGGCTGGCTGTTCCAATTCGGCGATTTATGCGAGGTTATGGAGCCGCAAGGCCTCAAAGACGAGCTGATTAAGCGTGCAGAGGACTTTTTGGCACAGCTGAAAAAAACCTGATACTAACTGTAACTACATAAAAGAGGGGTATAATCATGGAAGCTATATTACCATACCTAATTGTAGCAGGCACATCCGCTGCCGTGTACGTATTCCTTATTGTCGCCATACGCCTGTTTGGGAAGAAAGAGTTCTCACAACTTTCCGTATTTGACATTGTCTTTATACTCCTGATAAGCAATGCAGTACAAAATTCAATGATAGCGGCGGACTTCTCTTTTTGGGGCGGCATAACATCAGCGGTTACGCTTTTTATAGTAAACTTCCTTATTAAAAATGTTATCTATAAAATTCCCAAAGTTTCCGAATGGGTGCAGGGACATCCGATAATGCTCATATATGACGGCAAGCAGCTTCCGGATAACATGAAAAAAGCAAAAGTCAGCGTTGAAGAGCTTGAAGAAGCAACAAGAGAGCACGGCATAGATTCACTCGATAATGTAAATCTTGCCGTACTCGAAGTTGACGGAAGTATTAGTGTTGTCGCAAACGACTTCACAGGCCGCTACAGAAGAAAGCGACGCCGCTACAGCAATGAGGTGTAGTTTTGCTGCTTTGTCAAAAACTCTGATTGTGCAGAAAAAACCCTCTGCAGTAAAAAACTGCTGCATTTATTTGCTATTCACTTTTATAAGCTGTGTTATTCTTAACTGTGACATGACCTGCTTTTATTAATGCATACCGTAGCTTCAGAAGCACCGGGAAGACAATGATTTGCAATGCAATCAAAATGCCGAATTGCGGAAGTCTCATCCATAACAACACTTGATATGGAACTCCGCGAAGCTGAGATAATCCCATCGTAGTCAACCACATGCCGCATATGATTTGTACTAATAATGCCGAAAGAATGGCATGAGGCCACATCTTTATATTTTCGCGATGTAAAATAAAACCGAAAAGAAATCCGTTTACAATACGGGCGGTGAGGATGAGCGGGATAGGCGGCTGCCCCATAATCGGCCAACCGATTATATCAGCGATTCCATATGCCGCTGCACCCCATACAGGACCGAAAAGCATACCGCAAATCATCATAGGAATAAAAGACAGGGTTATTCGCAAATCAGGTAAGTTGATTATTGGGATTAAACGCTCAAGGACATAAGTTAGTGCAATGAGAACTGCAATTTGGCTAAGTATGCGCACGGAAATCCGAGTACGAAAGACAGCAGCGATTTTGCTTGAACTTGTTTGCTTCATGAAAAATAAATCCTCCTTTGTGCTTTACCACAAAAGAGGGTTTTCTTTTATGGCAGCGGATGCGAAATCAAACCGCAGGCTTGTACATACCTTGTACTTACCCTTCGTCCGGCGGCGACCTCCCATCCACCGGCACTTAACGCATGATTTCTACTCTGTCAATTCAATTTTGGGAACATTAATGAATTCCACGTCAGATTATATAGGATATTGGCACAGTAAGCAATAGCAAATTTGCATTCAAGAATAAATCGTGGTATATTATCTTTCGGAAAAATTGAGGAGTAAACTATGGTATTTGTTTGGATAATTATTGGTATAGGTATTTTTTTGCTGACCGCTCTTGTTTTTTGCATTGCCCCGGGAAAAATGTCGCCGGAAGCAAAGAAAACATCGAAGATATTTTTCGGATTGAACTGCGCTCACAGAGGGTTACATTCCGAAGACCAAAAAATACCGGAAAACTCATTGCCGGCGTTCGCGGCAGCGAGGCAAGGCGGTTATGGCGTTGAACTTGATGTCCAATTATCAAAAGATAATCAGGTTGTTGTATTCCATGATGATGACCTTGAACGTGTGTGTGGAGTTGACGCAAGGGTAAACAGCAAAACACTAAAGGAACTATCTGAACTTAAGCTACTTGATTCGGATGAAAAAATCCCGCTTTTTACAGATGTTTTGGAAGTATTGGATGACACTCCTGTTATTGTAGAACTAAAATCCGCAGGGCCGATGAACACAAAGCTTTGCGAAGAAACATTAAAAATACTGCGTGAGCAAGGAAAATACTGGTGCATAGAAAGCTTTGACCCTCGTATCGGAGCATGGTTTCGCAAAAATGCGCCCGATGTATTGCGAGGTCAATTAAGCTGTCCGCCCGGGAAGTTTGACGGAATATCAAAAATCAAGTCTATTTTACTCGGAAATCTGCTGACAAACTTTATGTCCCGTCCGCATTTCATTGCATTTAGCAACACCCGCCGCCCCTTAACTGTAAAACTCTGCCATAGCATGAAACCAATGAAAGCAATCTGGACAGTACTGCCAACAGCGGATATAGCGGAATGCGAAAGAGAAAACGACACGGTAATATTCGAGTACTACGAACCGTCACCGACTTATCGATAAGATTATTTCTTTACCGCATAGGAGCTCGGGGAGACACCGAAACGGCGTTTAAACATTCTTGAGAAATTGAAAATATCACCATATCCGACATGTTGAGCAGCCTCTCCGGGTGTTAATCCTTGATTAACCATTATATCAGCGGCTCTGTCAAGTCTTAACTCCACAATGTATTGCTGTGGTGATTTTCCGATATGTTTGCTGAATATCTTGCTGAAGTAAGACCTGTCGAGATTTAGTTTTTCAGACATATTACTGACCCGCAAATCCGGGTCGGTGTAATAAACATCAATGTAGTTTTTTGCTATTCTCACATATCTGTGAATTTGATTATTATCCGGGCTTCTGTGTTTGTCCAGTAAAGAAATAAGTTCAAAAATCTTGCCGCAGATATACCACTCGGTACCTCGCGCAATATCTTTGCAATCCCTGAAGGCGTTAAATATATGAGCACATTCCGGAACGGTTATAACATACTGCGAAAAAACATCTGACAGGTCAAGCATTGATTCAAAGTTTACCCAGCAATATCTCCATGGATCTTTTTCATCTGCCTCATACGCTATTAGTTCATTTGGCATCACAACAAAAATCTGGCCTGCCTTCAATTCGTATGTAGCATCAGGCGTATAGTAAAGACCGCGTCCGGATACTATGTAATGCAGCATATAATACGGCCGTGAACCTTTAGGCATACCTGACTCCGGCCAGTAATGACCCGGCATACATTTTGCATCACCGCATGCTCGTGGGTTTATGTCCTTTAGTTCTTTGTTTTCAATAAAAATTTCATTTATATATTCATGCACCGTACTACTCCTTTTCAATATTATGCGCCTACCAATGTCACATTATATCAAACACAATTGTTACATATTGCAATTGGCGGATGATTACAGAGAATACATATGACACATTATATCAAACGAATAACACAATATACAATGGGAAATTTTCGTTTTAATGTTAAAATTAAGGAACTGGTTTCCATAAAAGAAACAACAAAATTAGAAATGGAGGATTTTATGAAAAAGATTTTAGTTGCAATTCTCGCCATTGTTCTGCTGTTTGCTCTGGCTGCGTGTTCAGAATCGGAAGAGACAACCGCACCTGTAACACTTGAAATCAGGTCAAACATTCCCGGTGCAGGCAACGATGCAATCAGGGAAGTAATCGCAGCGTTTACAGAAGAAACCGGTATTGCTGTCGATTTCGACAACCCATCAGGTTATGAAGACCTTATGAGAACAAGAATGGCAACAGGCGATATGCCCGACCTTTTCACAACACACGGCTGGGCGGTCATTCGTTACGGAACATTCCTGCGTCCTCTCAATGACCAACCATGGGTAAGCAGAGTATCTTCACAAATTGAAAGTATAGTAACAGACCATCAAGGCAACCTCATGGTTCTACCCGTTGATATAGACATCGCGGGTCTCGTATTCAACCGTGACATTCTCAACGAGGTCGGAGTTGACCCCGGAGACATTAGAACTTGGGATGACTTTGCGGATGCATGTGAACTAATCCTTGCTGCGGGTTATATTCCGATTTTTATCGGCGGAGCTGATGACTGGATGCTCGGCCAGGCAGCCGACTGGATTCCTCCGTCACTCCTTATAACATATGACGGCGATAACCACAGAGACGCACTGCTTGACGGTACATTCGACTGGAATCATTATGGTAGATTCGTAGATATGTTAACGGATTGGATTGACCGCGGATTCTTTAATGAGGACGTAACCACGGCAGATTATGACACATTAACAAGAATGCTTGGACAAGGCGAAGTCGCGTTTTCATTCACCGGCAACCACGCCGCAATGGATGCAGCGGGCAATGGTCCTGCCAACATCGGTATGATGCCGCTTCCGGCGTATTTTGCGGGCGATACACCCAGTCTCATTGCAGGCGAGAGTGTCACATTTGGTATATGGAAAGACACCCCTCACGAAGCAGAAGCCCTTCTATTTCTCGAGTTCATCGCACGTCCGGAAAATGTTGCCAAGATTGCGCAAGCTCGTGGTAATGTCGCAGGATTTAACGGAGTTGAAGTTGACTTAGGCTTCCTTACACAAGATTTTAACAGATGGTCAAACATCAGAACATTCCCGTACTTTGACCGCGTATATCTCCCGGGCGGTATGTGGGAAGACCTCTGTAACACAAGTCTCGGGCTTTTCAACGGCACAATGACAAGACAGGCGGTTATAGACCACATGCAACAGAGTTATGACAGCAGACTGGCTGATTGGTTTGAAGCAAGAGGAATCAACTAATCGATATCATCAGAGCAATTAACAAAACAGCGGGCGGTACTTTCCGCCCGCTTTTCTAAACAAAACAGCGGGGGTGATGTTTTGAGAAGCAGGAAGCGTATTAATTTATTTTATATACCGGTTCTGATTCTTTTCGGTGTGTTTGTAGTCTACCCTTTTATTGATGGAATAAGAATATCATTTACAAACTGGAATGGGTTTTTACCAACTTACAACTATATAGGGTTAACAAATTATATAAATATGGTAAGTGACCAATGGTTTCATAATGTTTTTAGAAATACTATCATTTACGGATTCGGCAGCACAATCATTCAACAAATCATCGGATTATCCATGGCATTATTTCTTGACAGTAAATTCAAAGCACGCGGGCTTGTCCGCACAATATCCTATCTGCCTATTATGATTGCACCTTTGATTATGGGATATATAATATTTTTCATAGTTCAATTTCGAGGTGGAGCGCTTAACGACCTCGTCGGGCTATTCGGGATGGACAGACTGGATTGGGTTGGTGTACCAAATCGCGCGGTCACAGTAATACTTCTCGTAAACTCACTGCAGTATATGGGCGTATCTATGGTAATTTATCTCGCGGGTCTGCAAAACATCCCCAATATGTATAAAGAAGCCGCTTCTGTGGACGGTATCGGACCATGGAACACATTTTGGCATATTACACTTCCTTTGCTGGCACCGGCTCTAAGTGCCTCGGTGGTCATTAACCTCATCGGCGGACTAAAACTGTTTGACATTATCAGAGCACTCAGCCCTGCTGCTCCGTCAAGCGGTACACACTCACTTGTCACCTTCCTTACTTATCAATATTTTAATATCGAACAGGCGGGATATTCTGCCGCCATAGGCGTAGTTACGTTCGCGTTTATTTTGATTGTAAGTATTGTAGTAATTAAGCTCCTTGACAAGATGGAGGTGGTATTGTGAGGAAGAAATCATGGTGGCGTTATCTGGTTTCACTTCCTATATTGTTCGTGTACCTGACACCTTTCTATATTCTGCTTACCGTGGCACTTAAGCATCCGCATGATGCATCGTCACGATGGGTTATGCCGGGTTATCTCTATCTCGGGAGCTTTGAAACAGCGATTAACAGCGGCAGAATAATACAAGGCATTCAAGACAGTTTTATAGTAACTATGTTCACAGTTACCCTCATAGTAATTATAGGTGCAATGGCTGCTTATCCGCTTGCACGCCGTATATCAAGTCTTAATAAATTTGTCCGTATCCTGATAATGGGCGTTATGATGATACCACCGCTCAGTATAATTGTACCGCTTTATCGCACGATGTTGTTTTTTGATGCAATGTCCACATATCACGGCGTTATACTGTTGCAGTTGACATATCAGTTGCCGCTGGCAATATTCATCTTCACAAGCTTTATCAGGTCACTGACACCCGCACTTGATGAAGCAGCGGCAATTGACGGGTGCGGTCTGCTCAGAACCTTCTTCAGTATAATCTTCCCGCAGCTCCGGCCTGTCATTGTAACTGTCGTTATTTTAACGGGAGTAACCGCTTGGAATGACTACCAGTTTTCACTCTATTTCCTGCAGTCACCACAAATCTCTTCCGTAACCTTGGCTGTCTCAAGATTCTTCGCGCAAGTAAACTCCAACATAGGCGCCGCCGCCGCTTCAGCAGTCCTCGGCGTCCTACCGCTTGTGGTTCTGTTCCTGTTCTTGCAGAAGTATTTTATTAAGGGTATGGTTGACAGCGCGGTGAAATAGGAAAATTGTCAAGCGGACGGTTCATAAAGACAGATAAACCGTCCCAATGTCTTGTGTTTTGAAATAGTTTCTGAGGCACCCTTTTAGCGATTTGTTTCTTGCTGTTGATGTAAAAATTAATGTTGTATATTACGTCAAATAAGGCTATAATGTTTGCTAAAGGAGATGAGATTATGCCAAATATAAAACCTGTTTCCGATTTGCGCAACTATTCGGAAGTCTTGCGTGATATTGAAGTTGGACAACCCGTTTTTTTAACAAAAAACGGACGCGGCAAGTATGCAATAATCGATATGCGTGAATACGAAGAAACACAGTCCATCATCAAGCTTATGTCCGAGCTTGCAAAAGGTGAACGCAGCGGACTGGAGCTGGGCTGGCTATCGCCGGATGAAGTAGAGGTAGATTTAGGAATTACAAATGCATAGATTACATTATTCTACAGAGTCGAGAAACGACCTTGCAAAAATAAAAGAATATATTAGCGTGGAATTTGACAATCCTACCGCCGCTGCACGCATGGTTGCATATATTGTAAAACGAATACGAGGATTAAGGCAATTTCCCGAAATGGGAGCTTTACTGTCATCGATAGTAGATGTAAATTCCAACTATCGTTATTTGGTTTGTAAGAACTACCTTGTTTTCTATCGCATCGATGTAAGCGATATATACATAATCCGAGTTCTATACGGAGGTCGAGACTATATTTCTGTCCTATTTGGTGACTTGCACCAAGATGAAGAAATAGGGTAGAATCTTACGAAGCGTTCTCAAACTGGCTATTATACAGCTCGGCATAAAAGCCGCCTTTTTCCAGCAGTTCCTTATGTGTTCCGCTCTCCACTATGTCACCCTTATTCAGCACCAGAATTATATCCGCATTCTTAATCGTCGACAGCCTATGTGCTATTACGAATGATGTTCTGCCTTTTGTCAGATTGCTCATGGCCTCCTGGACGAGGTGCTCGGTTCTTGTGTCGACAGAGCTGGTTGCCTCGTCGAGGATTGTCATTGGCGCGTTTTGGATCATTGCGCGAGCTATTGTTACAAGCTGCTTCTGCCCTTGTGAGAGGGTGGTTTTGTCGTTTAGAACAGTGTCATATCCTTTCGGTAATGTGCTTATGAAATGATCCAGCCCTACAGCTTTGCATGTTTCAACGACTTGTTCATCTGTTACACCTTTTTTACAATAAATTATGTTTTCTTTGATTGTTCCTTCAAACAGCCATGTGTCCTGAAGCACCATGCCGAACTGCTCTTGAACGTTATCTCTGCGAACTCCCGTTGACGGTATGCCGTCAATCAAGATATCTCCGCTATCTAATTCATAAAAGCGCATTAAGAGATTTACAATAGTCGTTTTACCCGCGCCCGTAGGTCCGACAATTGCGATTTTTGTTCCTGCTTCAAACTTTGAAGAGAAATCATGGATTATAGTCTTTTCGGGGTCATAGCCGAAGCGTACATTACGAAACTCAATCTCACCCTTGATATCGGCAAGTTCTTTTGTTTTGCCGCTCTCATCCTCCATCTCTTCTTCGTTGAAAAACTCAAAAACACGCTCTCCCGCAGCAGCAGTGCGTTGTAAATTTTGGAATGCCTGTGCAAGCTGAGAAAGAGGTTGTGTAAACAAACGGATATATATCATAAATGCCGCTATAACACCGAATTGAATAGTTCCGTTCATTGCAAGAGCCGCACCGACCACACACACTGCGACATATCCGAGATTGCCGATAAACATCATAATCGGCATCATCAGCCCTGAAATAAACTGGCTCTTCCAGCCGCTGTCATAAAGGCGGTTATTAACCTCATCAAAGAACCTTCCCGCCTCTTTTTCCCCGTTATAAACCCGGACTACATTATGTCCGGAATAAACTTCCTCAACATGACCATTGACGGCACCCAAATCCTTTTGCTGACGCATAAAAAACTTTTGTGATTTACCCATTATAAGTATCATAAGCACAAAACCGAGTATACTTGCACCTATAGCGGTCAAAGCCATCAGCCAATTGTTGTAGAACATCATAACTGCAGATCCGAAGAACATTGTTATCGATGTGACAAGTGCACCAATGCTTTGGTTCATGGTCTGTCCGATTGTATCAACATCATTTGTAACGCGGCTGAGGATATCTCCAAAGCTCACTTTGTCAAAGTATTTAAGAGGGAGCTTATTGATTTTTTGTGATATTCCCGTACGCATATTACGACCGATTTTTTGTGTGATGGTCGCCATTATATAACCTTGAACGAAGTTCAAAACTGCAGAGGCTCCATATAAAATAACAAGCAGCATCCCGATACGTCCGACTTCGCTTAAATCTACATTCACCATCTGCCCCGCAGCCATGAGCGGTGCAATGACTTTTTGGATTTCGTTGGTCATCTTACCGATTTGATCGGGTCCGATTATAGTAAGAACCGTACCTGCGGCTGCAATAATTAGCGAAAATACTATTACAGGGATATACTTTCTGCAATAATTGATTAAATTAACCCATGTACCCTTAAAATCTTTTGCCTTTTCGGCAACTCCCATATGCCCCATACGCACCCGCGGTCCCCTGTCATTTTGTCTTCCGCTCATGATACAAGTTCCTCCTCACTTAGCTGGCTTACCGCAATCTGCTTGTATACCTCGCAGTTTTGAAGCAAATCCTTGTGACATCCGCTCCCGACGACCCTGCCTTTGTCAAGAACAATGATTTGGTCTGCATCCATTATAGTCCCGATACGCTGTGCGACAATCATGCTTGTAACACCTGCGGTTTCTTTTTTCAACATGTTACGCAAAAGCCTGTCGGTTTTGTAGTCCAAAGCGGAAAAGGAATCGTCAAAAATATAAATCTCCGGTTTGCGGCACACTGCACGTGCGATTGAAAGGCGTTGTTTCTGCCCGCCCGATATATTTGTACCGCCTTGTGCAATCTCGCCTTCGAGCCTCCCTTCCATGCTCTCAATAATGTCTGCGCCCTGCGCAATAGATATCGCATTTTCAACATCGGCTTCCGTAAACTCACCTTTTCCGTTATCCCCATATGCTACGTTTGAAAACACGGTACCCTTAAACATAACCGCTTTTTGCGGTACATAGCCGATTTTGTTGTGCAGAACCTCAAGCTTATACTCACGGATGTTGACACCATCAATCAAAATCTCGCCTTCGGTTGCGTCGAAGAAACGTGGCACAAGATTAATAAGCGTTGATTTACCACTGCCTGTTGAACCTATAAAAGCGATAGTTTCACCCTGACGGACAGTAAAACTCACATCCTTCAATACCGATTCCGAAGCATCGGGGTACTTAAACCCGACATTACTAAACGTAACCTCACCGCACAGTCCGGGAAGACCGTCAAGCTTGTCACCGTCATGAATTGTCGGCTTTGTATCTAACACTTCGCTAATCCTGTTGGCTGAAACCGTTGCACGCGGGAGCATAATAAAAATCATCATCAGCATCATAAACGACATGATGACCTGCATTGCATATATGGAAAACACCATCATATTAGAAAAAATCGGAAGTCTGTCTACAGCCTGTGCAGAGTTTATCAAGTATGCGCCTATCCAAAAAACCGACAGTGACACGCCGCTCATTACCATTGTTATAACGGGCATTAAAAATGCCATTGCACGGCTTGTGTACAACTGGGTGCTCGTAAGCTCGTCATTAGCCTCTTCATATTTTGCTTCCTGATAATCCTCTGCATTATATGCCCTGACAACACGCAGCCCCGTTAAGTTTTCGCGTGTAACACGATTCATGTTATCAATAAGTGATTGCATTTTCCTAAACTTTGGCAAAACGAATATCATAAGAAGTGTTATCATTACAAGTAAAGTGAGAACTGCAATGCCCGTTGCCATTGTCCATTCAAAACCTTTTCCCGCTATCTTTGTTATAGCCCAGGCTGCGGTGATAGGTGCCTTTATTATAAGTTGAAGCCCCATTGCAACGACCATTTGAATCTGTGTTATGTCGTTGGTGGAGCGGGTAATCAAGCTGTCGGTTGTAAAACGGTTGATTTCCTCCATAGAGAATGAATCTACTCTTCTGAAAAGCAGGCTGCGAAGCCGCCTTGAAAGCTCTGAGCCGATTATGGCAGCGAAAAATCCTACGATGATGGCTGCAAACAAGCTTCCAAGCGTACAAAGAAGCATCATACCACCGGCAACCCAAATATCTCGCATTGCACTGCCGGGCGTTTGAACAAGCGTAGTTATCTCCGCCATATAATCGGGAGACTTCAAATCCAGCCAAACCTGAATAACAATAAAACCCAAACTCAGTACAGCCATAAGCCACTCTTTGGGTGTAAGGTATTTGAGGATTCTAATCATACTGGTGAACATCCTTATCAAAAAATTGAAAGTTGAAAATTGAAAATTGAAAGTTTTTGTACAGTGGGATATTCCCGACCCTGTCATTCTGCGCGTTAGTCGCAGAATCTATTGCTGTGTGAAGGTGTTCTCCCGGACATATTTCATAATGACGACATGGATTCTGCGACTAACGCGCAGAATGACGGATTGGTTTAAAATAAGACAAAACCGGATAGTCAGCTTTGTCTTATTCTATGTAATAACATGTTGTAAAGCAACTATATTTTAAGTGACTTAAAATATCCCAGAAACGCTTCGTTTTTATCCAGCATTTTTTGTGTCATTTCCCTGATTTCCGCCATTGATAATACGCTTGCAGTTAGTGGGTCGAACAGATTTGCCTGGAAGACCTTCCACGGGTCGCCCTCAATAGCGGCATTTACAGCCATCTCCTCAATTCTTGCGGATAAATCTACAAGAATTGCAAGGTTGTCCGGCAGCTTTCCTACATGAATCGGTTGCAGTCCGTTTGGAGAGGCAAGAACAGGGACTTCCACACATGCCATTGGCTGCATATTTGTGATAATACCATGGTTTAAAAGATTTCCGTTAAACACAAATGGTTTGCCATCGCCGAACAATGCGTTGAAGATATTTGCGGCGTACTCTTCGCCTCGTTCCAAATCTATTTCTTCTTTTTCGATATACTCAACAAATCTAGACTCCCATGTTGCCTCCGCGTTTAAATATTCATTTAAGATATATGCGTGTACACCGGGATTCCAGCCTGTTCCGTGTGTGCAGTATTTCTCAATCAGATCCGGGCGTTTTCTGAACCAGGGCAGGTATTCGGAGTTGTGACCGGATGATTCGGTCGGATAGTACCCGAATTGTAAGTACATCTCGTTGCGGACCTGTTCGTGATTTGCGACCTCCGGGTCGTTTTTGACTTTATCCAAAATCAGCGGGTATGCGTCTTTGCCGTTCCATTTATAGTCAAGATAAAACGCTGTATGATTTATTCCGGCACAAGTGAACTCAATCTCGTTATGTTTTGCTCCGATCCAATCCGCAAGCATGTTGGCAGTGCCTTGAACACTATGGCATAAGCCTGTCAGATTGACTTTGCTGAGCCTTTGAAGATAACCGCATAGCATTGCCATGGGATTTGTGTAGTTGAGAACAACCGCATTCGGGCATAAAACTTCAACATCACGAATAATATCCAGCATAACAGGAGCTGTGCGCAGAAAACGCATTACACCCGAAGGTCCTCGGGTATCGCCGACATTGATGTCTATTCCGTATGCTTTCGGAATTTCGATATCGTGCCGCCATACATCCACACCCCCTTGTAAAATGGTGATGAGGACACCGTCTGCACCTTCCAGTGCCTTTTTGCGATCAGTTGTAGAATGTACTGTTGCAGGATAATTTCCTGCAGCAATCAGCCTTGCGATCGCCTTTTCTGCATAACCCAGCCGCCCCTCATGGATGTCCATCAAGTGGATTTGGCAATCCTTAAAGGAATCATAGCTGAGAATGTCCCTTGCCAGTGCCAAAGTGAAGCCCAATGAACCCGCTCCGATAAAAGTAAATTTCTTTCCCATTAGTGTATTTCCTTTCGTACTTCCTGTCCTTTAGTTAACCTGTTCCATCTATAGGACTACTATTTGTCTATCATACCACACAATGATAATACCATGAAAGAGAATATGAATTTTAAAATCTTGCCATTTAAAGCCACTTGTCCTTTCACGGTTAACCGGCAACTCTCATAAAAATCCGAACAAATCAGATGCGTTTTGATAATACAGCTTCTTAAGTATGTCGTCAGGCAATCCCAACCCATAGATATTCCAACGTCCTTGTCCCCACCCCCAACTTTTGACGGGTCTGAAATATTCATCAAAGGTCTCGAAAAAACGATAATGATCCTCATAGAATCCCCTCGTTTCATCACCTCCTACACCAAAGCCATAATCTGTTCCAAACAGAATCCTGTCGCTGTACTTCAAGAAAAACTCCCTTGCTGTATAGGGTTGGCGTCCCAGCAAATTGATGCGTGCCGAAGTGTCAATGTACATGTTGGAGTGCTTGTCCAGTTGACTACCTACCCACGCAAGATCCTCGGTACAAGATCCCATATGCGGTATTATAAATGTGGTATCCGGATTCGTTGTCAGAAGATTATCTTGCTGCTGCATTAATTGTTCAAAAGTGTAACGCCCTTCACTACCCTTGTCATAAAAAGACCAGTCGGGATTCTCGCAAAGAGCTTCATAAAACTCATTGTGTTTATCAATCGGTGTAAAAAATGATTTCGGGTCTGCAATATGAAATAAAATAAACAAACCATATTTCGCCGCTACTTCCCATACCGGACGTAACCTGTCATCATCGGGACGGATATAATTGCCGCTTGAATCCTTTAACACACACCCTATGTTTTTCCAAAACTTCAAACCGCGGATACCCAGTTCTGAATAACGTTTTAAAGTCTCGTCAACATATCCTGCAAAGCCGGATTCCTCGAGGCGTTTTACATCCAATGTAGCGAATGTATGGATAAAATCCCTATATCCTTCTAATGATTCTATATGCCGCTTCAGAGGCTCTCCCCAAAACATTTTTAATTCGATTACGCCTGTCACGCCGGATTCTTTCAGACATTCGACCATTGCTCCGATATCAACCGGCTCTCCGGGCGGATCGTCCATCAGCAACGCACCGATATGTGTATGAGAATCAAATACCGGGAACTTTGGTTTTATTACTTCATGTGTTTGAGTACACTGCATTGATACAGGATTATACTCACTTAACAGCATCCCGCCACTCACAGATATCATCCTTTCACACTGCCGATGACCAGGCCTCTTGTAAAATACTTCTGCAGAAACGGGTAAATAACCAATATCGGCAACATACCCAGGAAAAGCTGTGCGGCGCGTCCCGAACGCTCATTCATCCGCGCCACGAGCTGCATATAGTCAGGACCCATCTGCCGCATAAGCTCTCTGAAGTTGCTGAGCAGTGTTTGTAAATAGGTTTGTAACGGATAGTTTGCGGGAGAATTCATAAAGAGCCTTCCTAAAAGCCATTCGTTCCAGTGATTTACAAAAGAAAACAGCGCAATGGTCGCCAGTGCCGGCTTTAGTACAGGCAGTAAAATTCTGATTAAAATAGTAAAATACCCTGCACCGTCGATCATAGCCGCTTCCTCAAGCTCCTTAGGTAATCCCCTGATAAAATTCATCAAAATAAGCATAGAGAAAACAGGCAGTCCACCGGGAATAACAAGTGACCAAATTGTATCGAGCATATTCAGGTTATAAATTAAAACATAAAAAGGTATGAGTCCTCCGCCGAAAATCATAGTTATTGCAAAAAAAGCCATATAGTAGTTTCTCGCACTGAATTCACTGGTGGATTTTGCCAGCGGGTACGCAGTCAATATCATTAATATCATATTGATACCGACACCGAGGACGACTCTTTGGACAGAAACCATGAAGGCTTGCATAAACCTACCGCTCCGGAAGGCAAATTCATATGATTCCGTGGTGAAACCCATAGGCCAAAGACCCACCTGATTGGCAGAAACATAATGAGAAGTACTAAAAGATATCGCAAGTATATGAATAATCGGCAAAGCGCAAAGCAGACAAACCGCAGTAATAAATATATAGTTGATTACATTAAAAACTTTCTCGCCTCTTGATCTGAAGTGCATCTCTCAGTCCTCCCCTCAAAATATTTTGTAGTTTGCCACTTTATATGCAAAGAATAATGAAAGTGACATCAATATCATTGACACTACCGATCTCATTAATCCAACAGCACCTGCAAGTGAGAATCTTGCGTTCTGGAAACCCAGTCTGAAGAGATATGTATCAATAACATCTCCTGTGGAGTAAACAACCGGAGAGTATAGATTATAAATCTGGTCAAATCCGGCGTTGAGTACATTCCCGAGAGCAAGTGTTGCCATAAGAACAATGATTGGACCCATCATAGGAATAGTAATAAAGAATATTTGTCTAAGCTTACCCGCACCATCAACAACAGCCGATTCATATATTTCCGGGTCTATAGAGGTGATTGTCGCCAGATATACGACAGTGCCGAAGCCGAAGGTTTTCCACACATCCGTCCATATCATAGTCCATGGAAAAATGCTCGGGTCTGATAAAAACGGAACTCTCTCAATCCCGAAAATCCCTAAAAAAGCATTTACAAGTCCGTCCGAAGCAAGAATTGTACTCAAAACACCTGCCATTATTATCCAGGAAATAAAGTTCGGTATATAAACAACAGTTTGGAAAAAACGTTTGAAAAAAGAAATCCGTATCTCATTTAGCAATATGGAAAACGAAATTGCCGCCAGGGTACCAATGACGATTTTTGCTATAGATATAAAGAGGGTGTTGTAGATAGTCCGGGTAAATTGCGGCTGATCGAAGAGCCATCTGAAATTTTCCAGGCCAACCCACGGAGAGCCGCTGAATCCTCTAACGGGGCTAAAGTCTTGAAACGCCATAATCAGCCCGTACATAGGGCCGTAGGAAAAAATCGCGGTAACAATAAATGCGGGTACTATCAGTATGTGTAATGGCCACTCCCTGCCGAAACGTCTTATTATCCTGCCGCCGCCGCTGAAATACCGTTCTTTTTTTATGCGTACACCCGGAGACGCAGGTGTTCCTTTTAAATCGACTCCCGATCCCATAAACACACCACCTTGTCATTTTGTTTGCATATCGATTATTATACATTATATATTATGCGGTTTCTACTCAAATAAATTTGAGCAGTTGCACTGATATATGCACAGTGCAACTGCTCTTTGTAAGGTGTAAACGGATGGTAGTTACTTATCTGAAGTGTTGATTTACTGCATCTTCTTTAATCTGCCCGCCTTGTGCATACCATTGTTCCAGAATTGACGGCCAATCGCTTGCAGGTTTGTTACCCATTATTATTTGCATAACTTCTTCCATAATTATATCACCTGTGCTGCCGGCTTGCGCAAACTCAGCAGGTGGAGGTCCCCACATAGCTGTTCTCATAATCCAGTTGTTATCAAACAGATGCTGGCTTCTTGCATAAGCGCTTCCGTTAAAGCCCATTTGCAGGAATGCGCCGAGTCCGTGCGGTTCTTTATTATCAATCCATGCCCGTGAGTCGTTGTACTTAAACATCATGCCTGCTGTAAACAGTTCGCTTGTGTCTCCCGTTTCCAGTGCATGCAGGACATGCTTATATTGAATCATATCTGCTTGTGGGTCTATTACCTGGAATGCTGCGGTCATTGCATGCTCGCGGCCTTCTTCGATGTACTCGGCAAGGTCATCCATTGTCATCGGGGTATCCGGGCTGAACATCATATGATCAAGCAGGCTGATAACCTTCATTAGCGCGGCGGGATTATTAAACTCCGCACTTGCGACAATAACGCCTATGTTAGGATAGAATACCTGCCCGTTTGCAGGTCTGCTGCCTGACGTGTGCGGGAGGTTGAGCGGGATGAAGTATGCGTCTTCATTTTGTTGTGCGACTATATCGGGACCGGAATACCAACCCCACCATTGCCACCAGCATTGGATACCAACTCGTCCGCTAAGGAGATCCTCTTTACCGCGTCCCCATTCTTCCATTAGCATAAATTCGGGACTTATAAGGCCATCAGCGTACCAACGTGCCCAGTTTTCCAGTGCTGTTTGGAATTCGGGGAAAGCAATACCCGGTTTCAGTCTTCCGGTGCCGTCATCGCGCCAGAAGTACTCATTGTTATGTATGTTGCCGACATAAGCATCAAACATTGGGGCAGTTCTGAAGAGCCACTGCAGGTTTTCGTCTACTGCTATACCATAAGCAGCGCCATGGTTTGCCATAAACGCTTTTGCGAGGTTCTCAAGGTCTGCAACCGTTTTGATTTCCGGCGAACCTTCTGCTTCATACCAATCTTTACGTACCCACATATGCCAGGGCTGGTCTATTTGACCGTAGTAGTATCTGGGGATGCCGTAGATTCTGCCGTTAACCGTGTAACCTTGAATGGTCAACGGATCAACAACCTGGTGGTTTCTTATGCGCGGTGATGCGTACTGTGCCAATGCGTCGGTAAGGTCGAGGAGCAAGCCTGCTGATTGTAATTCACCAAACAGACGAGGGTCAACATCAGAATAAGGTAGTGCAAATACGTCGGGAAGATTTCCGGCAACAATTGCCGCGTTCAGACGCTCTGCATACCCGTCTACAGTGGTCCATTCAAACTCTACTTCGATATTTAATACATCCTTGTATAGTCTGGTCCACGGATTGTTGTTGACGCTGTCGCCTTCTGCGAAATACCAGTTTGAACCTTCGGGTGCAACTGCCAGAATTCTGACCGGTGTGTCATAGGGTGTATCCCAGTTGCCTGCAGGTGGTTGTACAAAGTCGCGTGTTGCAGGGGTTTCAGATTCTCCGCATGCCGCTATCACGCTGAAGAGCATTGCACACGCAAGTGCAAGGAAGAATATGCGTTTTTTCATTAGAATGCCTCCATTTCTTTATGTTGATATTACTAAACACCGTTGTAATGTTTACAAAAGGAAGAAAAAATAAATCGATGCTGACGAATAGATATATTGTTTAGTAAACAGTGCGTTAAAACTATTATAATACCATCAATTATACATGCAAAAAACAAAAAAGCAACACTTTTTTTACATAAATTTCATAAATCGAAAAGAAAACAAGTAATTATTTTAGTAAACAAACTCTTGTTTTTACTGTTATGTTATGCAATAATGGGGGAAGTCTTACTCGCAATCACCTAACTTACACTATACGGGAGATATATTAATGCCTACTATGAGAGATGTTTCAAAAAAGTCGGGAGTGTCATTATCCTCTGTGTCACGCATCCTTGCAGAAGATAAGAGCTTCTGTGTCAGGAAAGAAACGCGTCAAAAAGTTCTCGAGGCTGCAGGCAGTTTAGGTTACCGGTACATAAAGAGAGAACAGGGCAACAAAAGAATCGGTTGTATGCTCAGCTACACAGCGGAAAAGTTTTCCGATGAGTTTTTTCTGACAATACTTTCCGCTATCAGAAGCAGCTTACAGGACGCAGGATGCTCAATGGCTCCGCTGTATACCACGGGTGAAATTGATGTTGTAGAAGATGTTTGCAAAAAAGAGTTGTTATCAGGGTTGATACTTTTTGAAGACACACTCGATATTGAAAGCATGGAACGCTTGAGGAGTGCCGTTCCACACATTGTAGGCGTGGAAACTGACTATACGGGGATTGATAATATTATCCACGATAAATATGCAACCGGTGTACAAGCTGTCGAACATCTGATGGAGAGAGGACATAAACGAATTGCATATGTCGGCGGAGATGAACGTTACATGCACAATCGCAGTGTTGCTTATGCCGATCTTATGTCTCTGCGGGGTTTTCCGACACCTCCGGAGTATTTTATGGATTGCGGCTGGGAGCCTAACCGCTGCATGGAATTAGTGTTGGAGTTATGTGCAAGCAAAGACCGTCCGACAGCAATATTTGCCGGATCGGACAATCTGGCTATAGCAGTGTTGAGTGCGGTTAATGCTTTAGGTTTATCTACACCTGAAGATGTTGCTGTAGTAAGTGTTAACAATCTGGATTTTTCCGCTTACACATCACCGCCTCTAACAACGGTATCGATTCCTATGGAGGAAATCGGAACTGCAGCAGCAGAGATGCTTTTGCGCAGGATAGACGGGTTTTCCGGACTGCCGGTAAAAATCATTTACCCAACCACATTGATAGTCAGGCAGTCTGTTTAGCATCGTCATTGCGAGATATTTAGTCCTCCGCAGAGGTTAAAAAACCGCCCGCAGTCGGTGTGGCAATCTACAATTCAATTAAACCGGTTGTAAAATGCACAACACAAATTACTAACCGAAGATGGAGGTGACGTTATATCAATTATTACGTAGGCATTGACGGCGGCGGCACAAAAACAGCTGTCTGTATTGCGGCAGCTGATTCATCCATCCTGCTATCAGAACAATCAAGCAGCTCTTCGTGGAGAGAATACGGGATAGAACATGTAGTGCGGAATATTAAAAGTATAGTAAGCGGTTTTCCCTTGGGAGATGATGCTGTTATTGCAGGTGTTGCTATGGGACTTCCTTGCTTTGGTGAAAGCGAAGAAGGGGATCGTGAACTGTTGCGGGCATTTACGAGTGCATTTTCCGAAATACCTTTATGCTTAACTAACGATGTTGAGGTTGGCTGGGCAGGCTCGCTCGGCTTAACGCCGGGGATTAATGTTGTTGCCGGAACCGGCTCAATTGCATTCGGGAAGGATGAAGCGGGAGCTACGGCGAGGTGCGGCGGATGGAGCGAGTTTTTCAGTGATGAAGGTTCGTGTTATGATATAGGGCGTAAAGCGTTACAATTGTTTTCGAAACAAGCCGACGGCAGAGTACCTGAGGATGAGTTTTATTCGGTTTTTCGCAAAAGGTTGAACATAGAAAACGATTTCGACATTATTGATATAGTACATGACCAATATACCGGTAGCCGGGATAAAGTCGCATCTTTGCAGTTTGTTGTAAGAGATGCTGCTCTTGCCGGGTCTCTTAGTGCAAGAAATCTTTATATAACAGCCGCAGAGGAGTTGTGCAATCTTGTGTTTGCAATTCGCAACTCTCTGAATTTTCAACAAAACCCATACATGGTTTCATATTCCGGAGGACTTTTCAAAACCGGAGATTTGATACTTCCGTATTTCTTTGAAGGAATAGAAGCATTAGGTGGCAAACCGGTGTCACCGAAATACGAGCCAATGTACGGAGCCTTATTGCTCGCATTCGAAAAAAGTAACCCTGAAGGAATACCGAATCTACAAAAAAGATTGGAGAAAAGATAATGGCAATTACTTACAAAGAGATGCATGATACCTTTAATGCACTGGCGAAGAGTGCTGACTACATTGAGGAAAACCGGGCGGATATTGAAGCATATTTTAGAGGTAGAGACCGCTTTGTGTTTATTGGTTGCGGCTCCAGTTACAGCAATGCGAAATCATTTGCGATGATATGTAATATGAGTATGGGTGTTCCGGCTATGGCTCTTGCGGCAGGGGATGTTTTGCTACATGCAAAGCGTTATAAAAAAAGCATTGACGGAGCAGGTGTTGTATTTATTTCCCGCTCCGGACGAACAAGCGAGCTTATCAGAGCGCTTGACGCATTAAAGGCGGAAGGTTGTGATGTTGAGGTTGCATCCTTCATTTGTGCGGACGATACCCCGCTTGGTGAAAAGAGTGACATAGTATTATCAACACCGTGGGCATTTGATGAAAGCGTGTGCCAAACACGGTGTGTAACAAATGCATATTTTATGGCTGCATATATTTTCGCTAAACTGACAGATAACGCGGCGGCATTAAATGACTTACAACTTACGATAACTGAAGGTCCGGCATATATCGAAAAAGCGGAAACTCTTGCGAAAGAGCTTGCAGTCTTGCCGTGGACACATGCCGTAGTACTCGCTGACGCGGAGCTTGAAGGATTAGCGGAAGAGGGCGCGCTTGTTTTCAAGGAAGTATGCCAATTGCCTTCAAGCTACCATCACTTGCTGGATGTGCGTCACGGACCGATGGTAATGGTAAACAAAGAAACACTTGTAATTGCAGCTCTCGGAACAAAGTGCGAACTCGAAATTAATCTTCTGAAGGACGCTAAAGCGAAAGGCGCATATGTAGTGGCGTTTTGTGATGATGGTGATAATTGTGTTGCCGGCGATTGCTGTAATGACATCGACGGTGTAATTTTTTCGTGCTTTGCAAAGCCGTTATCTCATATCGCAAAGGGCATACTATTCATTGTGTTATGCCAAATGATAGCATACTACAAGTCAAAAGAAACAGGAGCAGACCCCGACAAACCAACGGGTCTAGACCCGTGGATTGCACTTTAAGTGACAGGTGAGATGATTGCGCAAGAAACAATAGAACAGTGGAGAAACTAAATTATGCACCCGATACAAGAAATAATAACCTCATATAAATCCGGTCAGCACATTGGGATTTTTTCAAACTGCAGTGCCAATGAGTATGTGCTGCGTGCTGTTATGCGCAGATGTAAGGCACATGGTCTTTATGCGCTTATTGAATCTACTGCAAACCAGGTCAATCAAGATGGCGGATATACCGGACAAACGCCGAAGGATTTTTATGAGTGGTGTCTAGCACTTGCGAAGAGCGAGGGCTTCGGTGAATCAGAACTAATCTTGGGCGGCGACCATCTGGGACCGCTTACTTGGACTAAGCTTAGCGAAGCAGAAGCAATGGAAAAAGCGCGGAGGTTGATTGGTGATTATGTACTTGCAGGGTTTACTAAAATTCACATTGATACAAGCATGCGACTCGCTGATGACAATCCGGGCGAGCGACTTGCGGACGAAATAATAGCGGAGCGAGGTGCAAGACTTTGCCTTGCGGCAGAAGCAGCTCTTCAAAAGAGACGACAGAAATTTCCCGATGCTGCCAACCCTGTATATATAATAGGAAGCGAAGTCCCGATACCGGGGGGCGCACAAGAGCATGAAGAGCTTGGAGTAACGAGCAAAGAAAACTGTCTTGCGACCATAGCCGCGTTTAAAAAGGCTTTTGATGAAAAGGGACTTATGAAAGCATGGGAGCGTGTTGTGGCTGTGGTGGTTCAACCCGGCGTTGAGTTTAGCGAAGATGATGTATACGAATATGACAGTAAAAAAGCAGAGGATTTGTGTTCTGCAATAAAGAACGATAGATTTGTATTTGAAGGTCATTCTACTGATTACCAGCCAAGAGCGGCAATGCGGCAGCTTGTAAGCGACGGGATAATCATCCTTAAAGTCGGTCCTGCCTTAACATTTGCATTGCGTGAAGCTTTATTTGCTCTTGAAAACATTGAAAAAATCGCCCTGCATGGACGTGGAGTAAAGCTTAGTAGATTTTCCGGGGTGCTTGAAGAAGCCATGCTTGAAAAACCCGATCAATGGAACAAACATTATCATGGAGATGAACAAAAGCAATGGATCAACCGCGCATACGGGTTTTCTGACAGAGCGCGATATTATTTACCTGAGCCTGCGGTAAAAAAAGCGATAGAACGTCTTGTGTCGAATCTCAGCGAACCGGTTGCCCTTCCACTTCTTAGCCAGTTCATGCCAATGCAATACACAAGAGTGCGCGACGGCACTCTTGTGAACAGTGTCGATGAATTGATTCTAGACAGAATCGGCGATTGCATCGATGACTATATACAAGCATGTTGTCAAGGGGACGGTTCTCCTGACAATAAATGATGAAAATTCACCATAGTTTGTCAGGAGAACCGTCCCCCTGACAACAAAGGAAGAATAATTGCCGTATTATCAACAATTATTGATAGTTTGTCCGCTCGTATTTCTGGCGGGGTTTATTGATTCCATTGCCGGCGGGGGAGGGCTGATTTCTCTTCCGGCATACTACATGGCGGGCTTGCCGCCTCATTTTGCGCTTGGAACAAATAAAATGTCATCTTCAATAGGCATGGTTTTTTCGACGGGGACATACCTGCGTGAAGGATATATCTATAAACCTTTAATTCCGATTTCCATTGCCGGAGCACTAATAGGCTCATGGATCGGCGCGAGAAGTATCCTCCTGCTTGACGAGAATGTTTTACGCTGGATTATAGCTATTGCCATTCCGGTGCTTGCATTGATAATTGTCTTTAAGAAGGATTTGATGACTCCCGAAACACGAGAGTTCAGCAAGGTTCGCGAGCAAACAACCGCAGCAATAGTTGCATTGACAATCGGTTGGTATGACGGCTTTTTCGGTCCGGGCGCAGGAACATTTCTAATGCTTGCATTTGTTGGGATATTAAAGCTTGACGCAGTCACGGCTTGCGGCAATACAAAAGTAGTAAACTTCTGCTCAAACATTGCAGCACTTGCCGTCTTTATCATGGCAGGTACAGTCAACTATGCTCTGGCTCTACCGGGAGCAGCATTTGCGATTTTGGGTAACATAATAGGCGCAAGGCTGACGGTAAAAAACGGCGCAAAACTAATAAAGCCGGTGATGCTGGTGGTTGTCGTAATTTTGATGATAACAATTGTAAGAGATTTGCTTTGATAAGGGAACAGTTCAGAGGGTATCCGAAACTTTTAATAGTTTCAGTCAGCACACAAATTTTGCCGGTTATTACAAGTTTCCACTATAGTGCTAGTGCGTTGGCTGGAACTATTAAAAGTTTCGGATACCCTCTGAACTGTTCCCTTATCTTAAAATGACAATGCTTCATCCAGGCGGTCTCTGACTGTTTCAATTACCTTTATTCTTGCAAACAGCTTATCGTTTGCTTCAACGATTGTCCACGGTGCATGCTCCGTGGATGTACGATTTATCATTTCGTCGACTGCTTCCAGATATTGATCCCATTTATCACGGTTACGCCAGTCTTCATCTGTAATTTTCCATTCTTTCGCCGGTGTATTGGTGCGTAGTTCGAAACGCTTTAGCTGCTCATCCGGGTCTATGTGAAGCCAGAATTTCAGCAGCACAATGCCGCTGTCGACAAGCTGTTTTTCGAAATCGTTTATTTCCCCGAAAGCACGTTTCCAATCGGCAGTCGAGCAAAAACCCTCAACCCGCTCGACCATAACCCGTCCGTACCAACTGCGGTCGAATACTGTCATATGCCCTGCTTTCGGAACTTCGTTCCAGAAGCGCCACAGGTAATGATGGGCATTTTCCACATCATTCGGCGCGCCGTACGGAGCGACTTTGTAACCGCGCGGATCTAGTGAAGCGACAGTCCGTATTATTGCTCCGCCTTTTCCGGCTGCATCCCATCCCTCAAAGACCATTGCCGCAGGCAGCCGATGCTTGTACATTGCGTTATGAATCCGTTCAAGGTCATTTTGGGCTGCTTTAAGCCTTGTACTATAATCATCACGTCCGATTTTAAGGCTGAGATCGGCTTCAGCCAGTTTACTGCTACCTTCCGGTATTGCCGATAATACAATATCGACATTTTCGGTAGTCTTATCCCGCTTGGCTTGTACAGCACTCTCCATAGCTGCAAGCACAGTCCTGTAAACTTTAACATCGGCGAAACGGCTGTCATCGGCTTCAACAATTGTCCAATGAGCCGCATTGTGGTTGGTCTCACTGAGCATACGTTCAAACCTGTCGCGGTTTTTTTTGTATTTTCTGTTTTGTTTTATATCCGAATTATTGACACGCCACGCGGTATTGGGGTCTTCGGCAAGTAATGTCAAACGTTGTTCCTGCTCACTTTTAGAGATATGTAAAAACAGCTTTACTATCACTCCGCCATTATCAGTAATAGTTTTTTCAAATGATGTTATATCGTAGACAGGGGCAGCGAGTTTTGCCTCTTTTTTGCGATGTCCGCTCATAATGCTTTGATACCAACTGCGATCATAAATATGTATTCTACCTTTTGCCGGAAGTACTTTCCAAAAACGCCACATATACGGTCGAAATCTTTCGTCTTCGGTTGTTTTATTTGTGGTGAATACTTCAAATCCTCTCGGGTCAAGGTAACGTATCAACGAGCGTATGCGTGAACCCTTGCCTGCGGCACTCCAGCCTTCAACAATAACCATAATCGGGATTTTTTCATCTTTGCAAACACGCTGCATTTCACTGAGACGCAGCCCAAGCGAGTTAATTTCCTTTTTGTATTCATCCTTATCCATCTTTTGGGAAGTATTGATATTTTTTAGCATGACACACCTCCAATTGCATTAACTTTACCACATGACGGTAATACGTTCAACGATAAAATATAAAGCAGCTGCAAAATAAACGTTGATAATTGTTGGATATTGTTGTATAATGGGGAAAATACTTTCACCTCTTTGGAGGATGAAAAAACTTAGAGGAGATTAGTAATTGGATAAGCCGTTAACAGTTTTGTTAGTAGAGGATGATCAGGAAGAGTGTAAATCATTTGTAAGACTTATAGATACCATGGAAGATGTCCGCTTAATCGGAGTTACCAACAACGAAACAAAAGCACTGGAATATGTAAAGGATCACCTGCCGGATGCGGTTATTTTAGATTTGGAGCTGCACAAAGGCAAGGGTAACGGAATAGCTTTTCTGGAAGCTTTAAAAATGATGCACATGAAGCTTCCGCCTTACATACTTGTAACAACACACAATATAAGCCGCATGACACATGATAGAGTTCGCCAGGAGGGCACAGACTTTATTATGGTAAAGAGTCAGGAGGACTACAGCACAAAAAATGTTATCGAATTTCTTCGCTCGTTGAAAAAGACAATTCACGAATCAAGAAAGAAGATTTTACAACGAAACGGCTCTGATGAAGAATCGCCTCATGATATAAAGAAAAGATTGGAAATGAGAGTAACCGCTGAAATCGACCAAATAGGAATCAGCCCGAAAGCATTGGGCCGCAATTATTTAATAGATGCAATAATGCACAGGGCAGATGGACAACACGGACAAGTTTCAGCAATTGCCAAGAAGTACAGCAAGACAGAGGCAAGTGTCGAGAGAGCGATGCAAAATGCAATAAACAAAGCGTGGAGCACAATGCATCCGGATGACCTCTTACTGCATTATACAGCGCGTATCCATTCGGACAAAGCCGTACCGACGGTTACGGAGTTCATTTGTTTTTATGCAAATAAATTGAAAACTGAATACTAAGTTCGGCATTCAACCGGATACCAACGAAAAGCAACAGAATATAAGCTTTTGAAGTAACAGCTTTATTTCCGCATTTACTTTACCTTTGTGTGTACAAATCAAAATACATACGAAGGGAGTAAAGTAATTATGTGGGCAGCATTTTGGGCAGACGTCTGGGCAACATTCTCGTTCCTTATGAGTGGTTAAGTAATTAACCCGAATGAGATGCGCCGGTTATCTGACTGTGTGGAAGCCGGCGCTATCTCTATCATGGAGAATTAAATGCAAAACGACATTATTCTCGCTACAATATGGTTTGTAACAATCCTGTTGAGCTTGTTTGTTTTTGCAAGAGTAATGAATCACAAAATCACAGGAGCACCCGTCTGCGTCAGCGGGATAGCGTTTTCTGTAGTATTGGCATGTTTTATATATCTGCTTCGTGACATAATTCCGTTTTTGCGATTTGTATTTATGATTTTTGTGTTAGCAATCTTTTTGAGTATAATCACAAAAATGGAATTTTCTCCGGTGTTAACGGCGACAATAATATCGGTTGGAATCAGCTATGGCATGCTCCTTGTGTCAACGTTTATTTCTTCGACCCTAATTCACTTTGTATTCAGTGAACAAAGACTCATTCTGACAACGATAGTTTCTGTCGCATTACAATCAGTTTCTGTCATTTGCCTGTTTAGAATAAAAAGATTTAGCAAAGGGATTCCTTTTTTACAGAAAAAAGCAGCGGGTGCAATCGGTTGCTCGATTAGCGGAATTATCATTATCACATACTCTATTATCAACAGAGGTATATCAATAGAAACCGGCGGTTGGGTCATAACCGGGACAGTACTTTGTGTCATAGGGCTGATTTACTGGTGGCGGCGGGGACTTACGAAACAATACAGGGAGAGCGTTAAGGAAAGAAACATTCAAGACCTGGAGAGGATTATCGGCGATAATGAGATTCAGATCAAAAAGCTGCAGGAAGATAATGAGATGATGGCAAGAGTAATCCACAGGGACAATAAAATACTGCCTGCATTGGTCGAAAGCGTGCTACTGTATCTGAGATCAGATAGAAACATAACATCTAATGGTATTGAAATACTGGAGCAGATAGAACAGCTTCTTAATGAGCGTAGGAGTGTTCTCAAGCAGGAAAACCATGAATGTTCAATACCGAAGCCACAAACAAACCCGATAATCGATGGAGTTATCAGGCATATGATGATGAGGGCATCTGCAGAAGGAGTAAAGTTTGAAATAACCGAGATGAGTGATGTGTCAAGGTTGACGGAATCAACGATACCTTCAATTAAGCTTCAGACATTGCTTGTAGATTTATTGGAAAACGCAATAAATGCAACCGATGAAAGCAGTGTCAAGCATGTTCTCATCTCGTTATGCGAAGATAACGGTATTTATGATTTATGCGTGTATGACAGCGGTGTTTGTTTTGATGCGAAAACGTTTATAAGCCTTGGTAAAAAGAAAACCACAACCCGGATACGTGAGGGCGGCAGCGGTATAGGGTATATGGAAATATTCAAGATATTAAATGAAAGCAACGCAAGCCTGACAATTACGGAATTTGAGCCTGAGTTCTCATATTTTACAAAATCAATATCAATATGTTTCGATGATAAATCAGAACATGTATTACAGACATACAGAGCAGAAACAATCATGAGTTTTTGCTCCGGTGATGCTTCAATACCACTTCTGAAAATTATGAACAGCAAAGCAAGCTAGCAGTTATATTAAAGTCATTAGCAGCAAACCAATGCAGCAGTTATCTTATGTGCGGTGTACTAAGCCTCCATTTTATCAGCCCACTGCGTATACTCGCTTTGACGCATTTTTTGCACAATTTCATGTTTTGACGCTTTGCCGAAGCTTCGCCTATGTGTTAGAATATCAAGCGAATCAAGTGCCAGCAGAGCTTCAACAGTGTTAATACCGGCATCAAGAAGATGGTTGTAAACCCGTGATGAAAAACCTATCTCAACGATGCTTTTTTTGCGGGATTCCAGTGCAGATTGAATTTTTGGAATTACAGGAGTGCCTGAAGCGAGAAGTCCGATTTGGTCATATAACTCGTCGATTTCATGAGCAGCCTCAATGAGTTTTTTGTCACGGTCTTCTAATAACAACTTCACACTCAGATTTTTCAGTTTTGACGGATGACGCAGCTTAGAGAGCGCTTTATATACAATCCTGCGTGCCGATTCACCGGCAATGTCTCCTAAAGCTGTTGCGGTTTGCTTAAATGTTTTGCCCTGCCGAATATAGCAATCAAGAGCCGTTTGCTCGCGGCTGCAGAGCATACCCAACATATCAAGAACACCGCGCGTATATGTATCACCATTGTCGTCAGCGGTACAAAAGACAGAGCAGTAAACCTTAGCAGCATATTCATTGTCAGTCATATTAACCGTCCGTTCCTTGCAATGCGAAAACATAAAACTAAATCACCTGACTTATTATAACCCCTGAAAATCCCCAAGTCAATGAGAATGCCACCTTACAATCCCCGAATAAAACGCCTGTATAATCTATAATGGTTAATTACACAATAGTCTTACCATTCCTTGCAATTTGGGAAGACGTTTTCACTCAACTCTGTGCCCGCGCACGATAAGGAACGGACGATTAATATGGAATTACAAAATTTAGGCGAGCGGCTTGCACATTTACGTATATCGAAAAATGTGTCGGCAAGAGAAATGAGCTTTTCCATAGGAATGAGTGCAAATTACATAAATAAGATTGAAAACGGTAAGTCTTTGCCATCAATGGCAGTGTTCTTTGATATATGCGATTATCTGAATATATCACAAAAGGAGTTTTTTGATTTGGAAAATGATGATCCGGATCAGGTAACTGATATGGTTTCAGGTTACAAAAGGCTTGACAGGGAAGCACGGGAAACAGTCGCAGGGGTGGTTAAGGTACTCCAACGAAAAACAACGTAGCAATCTAACTTGTTTTTCTTTGTTCTAAGAATAAAATAAATCTCCACAAAAATTGAAGGGTTGGAGGACGTGATGATGAGTTTGGGGGAGAAGCTTAGAAATCTTAGACTTAGAACAAAAAAAACACTGACCGAGCAAAGCAGGATACTTAAGGTATCGATCAACTCCGTTTACAGGTGGGAGCATGATTTGGCAATGCCGAGAAAGCCGACACTCAGAAAAATGGCAGACTACTACGGCGTGCCTCTTGATTGGCTGATGATGGAAGGCGCGTCATCATCAATCGTCAGCGAAACCGAACAAAACCTGTTAGGCATGTTCAGAAAACTTCCGGACAATAACAGGTATAAAATATTAGGATATGTAGAACGTATGTATGTCGAAGAGTACGGAGCAGAAATACAGTATGTTTAATTTATATAAGCAACAAGCTCCGCTAAATCCTTAACAATCAGATCAGGGACATACTTTGAGCCAACTAACGAGTTGCGTTTAGTTTCGCCGGAGAGGACAAGGACGCAACGGGCTTTTGTACCTGTAGCTATTGCTATATCGGTATACAGGCGATCGCCTATGACGCACAGTTCATGTTCTTTATAACCTGTTTTATTAATAATGTAGTCCATAGTGTGTCTTGAAGGCTTGCCGAAGAATTCGGGTGTGATGCCTGTAGATGCGGTTACAGCCGCGGCAAGAGAACCGCAATCCGGTATAAAGCCACCCTCTACCGGACAGTTGTAGTCAGTGTGTACACCGTAGTACGGCAGCCCTGCACGGACAAAATCACATAGCTTTGTAAGACGGCTATAATCCATATCTGTATCAAAACCGAGAACAACAAAATCAGGGTCAATTTCTGTTAAAATATATCCGCCGGCTTCGAAATCATCTTTAAGAGCTTTTGTGCCCGCTACAAAAACCGTTTTTCCCGTATTATTCACCGGGTTTTTCAGGTGTTCCAAAAGTACATGAGTGGACATATATAACTTGTCGGCTGCTATCGGGATGCCCATTTTTTGAAGCTTGCTGATATAATACGCACTGTTTTGTGATGAATTGTTGGTATAAAAAATATAGTCCTTGCCTGCTTTATCTAAGTGATTCAAAAAATCCAATGTATAGGGGAAAAGCTTATCTCCCAGGTATATTGTCCCGTCCATATCCAAAATATAACACTTAACGCCTGAAAGCGCGTTTGCCGCAAAAAACAAGCTTACATGCTCTGCAAAATCGTCCAAACAACCCAAATCACCCAATAACTGCATAATAGTATAAATCTTCTTACGGTCTCTTGCATAGATGATGCTGTCACGCAATGTATCATCGCTTAAGCTGATTTTAGAATGTCGCACCGGAGCAGCTACAGATGTAAGCATAGCAGCAACTTCTTCAGGAGAAGGTAATGACTTTGCAATGTCGATTATTGATTTCAGATTCGCCTTGATATGATCAATCGAAAGCCCCGGATTTTTAGTTTTGAGTATATTCTCAGCGGAACGGCCATATAGCCGATGTATTTCTTCTGAATAATTTGAAGCACACTTGTCAGCGTTATCAACGCAGCCAAAGCGTTCAAAAGAGCCGAAGGTTTCAAAAGTGCTATCGGATAATAAAGCAAGAAGCTCTTTCCACATTACTAATCCGGCTATTGTGGCAATTCCGACTTTGATACCGTGCAATGCGGGTTTGACGCCTTCCGCTATCATTCTCATTTCCCAAAAATGCGCAAGATGGTGCTCGGTTCCCGATGCCGGTCTGCTGTCACCGTATAAGCTCATCGCAATCCCGCTTAATATAAGACCCTCCGTTACACTTTTTATTACATCGGGATTGCGATCCGGTAAATGCGGTGCTCCTTTAATGATTTTGTCCAGTGCTGTTTCAACAATCGATACAATATCCTTAGGCATAGGCTCTGAAACTAGCAAGTTTGCCAGCCGCCAGTCAGCCATAGCGGTTATTTTACCAAGCATATCTCCCAATCCCGCCGCAATCATATTCACTGGCGCGGCTGCCAGTATGTCGATATCACAAAAAACAGCAACAGGGCATTGAGTCGATGGAGTCACTTTTAAGCCGTCAAGAAGCATTGCACTCCCCAGAGACGCATACCCGTCCATAGATGGCGCGGTGCCTACTATTGCCGACGGGCAGCCGACCTTGGCACCGACAAAGGTGCAAATATCATTTATGGTTCCGGAACCAACTCCCAGAATAAGATCGATATCCGGTGTATAAGCCGCTGTCAGATATCCGATAGAAAACTCATCCGGCTCAGGCTCATCAGAGGGGAAACAACACTCAACAACTTTTATATCAGCAGCAACCAAAAAGTCAACTACACGCGTACCCGCAACCTCGCGGGTGCATGTGTCAAAAACAACGAGTATATTTTTATACTCGTTTCGTAATGCCCAATCAGCGACAGTGTTTATTGCTCCCGATTCAACAATTATATGAGGGATTATTTTAGAGTATTTTTCAAACATACTTGCCATTAATTCGTTATCCCCTTGTTTTTTTATTAAGATATACTATAATATGTAGGCGCATGAATACAATAGAACTGAACACAAATAAGACAGTTTGGAGTGGTAGTAAATGAAAACAACTTATAAACCGAGAGGAACCTGCTCAAATCTGATAGAGACCGATGTTGAAGATGGTATTATAAAATCCATTAAGTTCACAAATGGTTGTCCCGGAAATCTTTTGGCAATTTCGGAACTTGTAAAAGGCATGAGCGCTAAAGAGGCGATAGAGCGATTGGAAGGCATAAGGTGCGGAAATAAAAACACATCATGTGCTGATCAACTGGCACAAGCGTTAAAAGCAACGCTTTAGTCTCAGGATGGCTTAAACCCATCTTTTAATGCTACTGCTCTGTTGAAGACAAGATTGCCGGGTTTTGAGTCTTTATTATCTACTGTAAAGTAACCTAAACGCAGGAATTGGAAGGATTGCGGGGCTTCTGCGTTTTCCAGGGATCTTTCTGCTTTGCATCCTTTCAGGATTTCCAGTGAGTTCGGGTTCAAACATTCCGTGAAATCCTTACCTGCTGCATCGGGGTTCGGGTCAGTGAACAAGTTATCATAGATCCGTACTTCTGCATCCACTGCATTATTCGAATCAACCCAATGTATTGTACCTCTGACCTTGCGTCCGTCGGTGGCAGTTCCGCCCCGTGAATCAGGGTCATACTCTGCGGTAACAATTGCAACATCCCCATTATCATCAAGCTCGTAACCGGTACACTTAACTATGTACGCGCCTTTTAGCCTGACTTCGTTACCAACAAACAGACGATTGTATTTCTTTGACGGCTCAACCATAAAATCATCACTCTCAATCCAAAGCTCACGTGAGAACGTCACATCACGAAACCCCATGCTCTCATCATTTGGATTGTTTTCTATACTGAACGTTTCGGATTTGCCTTCGGGATAATTTGTTATTATCAGCTTAATTGGACGCACAACAACCATTGTGCGCGGTGCGTGTTCATTTAAGTCATCACGCAGACAGTGTTCCAGCAGTGCATATTCAATTGAGTTTGGTGTTTTTCCTACCCCTATCCGATCACAGAAATCGTGAACAGAAGCCGGAGTATATCCGCGTCGTCGCAGTCCTCTCAGCGTTGGGAAACGGGGGTCGTCCCAACCGCTGACATATCCCTCCTCGACAAGACGGCGGAGTTTTCGTTTTGACATTACGGAGTAATCTAAACTACGGCGGCCAAACTCGATTTGTCTTGGTTTACTAGGCACATCAGTGTTTTCTATAACCCAGTCATAAAGCGGGCGATGGTCCTCGTACTCATTGGAGCATAAAGAGTGTGTGATAAACTCAAGTGCGTCCTGGATGGGGTGCGCAAAGTCGTACATGGGATAGATACACCATTTATCACCTTGTCTGTGGTGATGTGTGTACTTTATCCTGTATATTACAGGGTCACGCATGTTCATATTACCACTTTCGAGGTCGATTTTTGCTCGTAATGTCATTGCACCTTCGGGAAATTCTCCGTTTTTCATTCGAATAAATAAATCAAGACTCTCTTCTTTTGGTCTGTCCCTGTAAGGTGAGGTAGCAGGAGTATCGAAATCGCCGCGTCTTGATTTCACTTCTTCAGGAGATAATTCGCAAACATAAGCAAGTCCTTTTTCAATCAGACCCAGAGCAAGCTCGTACGTTTTCTCGAAATAATCACTTCCGAAATAAAGCCTGTTTCCCCAATCAAACCCGAACCACTTAATATCATCACAGATAGCTTCAACGAACTCGTCTTCCTCTTTGTCCGGGTTTGTATCATCAAACCGCAGATTACAAAGACCTCCAAACCTCGCAGCCGCGTTTATGCTGATTGAGAATGCAAAGCAATGCCCGATGTGCGGATAGCCGTTTGGCTCGGGCGGTAACCGGGTATGAACCTGCCTGCCCTCAAATCTTCCTCCGGGCGCGATATCCTCTTCAATAAATGTATGAATGAAATTTTTTGAAAGTTCTTCCATTACTGTATCTCCATATGTTAGAATGATGACCTACTGTAACATACAACGGAGGAATTTTCAATGATATTTGATACTTGCGGCAAGTATATTTTCTATGACGGCGCAATGGGGACAATGCTTTATAAATATGGCTTAAAGTCGGGGGAAAAGCCTGATTTGATGAATATTCTAAAGCCGGAAGCCGTAGAAAGTATCCACAGAATGTATGTCGAAGCCGGAAGCGATATCGTTTGCACAAACACCTTTGGCTCAAATGCCCTCAATCTGGAAAAAACAGGTTACACACCGGCAGAAGTTATATCAGCCGCAGTAAGATTAGCTAAGCGCGCCTGTGGCGACAATGCGAAAGTCGCGCTTGATATAGGTCCGACAGGCCATGTTCTTGAACCTGTTGGAGAGCTTGAAATTGAGCGAGCGTATGAGATATTTAAAGAAATGGCAATTGCAGGAGAAAACGCCGATGCGGATTTTGCTGCAATTGAAACGATGAGCGACCTTGAAGAACTCAAAGCCGCCATGTCAGCAGTCAAAGAAAATACAAAGCTGCCAATCTTGGCAACAATGACCTTTGAAAAATCGGGATACACATTTATGGGCTGCACTCCGGAGAACTTTGTTGAGACGGCAGAAGCCTTGGGGGCTGCGGCTGTAGGACTTAACTGCTCTCTTGAACCTATGGAAATGCTTGCGGTTGCAGAACGCATAGCAAAAGCAACAAAACTTCCGTTAATAGTAAAACCCAACGCCGGATTGCCTGATGGAGTAAGCGGTGAGTATCACACAGGAGCAGAGGAGTTTGCTGCGCAGATGACAGCCTTTGCTAAAATAAGGGCAAGGATAATAGGTGGTTGTTGCGGTACTACACCGGAATATATCAAAGCATTGAAGAAACGATTTAAAGATCTTTAAATCGTGGAAGGAATTACACAAATCTGCACTCGCTTGAACAGTGGAAATTGGATTTAGTATTTTCAATTCCGTCAAGCGTAGCCATGGACGGTGGAGCGTCCGCCAGTGTAAACACGATGTTTACTCTGGCGGTAGGAATTGCAAATACTAACTCCAATTTCCACTGCCGACAAAAATAGAAAACAGAAAGGAAAGGAAATCAATGAAAAATGTATTTAGCGCAACAAGTATACTTATCCCGGAAGGAGTGTCGATGGAGGCGTGGAGTGTCATTGCCTGCGATCAATTTTCTTCAGAGAAGGAATATTGGCAGCGCGCAAGCGACATTGTCGGCGACAAACCATCAACGCTTAACATGATAATCCCAGAGGCTTATTTAGAGGAAATTAATGAAGAAAAGGAAATCGGAAAAATCAGCTCCGCAATGGAAAAATATCTCAGTAGCGGGATATTCCGCGAATACACGGAATCGCTCATTTATGTTGAGCGAACACAACCCGATGGTCGTATACGCAAAGGAATCGTAGGTGCTGTTGATCTTGAAGAGTATGACTTTACAGGCGTAACAGCGGCTATCCGTGCCAGCGAAGGCACTGTACTCGACAGATTACCACCGAGAATCAGAGTACGTCGTTCCGCATCTCTTGAGTTGCCGCATATCATTACCTTTATAGATGACGCAAAAGAAACTGTTGTAGAACCACTGGCAAAAATCGCAAGCAAACTACCACTTATTTATGATTTCGATCTTATGGAAGGCGGCGGGCATATTAAAGGTATGCTGGTCAAAGGTGAGGATGCAGAGAATGTAATGAAAGCAATGCAGGTACTTCACGAGAAAAACGAGATGCTTATGATTATGGGCGACGGTAATCACTCGCTGGCTGCAGCAAAGGTCTATTGGGATGAGCTTAAACAAAATCTTAGCGAAGCCGAAAGAGAAAACCACCCTGCAAGAAAAGCACTTGTGGAGCTGAACAATGTATATGACCCGGCTATCAGCTTCGAGGCTATTCACAGAGTCCTGTTTAATATAGACGCAGCAAAGTTTGTTAGTGATTTTGAAAAAGCGGTACCACGCGGAACTGACTATGTGATTAATTGGTCATCGAAAGACGGAAGCGGAGAAATAGGGATTAAAGCTGACTGTATTGGTGATATGCTGACGGTAATGCAGGATTTCATTGACAATTATATTAAAGACACAGAGTCGATAGTTGATTACATCCATGGCGATGATTCCACAGTAACCCTTTCAAAAGGAGATAAATGTGTAGGGTTGATTTTGCCTGCAATGTGTAAGTCGGATTTTTTCGAAACCGTCGAAAAAAGCGGCGTATTTCCAAGAAAAAGCTTTTCTGTAGGTCATGCGCATGATAAAAGATACTATTTGGAATGCAGAAAAATCAGGGAATAAGAGGAAATATCCGAATTCCGGCGCAACATAAAAGCGACCCGGAAAGGACTTTCCTTAGAAAAGCAAGATAAAACCGGCAGGATTGATATGTGTCCCGCCGGTTTTAGTTTTATATTTTATATAATGGTAGCACAACAGACTCTGACTCTGTTTGTCCGGGTTCAAAAATTCTATGGTTATCTTCTGCGTCCCAAAATTGCCAGTAATCTCAGGAACAAGTTGATGAAGCTGAGGTAAAGCACCAAGGCACCGTAAACGGATATTTTCCTTACTGCTTCCTCTTGATTTGCCGCATTTGCTTCGGCAAGCATATTCTTAATCCGTTGAGTGTGATAAGCAGTCAGTCCTACGAAAATTAGAACAGCAACATAGTTAATTATAAGGTAAGTAGTGTCGCTGAAACCAACGAAAATGCCTATGATGCTTGCGATTATTATACCTATAAGACCCATAAAACAAATACTCCCGAGTCCCATTAGGTTTCTATGAGTGATGGAGCCGTAAATCGCCATGGCACCGAACATCAAGGCGGCAACTGCAAATGCCTGGAAGATTGTACCCAAATCATATGCTATAAAAATTATCGACAAGGTCGCGCCTGTCAAAATAGCATAAGCAAAGAACATGACATTTGATACTGCGGGGGACATCTTCATCACACGAAATGACAATATAAGCACGACAACAATCTGTGCTATCATCATTACAATAGCGATTGTCGGATTCATTATAATATAATCCATTGCTCCGGGTGTTTGATAAATTCCGAATGAAACAGCGGCTGTTACAAGTAGGGCTGCGAACATTCTCATAAATACTCTTGCAAGGCATGTTGATACCGCACTGTTAAATTCATCCTCACTTTGCCACAGGGAAGGGAAGAGGTCTCGGGGTTGTTGCTGTTGTTGTTGTCCGTAAGGGTTGTTGTTGAATGCCATTAATAATATTCCTCCTAAGGTAATTATTTTAAATATTAAAGTAATTAAACTATACCATAATGCGGCTATCGCCGCAAGGGGTCTATAGCTTGCTAACGTTATGAGCTTCGCTGCTTGACGGCTTTCAGTAATAACGGTAGCAGGATAATTGCACATACTCCGCCTATCGATGCCGTTATTAGCTGTGGGTAAGAAAACAACCCCGAAACAACAGTTGCCTGAGGCTCCGGCAACTGAAGCAGCACCGGTACAGCCAGTCTTGAGACTCCGAAGAATAAAACGAGGAACTTTGCCGCAGCTCCCGCAACCAATGCAATAATGTACGCAATATACACGGTGCTGCCGATTTTTCGATTCCCGATAAAGTGCCATAGGGTAACGAGTGCCATATTTCCTAATGCGATAAAGGGTACTATTGGCCACAAAGGACCAAAGCCTAAAAGCGTCGGAAGAACAGGTGTGACCGCGCTAACTGTAAGACCGGTCGCCAAGCCGCAGGTCATGACGGCTAAAATGAGCATTAAGTTCACTATAGACCCTGTTATGAACTGGTTTCCCAGTTGCAGCGTAAGTGCTTGAAGTACTACAGTGATTGCAATAAGAACAGCCGTTCTTGTAATCCATAGGACTTTCTCGTGTTTAAACATACTATTCATACCTTTCTGATTTACTCCATAATTGCATTGTGCCAGACATCTTGAATATCATCGTTATCTTCCATGAGTTCAAGCATCTTTGTCATGTTTTTTATGTCTGCAGGGTCGGTCAGGGTAACGTAGTTTTGCGGGAGCATTTCTATTTGAGCGGAAAGAAATGTGTAACCCATATTTTCCATCGCCCCGCTGACAGCAGCAAAGCCATCAGGAGTTGTATATACCTCGATGATACCGTCATCAAGCTCTATATCGTCAGCACCTGCTTCAAGCGCATCATTTAAGACGGTTTCTTCGTCCAGTTTTCCATTCTCGTTGTCTATGACAATTAGACCCTTACGATCAAAAGACCATGAAACACATCCGGATGTTCCCAGATTGCCGCCGTATTTATCAAAGTTTAAACGAACCTCTGCTGCAATTCGATTTCTATTATCGGTCATTGCTTCAACAATAACTGCAACACCGCGCGGTCCGTACCCTTCATATGTTACTCTTTCGTACATATCGGCATTGCCGGAACCGCTTGCTTTTTCGATAGTGCGCTTAACATTATCATTAGGCATATTCGCGGCTTTGGCTTTAGCTATTGCAGCCGCAAGGCGTGAGTTATTTGCGGGATCGCCGCTTCCTCCTTCTTTAACAGCAACGATTATCTCACGTGCGATTTTCGTGAAAACCTTACCTCTTTTTGCGTCTGCCGCCCCTTTTGTCCTTTGTATGTTCTTCCATTTGGAATGTCCTGCCATAAAATGCACCCCCAATTATAATCGTTATACTCAAACACGATGTCGGAAGAATAATCTCGTGTCAAATTGCTTAAGTAAGAAATTGCAGGGAAAGGTAATTGAATGCAGAAATTAATTCCAATAAATCTTACCATACAGGTGAGCATCCCGCAATATGAAATTTGATTACAAATTGTATACTACGAATAGTGAATGAATATTGATATTGAATATTCATTGGCTATGCATTACTCATCAGAGGTTCTGTGAGAACTGTCACATTCTAGTGTGATAATTGTTGAAAAAATATAAGAAATAAGTGTGAAGAATGTGTAAACAGATTCATAATCAGTCTACATAAGTATTACCATAAAAGTAAAGTACAATGAGTTATTAACATTATCCACATGGTTTTGCACAGTCGGATAGTGCTGTAGTATCAATGCATAATAAGGAATACATACATAAATCGAGACGGCTCGCAAGTGGATTTAAGCTTTTTTTGTTAAATGTATAAAAGTAGACATAATATACATTTGAATATTCCGCTTACGAATATTCAGTAAGGAAAATCTACTATGGGAAATGGGACTAACTATAGATATGAAAGACAGATGAACCGTCCCCTTGTCCTGATGATATAAAAATTGTTGACAAATGCAACTTTGTCTGATACTCTTGGTAAACATTAGGTAAGCAAAAGCAAAACAAAAGAGGTGATGCAATATTAACAGGGAAGTAATTTTGGCTGAACTGAAAAAAACCCGCGAGACCCTCAATAATGCCATTGCTTATATCGAAGCCGAAGGCGGGCTTGTTGTGCCTCCCGTGCGGACAAAGGTTATCAGGATAGGGGAGGGCAGAGCCGTTGCAATTCTGGCCTGTTTGCGTGATGCCGGCGGGAAAATGCTTCAAAGAGAATTTGAAGAAGTATGTCTTCGAAACTCCAGAACCTTAGTTGGTGCAGGCGGTTTTATTGCGAGAGGGAGTATTGTAAGGCAAGTAACGAAAGCCGGGGACGTGGAGTATGAAATCACGGAAAAGGGCTTGGAAACAGTTGCAAGATGGGAAGCAAGATATGGATCCGGCTGGATTGGCAGTCTTGAAAGTCCGGATGTTTTAGGCAACTCCGATATACATGACCACCAGAAAATAAGGATGCTTTCGCAAGCTCTGTAATAGCAAGAGCTGTAGAGATAAAACCATAAAGTAATGAAAAAACTGACAAATAATGAATAAATTGTTAAGGTGATGAAAAAAAGCTTGACAAATTAGAAAAACTACTGTAGATTATGTAAACAATAAGATAAGCAAAAGGTAAACAAAAGGTAAGTAAGGAAGTTCTGTAGCCGATTTTATAGGACTGGAAGGGCGAAAAGTATGGAAGAAAAAAAAGATACCCATAATTTCGAAGATTTACTTAATCCTGAAAATGATGATCTTTGGGAAATATTTTTCCCGTATATGGCAGAGAAGCAGGAAAAAATGAAAAAGCTGGAAGAAGAGAAAAGCAAGCCAAGAAGGCATTTAAGATTCCTTACAATGTCATTTTAAGTTCTTTTTTGTTTTCTTCATATATGCAATCACTACGCGCGAAAAAGCGGTCGGTTTTACCAACCGCTTTTTTGCAGGCTTTACGGCGAACTATCAGTCTTGCAGAAAACACGCAAGAAAAAGTGTATGGAAGGGGTAGTCATTTCAAAAATGTTACACTAATAAGCACTTATAAACTCATCGCCGGATACAATTATATGATCGTCAAGCCGTATCCCGATGATATCTCCCGCTTTTCGGATTCGGCGCGTGACTTCACGGTCTTGCTGAGATACTTCCAGCAATCCGCTGGGATGGTTATGTGCAATGATTATTGAAGCGGCTCTGTCTTCTATTGCCAAAGCGAATATTTCGCGAGGGTGCACAAGCGAACTCATTAAGGTTCCGATTGTGACAACTCTGTTGTTAATAAGTCTTCTTGCACCATCAAGAGTCAGCAGGACAAAATACTCCTGCTTTTTGTTACTTATTTGATGTAACTGTGCAGCGGCTTTTTCAGGTGAATCAATAAGCGGTGCACTTTGCTTGGTAAATTTCCTTCGCCAAAATTCAAGAGCTGCGAAAACAATTGTCGATTTAGCGTCACCGATTCCTTTTATTGACTTAACATCGTCCAAAGTAAGGTTTTCAGCCCCTGTTTTAGTTATCTTCGAGTTTAAATTCTTCGCTATCTGCTTAAAATCATTTCCCTTACCGCCACTGCCGATAACGGCTTGGAGTAATTCAATGTCACTCAAAGCCGACGCACCTCTTTTACATAGTTTTTCTCTTGGCATTTCAACAAAATCCGTCATAGCAATAACCTCCCAATAGTGTGCTTCATGTATGTATATGATACACCTATCCGGAGGTATTTCTCAATATGAATATAATGTTGAAAAAGCAGGCTGCAATTGTGAAAAACCACACTTTTATGTGGAAAAATACATAACTTACTCTTTACATGTACACATGGGGACGGTTCTCTTAACATCCAAAGAGGACCGTCCCCTGTGTTCTTAAAAATGCATAAAATATTCTTTGCTTATATAGCATTATATAGTATAGTCTAATTTGAACTTGAAAAAACCAAAATTAATCAAATTCGGAGGTAAGAAAATGCAAGTAATCGGAACAAACGTTATGACCCAGGTTGCACTTGTTGTCAATGACATCGAAAAGACTAAAGAGCGTCTCGCAAAATTTTTCGGTATACCCGTACCGCCGACAATCGGCAGCGGTGATTTTGCTATAACGCAAACAGAAGTGATGGGCAAGCCGTCACCGGATGCTGAATGTAAGATGGCGTTCTTTTCTGTCGGGGACAATGTTCAACTGGAACTTATCGAACCAAATAAAACTCCCAGTGTATGGCGGGATTTCTTAAATGAGAAGGGAGAGGGTCTGCACCATATCGCTTTCAACGTAAAGGGTATGGAAAACTCAATAAAATCCTGCGAGGAGTTTGGCATGGAACTGGTGCAAAAAGGCAACTACGGAGACGGCAGCGGTTGTTACTCGTATCTCAACGGCGGCGAGAGTATTCCGTTTATTGTAGAGCTTCTCGAAAATTTCTGATGCTTATTGTGTAATAATTGCTCAGAGGGTATCCGGGAAAATTTTATAGTTTCAGTCAGCACACAAATTTTGCCGTACAATGCTGAGTTTCATTACCGTGCTAGTGCATTGGCTGGAACTATAAAATTTTCCCGGATACCCTCTGAGCATTTATAATTATAACTTCCCGGCACACCAGAGTAATGCATTTTCCAGCACACGTTGGTATTGCGGATTATGCCAGACTAGCAGATGATGCCCCGGGGTTAGTACACATACCCGGCCTTTGCCTTGGGTGCGGGTGTACCCGGCAGCACCTATCCATGCTTGAGTGTTGTGATATGGCTCGTCCGTGTATTTTGCTTCTTCACCTTGCGGCGGTGAGTATGATGCCATGAAAATGTCGACATCTTCCGATAAAATCTCAAGACGATAGTGTTCGTCTACTTCACAAAACATTAGGACATCTTTAACAATAGGGTGCGGTTTGATAGGTTGCACCGTAACCGGGCAATCCTGAGGATGAAAAGTGAACTTTGAGCCGATAAAACAATCAAGTGCTTCTGTATGCTCTCCGGCAACAAGACCAGTATGTGCAACAAGAAGACCCCCGCCATTATCAACATAATCGATAAACGCCTGTTGGACAGCTTCGGTTTTCCAGCAGGTTTTATCTTTGCTTGATATTTCGTCGCATTTGCTTAAAATGACAACAGGATAGTCTGTGAGCATTTCCGATTTAAAGTCATTTGCATCTGTTATAATGTCAAACTGAAAGCCGCGTTCTGCAAGTGGTGATAAACCATCAATCGGTATTTGCCCGGGATGCCAATAATCGTCGCATATTAATAATACTCGCATAATTATTACCTATTCTTCCTTCTTATCTTCTTATTTTCGTTCCACCTTCTAATCTTGGTCTATCTTGAAAAACAGATCAGGCTCGTCAAGTTCTAAACCAAGATTAAAAAGCGATATTGTTTTTTCGTCTATCCACTCAATAATATAATGCATGTCATTGTCGGGCTGCCAATTAATAATCTCTCCCCACCTTGTATAGGAATAGAGATATAGATTATTATCCTCTAAATGCCAATAGTATGTAAAACTGTAGCCCTGCATAACCTCCCAAGTCCTTAATGCGACACCGCTTTCTCGAAATGTCCATGTGGTTTCCATAAAGGTAGTATCAACCCCGAAATATTCTGAAAAATCTTCCAATGAATTTTTCCATGCACCAAAAAGTCTCTCATCTATATTGAAATCAGGTATTTCATTATCAGATGCATCATCAATAATATCGTCATACTTATCCGGCTCTGTGTTGACTTCAACATTTGCATTTGCATCGTCAGTATTGTCGGGTCCTCTATCATGTGTGCCTAAACGCCCTCTTGTCCCGGAAGAACAGCCTGCAATCATTACAAAGAGGCATATTACACTGATAATGATTCTTGCTTTTTTCATATATAAAAACCCTTTCCGGCTTAATAAAGGACCTTGTACCGGTAAAAACATAACATTTACAAGTCCTTATGTAAGAAAAGCGCAGATGCGCTTTTCCCAATGTCTCGCCTGCGAGACTTTTGGCAGCGGGACTAGGATTTGAACCCAGACAAACAGAGTCAGAGTCTGTCGTGCTACCGTTACACAATCCCGCTAATTTACATTGTAAAATGTTATAGTGCTGGTTATGCCGGACATCTTGCAACAATAGAATATTTTTCAAATAACATACCGTCTTGCTCCAGTAATTCCAGCATCCGACATGCTGTACCTGATGGGTGGTTAGTTCCGGCTTCCCACGCTTCAATTGTTTTTATTGATACACCCATAGCTCCCGCAAATATCCTTTGTGTCATGCCAAGCTGTGTACGAATCTCTTTTATCTCTTCCGCAGAAAATGAGCGCACAGGTGTATATGTAACTTTACTGATTTTTGTGTTTGGAAGATTCCCGCGCTCATATTCTATAGCTTCGGTCAACCCCTGCTTTATGGATTCAAATAAGCTGTTCATGCTCGCTCTTCCTTTCTTATATGTTTCGGCTTTCTGCTTTTAACACGTTTACAAGATTCTTTAACTCACTTTTTTCTGCTTGCGTTAAATTTTCCTTAACCCCTTTACTGTAAACAGTTAGCATATACATTTTTTTGTAATGTGTAAAGTCCACATATACTATCCTGGCTCCACCGCGCTTTCCCCGATTTGGTAAACGTATACGAACTTTACGCACACCGCCGGTGCCCGGTATCATATTGCCTGCAGTTGGATTTGTTAACAAAAAATCTTCAATATCTTCTATATCTTTTTCTGTCAAGCCTAAGTGTTCGCATTGTTTTTCAAACTCTGCTATGTAAACAAATACCCTAGTCATTCAATATATCTCTCCTACAGTAGAGTATACCCTATAAAATAGGGGCTGTCAAGATGTTTTTTATCATGGATGTAGTTTGCCATTACTAATCATTATTTCACTCAGTCATCCCTTTCGGAAACTGCTTGTAGAGCCAGAAATGACTCAATGTTTAATGTGTGTAGCTCTCTTTTGTAACCGGCTTGGAAAAGCAGATAAAGATTTATTTCTTCCTTGAGTTCCCGGTCATCTGTTTGATTTAACACTTCCAGTGCCGGGATGATACCTGCTTTACCTGCGCGGTAAAGTACTTCCACATCATACTCTTGTAATGTTCCGCTAAGGAATCTGTTTGTGTTGTAGCTTGCAACAAGGGCATCGGGGCTTGACAAGCAAAGTAAGGTAATCATTACCGCACCCGTTACGAGGGTCAGCCGTACAATTGAAAAATTCCATTTCTGCAGAGCTATTAGTGCTAAAAACGCTATTGCAAGAAACACCATGAAAATACATGGCAGAAGCCTTGGCATCGTCAATCCGTATGCATCAATATATAGAGCCATCTTACTAAAAGCAGTCGCTATCAGTACAAGCGTTATAAGCGCTAAGGTTATATTCAAAGCCTTAAGCATCTTTGAATCAATGCGTTTTTCCTTTGAGGTTACATTTACGATTGTCAATATGGTGAGATTGATAGTTGCTATACCGGAAAGCTCAAAGAAGCCGTGACGCGCATATTCGGAGAAGATAAGCCAGCCTTCAGGTCTGTTGCCGGTAAATGCCGAGAAGAAGTATGGTATTTGACTAAGAATAAACACAAGGTATAATCCGCAAACAGTACACAGTATGATGTGTACTGTCGCAGAAGGTGTAAAGCGCATCGCGGTAACTTTTTTTTCTGCGGATTCCCGGTTTATTATGTTTGTATGCCTTCTGTGCGCTGCTCCCGAGATTAATCCGTACATATATGCTGCTATGGGTATGGCAAAAAACGCAAAAATAAGAAATTCAACAACTCTGACAGTGAAAAACTCTTCAATCATGTTCACTACCATTCTGAACCCGCCGCTGTCGGCACGCAGCAACATAGGAATCAGCACACCGGCTAAAATCAGTGCAATCAATATCCCCATAATAATCGGGAGAGGTCTGCTTTGCTTACTGCTTTTTTTCGGATAGGAGAAGCTTGCATACTGGTTAAAGAAATTTTTGAACGGAATAACAATGAACCCGTTAATACAATCGAGTAACAGATAATTTCCGGTTTCTTTCATAACTGTACTGCCTGAAGCAACTATAACATAGTATACCGCCGCGCCGAACAGGAATAACGCCCTGATTGCGCTTATACCTGCATTTTCAAAGAGTGCATAAGATATGCCGATAAGGCATGTAACGGTAAACCAAAACCATGTAGAACGGGTATTTTCAAAAATCCCTTTTCTATTAAGGTATACAGTGGTTGAAACAAGGTACAAAACTGTAAAGAGTGTAACGCCCCATCCAAGCCATGAGAATACTACCCAGCGAGAGCATAGATATCCCAAGATAAACACAAAAACAGCAAAGCAGAAATCATATATATCGGGCTTAAAGGGAGATTTTTCTTTTTTTTCAGGCAGAGACACTGCTGCCGGAATTACTCCTACAGGTGTCCCTGACGGCGTTGCGGGAATGGGTTGCTGACATGTCCCGTAACCGTGAGGTGTTTGCTGTGATGCGTTATAGTCTTGGTAAGTCTGTTGCCATGCAATATAATTCTGGTGAGCTTGCTGCCACTCATCATAGCTTTGTGAGTATTGCGCTGCTGCTTCTTGGCTTTGTGACGGATTGTTCTCGTTATTCATTATTGTTCGCCTCCTTGAGAATCCAATGGTTCAAATGTGTCATCCGTATATTCCAGTATGTCTCCCGGCTGGCAGTTTAGTTCTTTGCAGATTGCCTCCAGCGTTGAGAAACGTACTGCTTTTGCTTTTCCCGTTTTTAAGATTGACAGATTAGCTTGGCTCAATCCAATCTTCGCGGCAAGCTCACCTGAGGGCATTCTTCGCTTTGCCATCATTACATCCAAGTTTACAATTATCGGCATATCTCTTCACCACCCGTCTCATATTGTTAAGTCTGATTCGTCTTGAAGTGTGACAGCCTCAGCGACGACATTCTTAATAACACGTATAATCAGACCCACAAATGCGGCTGCAATACCCGGTGCAAACCACGGGATGTAATAAAAGCCTGATGCGATACATATTACAGCCCCTGCAAAACAACACCATGAAATATACCGCAAATAAGCAACATTTTCAGCGATAAACACATGACCCGAGCCTATTTGATGTAAGAGAGCATAAAGCAGAGCCAATAATGTCGCCGCCGGAACACTGCCTATGTAAATAGATATAAGAAACAGTGTGCTTCCTGCGTTTTGCGCCGGCTGAGACATGGAAAGAAGCCTTGTCACCATCCATGGTGCAGCTATCATACATGCTACAAGCAGTACCATAAAAATCATTGTAAAAATCTTACTTAAATTGAGCGATCTGCTGTCAGTCCACATAAAAGTTACCCTCCGTCCATTTTGTTTGATGGACAGAGGATATCACATAATATATCGAAAAGCAAGAAAAATATATCGAAAAACGATAAAAAATTATTGAATAACGAAAAATACAATAATTCCCTACATTATACCGCTCATAAACGCATTAACGAGTACAAAATATATCAACAGTCCGGAGATGTCTTTTATCGATGTTATTATCGGAGCAGAGCCTGCCGCCTGGTCAACATTCATTTTGTGCAATACAAACGGAACAAGAAAACCAAGCAATGCCGCTAATGTAATAGTACAGATCAGCGCAAGCCCGACGGCTATGCCGAGCATGGGTTGACCTTGCCACACATTGGATATTATGGCGGCAATAGTCCCTGCAACCGCTCCCACTAACACACCTATGCTAAGTCCGACACTTATTTCTTTGAGGAAGTGTTTCATAAACTTACCGGTGTCGATGTGCCCCAGAACCAAACCTCGCACAAATACTGTTGAAGATTGTGTGCCAATGCTGCCGCCCATGTCCATTATCAAGGGAATAAATATAGCAACGGCGGCTGTGGACATAAGAGCTTCTTCGAACCCGCCGATAACAAGACCTGCAAGCAGTCCTGCGGCTAAGGTTATCACAAGGAAGGGGAGTCTGACCTTCCAAATCCTCCATATGCTGCCGTTTACCAGTACATCGCTCCTGTCAAACTCTGTACCCGACACGTTAGCGAGACCCGCCTGGTTAAAAATGTCCTCGGTAGTTTCTTCTTCAATGATATCCATAGCATCGTCGATGGTTATTATTCCGACGATGCGGTTTTCTTTATCAACTACGGGGATGGAGAGCAGGTCGAGCTTTTGCATGAGCCTTGCGGCTTCTTCCTGATCTTCGTCTGTAGAGACTTTTACTATATCCGTTTGCATGATTGTTTCAATCTTTACTTCCGGGTCGGCGAAAAACAGGTCGCGCAAAGAGAGAACACCTTCGAGTTTTCTTGTGTAGTCTGTCACATAAAGTGTATATATTGTTTCTGTCTCTTTGTCCTTAGCAGTCAGCTTAATCCGCTCAACAGCTTCTGCGACCGACATATCTTTTCGCAGCCGTACATATTCGGGAGTCATTATGCGCCCTGCTGTATGAGCTTCATATCCCATCAGCAAGTTGGTTGCGGCACGTTCAGCAGGGGAGAGTGCAGCGATTAGTCTTTTTGCGACTGTTGCCGGCATTTCATCGAGCAAACGTACGCGGTCGTCGGGGTCCAGTTCGGAAATCATTTCAATCGTTGCTTCTTCTGTAAAAGAGCGCATTAATTTTTCCTGATCTGTTATATCAAGCTGTTCAAATACGAATAATGCCTTGTCTTTGGAAAGCAAGCGAAACACAATTGCCTGATTTTCAGCCGATAATCCGTCAATTATATTGAGCAAATCAAGCTCACTTGCGTTGTTTATTATGAGCTTTAATGCCCCGATATCTTTGGATTTAAGGTTGAGTAAAACCGTGTCTTTAGCTTTAATGTTTTTGTTTTCTTCATTATATTTTTCTTTGCTCATCAGCTTGCACCTCCTAAGAAAAAACCATCGTTTGGTTTCTCCAAATGATGGCTCAAAGATTTTCTCTGCAAGTTCATGAACAGTTAAACAGTTGGCACACCTCGCCGGACGAGCACGTGTGTGTGACGTTTCATTTGTGTTTTGTGAATCTGCATATTTAGAGTTAAACCACCATTTAAGTATCTACTTCGACTGTCACCGGCGTCCACGTCCTCACCTCCTGAAACAAAAATGTCCAACATAAGCACTTTATACCTTTGTGCTTATGTTGTCAATAAAAAATTTGCTTATACACGTACGGCGAGAATTAACAAGCGTTCATTTCTGTTTCCGTCTGTGCAGGTTGACAGGACGAGGATACCTGACCGGTCGCGTACATAGTGTCCTACGAGGTTATAGTCTCCGAAGTATTTCGTAAATGCTTCCTGACCTTCTATTGGCAAATCGAATACCGGATCGTATATGTCGGATATTATTACATCAAAAATGTTGAACAGCAGTGCTTCTCCGTCAGGCAAATATACAGCAATTTCAGAATGACTTGCAAGAAAATCATCATCACGGAAGTTGTGTAATCCGGCAAACATGCTGCCGTCTCTCATATTATGTCCGTGCAGTATTGCCAAGCCCTTGAATCCGTCATCATTTTCACTGTCCATGAAGATGGCTCCCGAGGGGTTTCTTTCGCCCATAAATGTCGTTGTCAGATACTTTACGTTGTCTGTTCCTTGTAATATTGGATAGTCGATAGTTGTCCCGTCTATTCTTATCCATCCTATATAATCGGGATTAAGCAGCGAAAGATCGGGCATGGGGATATGAACCTGTCCTGCTGCGGAGTCCTGTTCTGTTCCGGATGGTTGTGTTTCGTTGTTGCTGCTGCTATCGCTGCCGGCGGGGGACTGCGATGCTATTGCCGGTGCCCATTGCCGAAGCTCCGCGTATTCATTTTGTGCGGCACTGTAACTCTGTTGGGTTGATATCAGGTTATATACGGCAATCACTCCGGTGGTCAAAAAAATGGCAATCAGAGCGGCAAATATAAGCCGCCCTGATTTTTTCTGTATATGTTTTTTTTTGCTTTTATCCATTTTTATATCCGGAATCCGATTAATTCCTTCGTTTCAAATCATCAACCAGCAGTTCCCATTTGTATTTAATTTCTCTGCGTGCCATCCATGCTACTGCAAGAACTATACCAAATACCGATGTGACTAAAATTGCCTGCCATATAACAGTGTTGCTGTAGTCGCCGGTTTGGGTTGAACGTGTTGAGCGGTCGTCGGGAGTGTAGTTGACTATATTGTCACCGCCGCCGCCACCTGTAACTGCGCGGTTTATTACAAAGCTTGTTGTCGGTGTAGCGTATGGTTCTGCTGCAACTCCGTCATGGAAAGCAACCATCAGGGTGTGGGTTCCGTTCGGTAAAAAGTCGAGAAATTCTTTGTAGAATGTGATGATTGTACTGCCGCTTACTGCTTCGCCTATGTAGCCGTCAAAGCCCGGATAGCCCGAGAGCAGGATTTTTGTTCCGCCGTTAGCGACTGTGTGGTTGAGAGTGTTGCCGTTAAGACTTGTCGCATGCAAGTGAACAAAAACACTTCGGATTGCAAATACCGCGTCTGTTGCAGTCTCTGTTATCGGTTCCGGCTCTTCGATAAATGACGGAGCTTCCACTGTCAAAACGCCGTTTACGCGGTCAACGATATTATAATTCGCCGTTGCCGTACCTCCGGTCAATACGATGGGATATGTACCGGCTATCCGATTGTCAAATTCCGGCGGCTCAAGAACAGGCATAACACTGAGCGCATCCGCTACTCCGTGTCCCGTTGCAAGATTCGTAATTGTGAAGGTTAGTTCCGGCATATCTGCGTGGTAGGCCAATATTTGGTCTGTCGCTACGAGCGTGATTGGGCGTGGTGTAATAGAGAAGGTCATTTCAAGTGGATTTGCGAAGTGTGTCGGATTAGTATCCGGCAGAGAGATGGTCAGTGTATATGCTCCCGCATTTGTGGGAGGAGTGGCACTGGAGTAACCACCACCATCTGTTGATTCATATAACCAAACAAGCGTGCTGACATCTACAGCACCGGCACTTACCGTCCCGGTCGGTGCGAATGATACACCGTCGAACACTTTGCTTGATGTTGTGATGCCTGATATAGTGACCTGCGTTTTTGCATCGATAGTAACATTTATGTTGACATTGATGTTTGTATAATTACCGCTTGTTATAGTTATCGGAATTGTGGCTGTCTGCCCTGCTTGTGCTGTGTTTCTTACACTGATATTTAATGTGCTTGCAACAGGGGAGGGTGTAGATGCTAGTATGTTATCAGTATCTGTTATCGCACCGACAGCAAATGTCGGACCGGATGTACCCCAGTTCGAAACACCCGGTGCCAATGTGTTCAAATCAAAATTCTGATTTGCGGCAACACCTTGTGTGAACGCGACAGTCCGTTCTGTGCCGGATATGGTCGCTCTTGTTATTTCAAAGGTATAGGCTCCACCTAATGAAAGAGTATAGTTATTGCCTGCGCTGAGAGTGCCTAGTGTAAATGCATAAGTGCCAACATTCTCATTTGCAACACGCCCCAATGCACCTGAGAAAGAGTTGCCTGCGAGAAGAGATTCGCTCGGCGTATAAGTAAACGTGGGGTCGGCAGTGCCAAAGACTTTTGTTTGACCTGTGTTCGGGGTAATGGTAATGGGTCTTCGCGTGACATTTATTTGTACGTTACTCGTAGCGGTGTCAAAGTCAGTGTTTGTTGGCGTGAAAGTCACACTGAAGTTGTTTGGTCCGGCGACAGTACCAACCGATGTTGTTGTCGGGTTCGGGTTATTCCATGCGAATGTACCGAGAGTTCCTGAACCATTGTCTGGTGGTAATGCAACATCATTGAGTGTTTGTCCGTACACAGCAGTCAAACCTGTAGGCCAATTTACTGTCGGAGTCATTCTATTAACTGTAAGTGTTGCAATATCAGAGGTTACTTCACTGCCGGATCCACTCACAATGACTCGATAGCGATAAGAATTCATTGTTGTCGTGGTTGCAGCAGTTGTATAAGAGTACGTTGTTCCTCCGGTGCCGCCTGACACAACAGTCCAATTATCACCGTTTGTTGCTACTTCCCATTGATATGTCAGCGGAGCAGTACCACCTGCTGTTACTGTGAAATTAGCAGCAGTTCCAACAGTTACTGTAGCGTTTGCAGGATGAGTACTTATTGTTGGAGGGATTGGGCCGCTGGTTGCGTTTACGGATATAGAAAACGTAAGAGTTATGCCTGTCCAATTGTAGTTTGTTGTATCTGTTGGAGTGAATATAGCATCATGATCACTGCTTCCTACAGATGGCACTATTGCGTCATTATCCCATGCCCAGGTTCCATTTGTTGAACCGCCAATGAAAGGTAATGCATCAGCCAATGTCTGTCCGACAATAATATCTGATACTGTCGGCGGAGCAGGTGGGTTGGGTATTGCTTGATTTACTATTATTGCAACGGTTCCGGTTAATGTTGTAATAGTCTCATAGTTATCTATTGTATGCTGGTTTGGAGTAAAAGTCACACTATATCCGTCATTGGTCACAGTCGGTATGGTGGCACCGTTTGCCCAATCGAACTCGCCATACGTA
>WRDH01000019.1 GCA_009783555.1 Oscillospiraceae bacterium
GAAGGCGGAGCTTATCATGTCGCTCATTACATCGCCGTCGTAGTTTTTGCATGCCCAGATGAAGCCACCTTTTGAACGCACGACACGGGCGACGGCATCGTCTATCAATGTGTAAAAATACTCGATTCCAAGGTTGTCAAAGTCTTGCTTAAAGTTTTCAAACTCATCTTCAAATACAGCTTTGAAGTGTCCGTCGTATGTTTTTGAAATCGTATCTTTTGTTGAAAACCAAAGGTCTTGTTTTGTATCTATTGCATAGCGGAAGCACGAACGCGCAAAGCTGCGTATGCTATCATCCGTATTATGTTGTGAAAGCCATACTGCCGCACTATCAGCATTATGTACGGTTATGCGTTGTTCTTTGCCGCTTTTTCCTTTGAATATCATGATACATTCGCCCGGTTCGTCTGTCACCAGTTCAGCGGCTTTGTACACGTCACCGTAGGCGTGGCGTGCGATTGTAATGGGTTTTTCCCATGTTCTGACAGTGGGTTTTATGCAGTCGAGTGTAATCGGTGCTCTGAATACGGTTCCGTCAAGGATGGAGCGAATAGTGGCGTTTGGGGATTTCCACATTTCAGTAAGCTCGGGGTATTCTTCCATACGCTGCCGGTTTGGGGTTATGGTTGCACACTTTACGGCGACTCCGTACTTTTTTGTGGCATTAGCCGAGTCGATAGTGACTTGGTCTTGTGTTTTGTTGCGATGCTGCAAACCAAGGTCATAATACTCGGTTTTCAAGTCAATATACGGCAGTAGAAGCTTGTCTTTAATAAGCTGCCATAAAACACGGGTCATTTCATCGCCGTCCATCTCAACGAGCGGTGTTGTCATTTTAATTTTTTGCATACTTGTTGTTTCCTTAACTTTTTTCTATTTATATCGTGCAGCGCAGCTTGATGACTATATTTTATAGTTTCTACCGCCAAAGAGTACGTCCTGTACTCTATTGTCGGACGCTCCACCGTCCGTGGCTACACTTGACGAAATTATAAAATATAGCCATCAAGCCGCGCTTTTCATGTTTCCTAAACCCCAACACCAAGTCACGCATATTATTCTTAATAATGCCTCAACAGCGTAAACGTCAGATTTGCGCCATCGTAGTCAACTCGGGCTTCGTCGCATGACATTCCGACCAATGTGAGTTCTGAGAAGTCTTCGGATTCTCCCAGAAGTTCCCAGTATTCCTGTTCGACGTCTCTTTGTCTTGGTGCATTTAGCTTTTTTGTAAGGTTTTTGAGTTGTTCATCTGACATGGTTACCGGATATGCCTGTATTATGTACATTATTGCTTCTTCGCCGTTAGATATAATTGATTCGTATTCTGTTGCACCGTGATGGTGGCAATATGTCATTAAGTCGCTTGATACTCTTAGTGCTACTTCAAAATTACTCTTCATGACCTTTACGCATCCTTTCAGATACCGTGATAACGGGTATGAGGAACATCGCTACGAGTCCTGCTGCAAAGCCGTTATTATATAGATTGAGTCCGCCGTTTATTTCTCCTACAAACATTGCAACACTTACGTGCAGAAAGCCTGCGACTATGCCCCATATCCATCCGAACTGACCAGCGATTGGTGCAAGTGCAGTTGAGAATAGTATTGCGGCTACGTTTGAGGGCGATGTCAGCTCCCATATATTGAGGTATGCCGACAAGAGTGAGCCGATCATTATCGGGATTATATTTAAAGCATGCTTGCCGAAGCAGGCAAATCCTACTATGGTAAATATTCCGGCGATTACTATTCCCGCCAGTTGTGCGCCCAGCAGCAAAACTACTGTTGTAGCGAATGCGCAAAGCAACCCCATGTTTATGTAGATGCTGTACTTATACAGGAAAAAGTAGTCGGTGATAAGCCGTCCGGAGTGCTTGTGGAATTTTAGGTATTCCTTGAAGTTTGTCTTAATATTTTCTGAAATACTGTCTTCGTCACCTGCAAAAAGTCCGCATAAAATCATTGCCAGTGAAAATGAGTAGAGCATTATCGACAATGGGAGATTGTTTCCGCTGCTTGTAAATGTGGCGGGTACAACTTCGTGTCCCATGCTGTGCGCTGTTGTTGCGACAATTGTTGCTATGAGTCCTCCTGCAAAACCCATGCTATACAGGTCGTATCCGCTATGCGCACGTACAACATGAGATGATATCGGGGGGAAGATGAAGCCGACGACGAATCCGATAACGATTCCGAGAATCAGCTCGATCGGCAGACTGAGAGCTCCGAAAAAGCTCATTTCGCTGACTACAGGAGAGAGTGTTGCAACCAGCAGTGAAGCGAGCGTATAGTTGGTGAATGGTTCTTTTCTGTACTTTGCATACAGCCAGACACCTATTGTCAGCGGTATCATGTTGAATACGTTTTTGCCGAAAAATGCAAAACCCGCAGTCAGCCAAAGAGCCATGATAACTGCGCCGCTTGGCTTAATGCGTGATGTAATGAGCATGGTTAGGCTGCAAAGCCCCGTAATCGCAACGTTGAGGAGCGCAGCACCGACTCCGCCGATTGCAATGTAGTCCGTGACAAGTATCGAGCGTGATGAAATTATCCGTATGAATCCTTCAAAGATTTCAATGGGTCTGTCAAGCGAAAATGCCATTGCAATAAATGTCAGGTTAACAACAAGCATGATAGCATAAGGAAGCGGCAACAGATTACGTTGTTGAGTCTTTTGATCCATATGCCACCCCCTATAATGTTATATGCCAACAAGTATAACATGAATGATTTGTGCCATCAAGAGAAGTTGTGTCTTCCGAGATATTTGTCCATGTCGAGTTCGTCTTTTATTTCGAGGCCGCGTTCGCCTGCGAGTGATTCCCAGTGGTGTGTGAGTTCGTGGGCGAGAACGTCTTTTAAATGCTTACGGTATCTTTCCCGTGAACTGTTGCCATAAACAGCGCAAAGAGAGCCGTAATACAAAACGATGTATCGGCCCATTTGATCGCGGCGGTATTCGCCGAGCGTGTAGAGTCTGCCGTTTGGGTCTTTTATGCTTCGTTTGGCTTCGTCAAGCAAGCTGACACCGCCGTTTAAGTCCTTAAAAATTTCGTCCGGCAGTTCTGCCGCTACTTCATCCAAAATGATACTCATCTCATCAATAGTAATCAATAACAACACATCCCTTTCATGCGCTTGATTATTGTAGAGAATTGTATCAAACGTATATCATTTATACAAGTATTGCCTTAAATAAGGAACAAGCCAGATGAACCGTCCCCCTGTCTTACAGATGAACCATCCCCTGTCTTGCTCCTGTCTTTATTGTCTGCACTACCTGTGGAGACGGTTTTCGAGGGATTGGACTTTTCCTTCAAGGCTTGTTAAAAGATCGTGAAATTCAGAAACAGCATCGCCTTCAAGCTCCCCGGCCTTGTCCTTTATTGTGCTTAATTCGCTTTTCATGTTTGCAACAGCAATTTTGGCTTCGTCAACACCATCCTGCGTTGCTCTTCCTACAGCACTCTCGGCTTTGGAAAGCTCATCTTTTGCCGCAGCAATCGCTCTATGGATATCAGCGTTTGCGTCATGCTCAAGCTCCAGAGCTTTAGCTTCAACACGGCCAAGCTCGGCTTTTGCATCTGCAAGCAAAGTATTTGCTTCATTCAATGCGTCTTGACCCAATCCTTGAGCACCTTGAGCAGCGTGCTGTCCTAATGTCTCAATTTGTTGTCCAAGTCGCTCAACCTCTGCGCGAAGACGGGTAACTTCTTGTTCGAGATCTTTTGCCGCTCCACTATCACAGGCTGCAAGTAATATGACGGGCATAAGAATTGCAACTGTAATGATAAGCAGTCTGGTGTTAATAGTTCTTTTCATTTTTCTCCTCCAGTTTTATTTAATCAGGTTTTCGTTACTTGGTGTCTCACTATTTGACACCAATTTTGAGTCTACATAGCAAACAGCGTCAATAAAGTGTCAATTACGTATCAATTGCGTACCTGTATCAATATATTCCAACAAAAAATTACACACATGAAATTTGCATACGAAAATCAAGCGTGTTATTTTTGGGTGTATTTTTGTAGATTCAACTCGTAAAAACTGCTTGTAAATACACGTATATAGAAGTATAATCACATTAATACATAATAATGGGCATATAAGCGCAGGATTACAGGAGGTGTGATGAGTATGGGATTGTTGATTGGCTTGTCTGTCGCCTTGCTGCTTGCGGTTATTTTTATTATTCTTCTTTTATTGCGATATCGTCATTCGGGTAAACGGTTTGAGCGAATTATTGCACAACGCACACAAGAGCTTACTCTGCAGACAACTACCATGAAAACAATGTTTAACTCAATACCGGATATCATTTTTGTCAAGGATTTGGAATTGCGTTTCAGCCATGTTAACAAAGCGTTTCTGACTCATTTCGGTAAAAAAGAAGAAGACGTTATCGGCAAAACGGATGTCACCAGTCTGGGGATACCGCTTGAGCTCGCGGAACGGTTTAACGAAATTGACCGCAGAATTATCAATAGTAATGAGCCGTTTGTGGAAGCAGAAATCGTAGCCGATGCCGAAGGGGCGGAGTTACTTTTTGAAACAAAGAAAGTACCGCTCAGTACAAACGGCTCACCAATCGGAGTTATCGGCATAGCGCGGGATATCACGGAACGCGAAAAGGCCGAACAAGAACTTGCTTTACATACAGCCATGTTGAGTACGCTGCTGGACTCAATTCCCGATTTGTTTTATGCCAAGGATCTGGATTTGAAGTTTCTGCATATAAGTAATGCAATGGCTGAGTATTATGACATTAGCAGGGAAGGTGTATATGGTAAAGTAGAAAGCGAGATATGGACGAGAGGCGCACTGGATGCAGATTATGATTATTACAATCGTTTAGTTATAAACGAAGGGCAACCACTTATGCAGGATGAGGATATCAGGAGTCATGACGGGAGTATCCGCACCTTTGAAACGATTAGACTTCCTGTAAAGTCAAACGGTGAAATCATAGGAGTAATGGGCATTGCACGCGACATCACAGACCGCAAGGAGCAGGAGCGTCAAGCGGCAGAAACTTATGAGTATGCGAAAATGTTAAGCGATGCGCTGGCAAGGATTACTAAGTCGCCCTCTATATCATTCGGCGACCTTGGTACTGCATCCAACATTATCGCAATGGAAGGAAGCGATGCTTTAAACGCGGATATCGTTGCTGTTTGGAACTATATTGAAGAAAAGAACATTCTGGAATGTGCAGCAGCTTATAATGCTCACGGAGATAAAATTGATATCAATGATTATGATATGTCATGTGATGAGGAGTATGTAAACCGTCTTTTGACTGAAAGACTAATTATTCTTTATGAAAACACAGATGATTTCCCCGATTCGTATCGTGAACACAATCCCGACCTGTGCGGATTACTTGAAGCACCTATACAAATCAGCGACAAGCTATACGGTATAATCAGTGTTGAACAGATACGAAATCAGAAATACCCCGACGGGCGTAAATGGACGGTTGAAGAGCAAAACTTCACATCGTCTCTTGCTGATTTGATGGCTCTTGCTGTTTCCGGGTTTGAGTTGGGCAAAGCTCGTGAGGAAGCTGAGATGGCAAATCAGGCAAAGACAGCATTTCTCGCCAATATGAGCCATGAGATACGCACTCCAATGAACAGTATCATTGGTTTTTCGGAGCTGGCATTAGATGATATTATTTCTTCGAAAACGAGAGATTACCTTTCAAATATACGGGATAACTCTGTTTGGCTGCTGCAAATAGTAAATGATATTTTAGATAGCACTAAAATTGAATCGGGTAAAATGGAGTTGGAAAATGTTCCGTTCGACCCGCATACCCTGTTTTCATCCTGTCATTCAATGGTTGCGCCGAAAGCCAGTGAGAAGGGCTTAAAGCTTAACTTTTATGCAGAGCAGGCAGCAGGCAGAATTCCGCTGGGAGACCCTACAAGGCTTCTTCAAATTCTGATAAATCTTCTCTCAAATGCTGTGAAATTTACAATAACAGGAAAAATTTCACTTATTGCGACTGTCAAAGAAGTAGGAGAAAATACTGCTACGTTATACGTTGAAGTAAAAGATACGGGAATAGGTATGACGTCTGAACAGATTGAGAAGATTTTTTCACCGTTTGTACAGGCAGAGGCAGGCGCAAACCGTCAATACGGCGGCACCGGTCTGGGTCTCCCGATAGCGAAAAACCTGCTGTCAATGATGGGCAGCACGCTTTGTGTAGATAGCACTCCGGGTGTCGGAAGCAGGTTCTATTTTGATTTGACATTAGATACAATCGCTTCTGAAGATTTTGTTGAAGAGAACACGGATAATCTGATTGAAAAACCCCTCTTCGAGGGAGAAGTCCTCATATGTGAGGATAACGCAATGAATCAACAAATTATTATTGAGCATCTGGAAAGAGTCGGGTTAAATACAGTCGTGACAGATAACGGCAGAAGCGGCGTAGACTTGGTTAAAGAACGTTTAGCAACAGGAACCCGACAGTTTGATTTGATTTTTATGGATATGCATATGCCGATCATGGACGGCTTTGAAGCAGCTACTGAAATACTTGAGTTACAGACAGGAATTCCGATTGTGGCAATGACAGCAAATGTTATGGTACGTGATAAAGAGTTGTATGAATCGCATGGTTTAAGCGGTTTTCTCGGAAAGCCGTATACTTCTCAGGAGTTGTGGCGCTGTTTGATGAAATATCTCCCTGTCATAGGCTATACAAGTATAAGCAGAAGTGCCAAGAATATGGAAGATGAAAAAGCGATTCAAAAACTACGGTTTGACTTTGTTAAGAACTATCAAAATATTACTGAAGATATTGTTAAAGCGGCAGATGACGGTGATACTAAGCTGGCGCACAGATTGGCACATACACTCAAAGGGTATGCAAGTCAAATCGGCGAAAAATCATTGACAAACCTGGCTGCTGCAGTGGAGGACAGACTGTATACAGATAAACAAATTCAAAACGATGAAATACACCGCCTCAAAGAGGAACTAAAGAGTGTCATAAAGCGGCTGGAGCTATTGACCGCAGATATAATGGTTATGCAGGTATCACAAGCAAACGAACCTGTTTCTGCGGGAAAACAGCTAATCATTTTAAAAGTGTTGGAATCATTGCTAAAAGAAAAAAGTGCCGATTGCCTTCAGTACACGAGCACATTACGCGGGATGCATGATATGGATGATTTGGCAGAGTTAATCGAGGACTATGAATTTACAAAAGCACTGCAAATGCTGGAAGACATAACTAAACATTTAAAGGAATAGATTATGGAAATGACTAATCAGAAAAAGTACAGCATATTAATCATAGATGATGAGAAATCTAATATTACGGTGCTCACGGATATTCTCCATGATGAGTATAAGATACTTGTGGTCAAAGATAGCCGGGAGGCTGTCGAGACGGCAGAAAATCAGATGCCTGATATTATACTGCTTGATATCATTATGCCCTATCTTGATGGATATGAAGTTCTTGCAGGGCTTAAAGCATCTGAATTAACAAAGGATATACCTGTTATCTTCACTACGGGGCTTGACTGTGAGAAAGAGAAGGCGAAGGGTATGGCTCATGGTATTGCCGATTATATCGCAAAACCGTTTCACGCATCAATGGTCAAGCTGCGCGTGGCGCGACAGTTGGAAAAACTCGAATAGCTTCAGTTTAAACAAATTTAGGGGAGGAAAAATGATGAGCAAGAAAAAACAGAAGAAAGCAAAAATGACTAATGTTACGAAAACTCTCATTGCTGTAGTTGCTGTTTTATCAGTCGCAGTAATCGTTCTATTGGTTTTGTTATTGCACAATATGTCTCATGGGGATGATAATAATCACAGTCACGGCCACGGTCACGAGTATAATCCGTGCGATATATCTTGTGAAAGCCATCCGGAGAGTGGTGATTGTCATTGTCACGGACATTGTAACACTGATGGTTGCGGATGTCACGGAGCTCATTAATAGTCTTACCTTAACTTAAACCTTTTTGGAGCCAGCAACAGCAGCAGGACTGTGCCGATTGTGAAGTACAGGAAGGTTGCTATTGCGACGGCTATTGAATATGCGATGAAGTCGAGGCGCAAGCTGAAGTTTATCCAGGCTACTATGTAAATAGCATAGTTTATAATCGTGTAAATTATGCTTTTTCCTTTTCCGGCTGAATCATATGGCTGAATGACATAATACAGGAACAGATCATTAAATGCGAAAAACACTCCGATAACTGTGAGTAATGCAAAGAATACTGCAGCATTTAACCAGTCCATATATCCGTAAATCAACCGGACCGCAAAGATGAGAGAAACGCTCATGATTGCGGTGATTACTATGTTATACTGTAAAACCACCTTTAACCTTGCTTTGAAGGATGCGAATATTGTTTCGCGGGTTCGGTAATACCGGTAATGCAGCATGTTAATATCACAGTTTGTGAAAATCGATGCTGTTATCACTCTTACTCCATTTTTTTGCATCATAAAAGTTCATACCCGATTGGTATCGAAACAAAGGCAACAACCGGATTTGCCAGTATCGCGGTGATGTTTGGTAAGTTTATGAGGGCGGGTACGAGCGCTGCTACTGTCTTCCATGATATCATGAATTCGTTTTAGAAACAACACAAGGTATAGCATATTTTGTTATTTTATTCGGATTGACTAATGCACGGAATGTTATTATACTTGTTTTATTGTCAGATTGCGTAGCACTTGATTGGAGATATTGTTTGTGAGGAGAAGCAGAGGGATTTCGCCGCCTTATAATAAGAATACTGCCAGCAGTACCGTGCTCAGGCTTCCGATTCCTGCTCAGGTGCATATTCCCATGAAAATGCACTCGGGTAAACCTGCCATTCCCGTTGTTAAGGTTGGCGAGGATGTAAAGCTTGGTCAGCTAATAGGTGAGATGGGCGGCTATGTTTCTTCGCCGATTCATGCAAGTGTTTCCGGCTGTGTTCAGAGTATAAATGACCGTGACCCTGTGACCGGACAAAAAGCGGTATCTATCACAATTGCATCTGACGGGCTTAATACATTATGTCCTAATATCAAGCGTCCCAACGTCAGAACGTTGCAGGAGTTCTATGACGCAGTCAGGGATTCAGGCGCTGTCGGGCTTGGTGGTGCGGGTTATCCTGCTGCGCCTAAGCTTGCTATCAAAAATCTTGAAGAACTTGATTATATGTTAATAAATGGTGCTGAATGTGAGCCGTATGTCACATCGGATACCAATACAATGGTAGCGGATGCCAAGCATGTTTACGTTGGCGTAAAGCTCTTAATGGAGTTTATGATGCCAAAAAAAGTATGCATTTGCATAGAAGATAACAAAACCAAAGCTATCCAAATAATGCAAGAAACCTTTGCATATGACAGTAATGTTGAAGTTTGCGTTTTGCCAACGTTATATCCGCAAGGTGAGAGAAAGGTTCTTGTGCAGAATATAACAGGGCGGATTGTACCTGAGGGTGCCCGTCTTGCTGACGTGGGCGTAAACGTGACGAATGTTACAACTGTCGCGGTTTTTGCCAGATACATCGCCACCGGTCTGCCACTTATCAAAAAGGTTGTAACTGTTGATGGTCCGGCAGTTAAAAGTCCCAGCAATGTGCTCGCCCCTATCGGAACTCCGATTCGTGAGTTATTTGATATATGCGGCGGTTTCGTAGATGAAATGCCAAAAATAGTATTGATGGGCGGTCCGATGATGGGATATGCACAACCAAGCCTGGATGTACCTGTCGTCAAAACCACAAACTGTTTGATAGCATGTACTGATTCATCTTCACTCAGGAAAAAGGTAACAGCATGTATTAAATGCGGCAGATGTCTTTCTGTTTGTCCCATGCGGTTAATGCCGCCGGGTATTGAGACTTCGTACAGAACAAAAAACTATGAAGCGTTGAAGCGCTTAAGGGTAAATATGTGCGTAGAGTGCGGCTGTTGTGCTTATGTTTGCCCCGCACAAAGGCATTTGGTTCAGGTAATCCGGCTGGCAAAGGAAAGGCTGTGGCTGGAGGGTAAATGAGAAATGATAAATGAGAAATGATGAATATTATGAAGAACAATGTATTTCGTCATGCCGGGCTTGACCCGGTATCCCGTGGGTGTTGAATTATCTGTAGAGGTTAGGACTATTAGATGGACAAGTTGACCGTTTCGGTATCGCCGCATATTCATTATAAGATCAATACCAGTAGAATAATGCTTGATGTATTGATTGCGCTTATTCCGGCGTTTATTACGTCTGTTATTGTATTTGGTGCCAGGGCTGCTGTGGTTACTTGTGTCTGTGTTATTTCATGTATACTATGTGAGTGGGGTTTTGAAAAAATCACAAAGAGGGAGAACACTATTGGTGATTACAGCGCATGCATTACGGGTGTTCTTTTGGCATTTAACTTACCTGTTACTATTCCCATATGGCAAGCAGTGTTCGGAAGTGCTGTCGCCATCATTCTTGTGAAGCAGCTTTTTGGCGGGCTGGGGAAAAACTTTGCTAACCCTGCAATAACAGCGCGTATTGTTATGTTTCTTGCGTTTTCAGTGTCTATGACTAATTGGTATTCGCCTTATGAGAGCACTTCGCTCTGGGTTTATCCGATTGACGGTGTTGCGGGTGCGACTCCGCTTGCGCTGATGAATAGTGGTAACACCGATTCGTTGCCAAGTATAATGCAAATGTTTCTGGGGGTCAGGGGTGGCAGTCTTGGCGAAACCGGCAACCTTGCACTGCTTATTGGCGGTATCTATCTTATGATTCGCAAGGTAATCACATGGCATGCTCCTGTGTCGTTTATAGTTGTGGTTTTCGGGCTTTCGGCACTGATTGGTCAAGACCCGGTGTATCACTTATTCGCAGGCGGATTGTTTCTGGGTGCAATCTTTATGGCAACAGATTATGTAACGACACCGTACACTAATTTCGGTAGACTGATATTTGGTATCGGTGCAGGACTGCTAACGGTACTATTTCGTGTCTATAGCAGCTATCCCGAAGGTGTCTCATTTGCGATATTGCTTATGAACATCCTGACACCGTACATAAACAGGTTTACTGAGACGAGACCGCTGGGGAGAGTTAAATGACAAATGATATTAAGAGAACATATGTAATGCCGTTGGTTGTTTTGACAGCAATATGTCTTGTTGTTTCAGGAGCGCTTGCGTTTATGGATAGTATTACGGGTCCGGTTATTTTGGCTGCCGCTGAGGAGCGGGCACAGATGACGATGGCCGATATGATCCCGAATGCAACAAGCTTTGAACGTGTCGAGCTTGACGATGTTGGAGGGCTTCCTACGACGATAAGAGAGATTTACAAGACTTCAAACGGGGTTGGTTTTATATTTATCGCTGCGGTCAACGGATTTAGCGGGGATATTACTGTTATTTGCGCTGTTGCCATGGATGGCAGTATTATCGAGACATTGACACTTTCGCATACAGAAACAAAGGGCATAGGGACTATTCTTGAGCAAGAGTCGTTTTTATATCCGTTTACGGGGCTTGACAGCAGATTAGAAGGGATTGACACAGTAGCGGGAGCAACAATTTCAACACGTGCGTTTATTCGTGCGATTGAGGATATAATGGAAGCTTTCTATTTAGTAGAAAAAGGATGATTCTATGAAAACGGATAAAAAAAGCATATTAACCCGGGGGATTATTAAAGAGAATCCCGTTCTTGTTCTGGTGCTGGGGTTATGTCCTGCGCTTGCTGTTTCGACGCAGGCGGAAAATGCTATCGGGATGGGGCTTGCCACAACCTTTGTTCTTCTTGGCTCTAATGTTGTTATTTCACTTTTAAGAAATATCATTCCGGGCAGGACGCGTATTCCTTGTTACATTGTACTTATTGCAAGCTTTACGGTGCTCGCTAAAATGGCGATTGAGGCTTATGCATATCCGTTGTATCAAGCACTCGGTATTTTTCTGCCGCTTATTGCGGTAAATTGTATTATCTTTGCCCGTGCGGAAATGTTTGCAAATAGAAATAATGTGTTAGATTCGGTATTGGATGCACTCGGCTCCGGTGCAGGGTTTACACTGGCACTTCTTGCGATTGCATCAATACGTGAAATATTTGGCAGCGGCACATGGTTTGGATTAGAACTGCCGTGGCTGGCGGATAACAACATTATGATATTTTCACTTGCGCCGGGGGGTTTCATTGTTTTTGCTTGTCTTCTTGCTATAGTCAATAAGATATCGAAGGATCGTAAGGTCAGGACTGAACACGACTGCACAAGCTGTCCGGCGGCTGTTGCGTGCGGCAAGCGCAACGAGAGGTAGAACACCGGGTCTACGCTGAGAAAAGGGGTAAGCTATGGATTTTAGAGCATTAGTTATAATTATGATGAGCGCAGTGCTTGTTAACAACTATGTGCTGCGGCAGTTTCTTGGTGTTTGCCCGTTTCTGGGTGTTTCCAAAGACTTAAAGAGTTCTGTCGGTATGGGGCTTGCGGTAATGTTTGTAATGCTGATGGCGGCTTCCGTGACATGGCCGATTCAGGTGTTTCTGCTGGATGCCAACGGGCTGGATTTTATGCAAACCGTGGTGTTTATTCTGGTTATTGCGTCAATGGTTCAATTGGTTGAGGTCGTTCTGAAGAGATTTTTACCTGCATTATTTGCTTCGCTTGGTGTATACTTGCCGTTAATGACAACAAACTGTGCCGTGCTTGCGGTCACCATTTCAAACATTAACAATGGGTATACATACATAGAAGCACTCGTTAGTGCTCTCGGTGCGGGGCTTGGCTTCTTTATCGCTATGGTAATATTCACCGGTGTAAGGTCGCAGGTAGCTGCAGCAGATCCGCCGGAGGCTTTCAAGGGAATACCGATAACGCTGATTTCGGCGGCAATTTTATCGCTTGCCTTTTTCGGATTTGATGGTGTGATTGAGAATTTGTTTAGATAGGTTTTAAGGTTTATGAACACAATACTTATTGCTATAATTTCATTATCAGGCATTGGGCTTCTTTGTGCAGCACTCATTACTGTTGCTTCAAAGCTGATGTTTGTTAAGGTTGATGTTCGTGTTGAGAAGATAAACAATTGTTTGCCAGGTGCTAACTGCGGGGCTTGCGGGTTCAGCAGTTGTGAGGGGTATGCCAAGGCACTTGCTGCCGGAGAGGTTGCTTCTAATCTTTGTCTTCCGGGCGGGGAGACTGCGCTTGAGCAGATAAATATGATTCTTGGGCAGGATTCCGGTGAAGGGCTTGCGAAAAATATCGCAATTGTACAGTGCCGCGGCGACTCATTGACCGTAGAGGACAAAATGGATTATACCGGGGAGAAGACGTGTTTTGCGGCAAAACAATTGTTTGGCGGTCAGAGGACTTGTACATTTGGGTGTATCGGTTATGGCGATTGTGTGAAGGTTTGTCCGAGTGACGCAATTTGTCTGGAAGATAGTCTTGCCCGCATTGATCCCCGTAAGTGCAGCGGCTGTGCCGTGTGTGCCAAAATCTGCCCGACCGGAGTTATTGCAATTGAAAAAGAACCGCTCTATGTTGCGGTCCTGTGTAAAAATACCGAAAAGGGTGCAAAGACGAAAGCAAAATGCTCGAAAGGTTGCATAGGCTGCAAGAAATGTGAAAAAGCTTGTCCCGCGAAGACAATAAAAGTTGAAGATTCACTGGCATTAATTGATTATACCGTATGCTACGGGTGCAGGGAATGCGTGGATGTATGTATAGCGAAATGCATAGTATAATACAGAAGTAATAATGCAGAATGCAGAAATAGAGGCTTTATTCATTGCTGCTTGTATCTTGGATATTACAAGAAGGAGGATCATTGCTAAATGCGCTTTAAGAGCAAGGATACTTCAGCCGTAAGGTTCTCTTTAAAAGACGAAGTTGCGAAATTTTTTCTTCTGCTATTGTTTGTGTTATTCATTTTGTTTTCGGTTGGGTGTAGTGATAACAGATCTGATGAGCGTTTAAGTGAGACGCGTTTGCTTCTTGATACTTACTGTACCATTACGGTTCATGGCGATGTTGATAATGCTCTGCTGGATGAGGCATTTTTGTTGTTAACGGAGCTTGAAGCTTTATTTAGCATAACCATTGAAGGCAGTGATGTATGGCGTATAAACAACGCCGGTGGTGAACCTGTTGCTGTTGATCCCAGAACAGCGGAGCTTATCGAGGTTGGGTTGAAGTTTAGCGAGTTGTCACATGGGATGTTTGATATAACGGTTGGGTGGTTAAGCCGTTTATGGGATTTCAGTGGTACGCCAAATGTCCCGGCACAGTCGGAGATAGAAGAAGCACTTGCAACCGTTGATTACAGGCAAGTTATAGTTGTCGGAAACACTGTGCAGCTTGTAAATCCTAACGCATGGATAGATCTGAGTGCAATCGCGAAAGGCTTCATGGCATATGAGATAGCGGAGTTTCTTGCAGCAAACGGTGCTGAGGGTGCTTTGGTAAACTTAGGCGGAGATATTGTGGCTGTGGGTAATCGGTATGATGGCAGCCCTTGGCGCGTTGCTTTACGGAAGCCGTTTGGCGACGAAGGCGAGTGGCTTGGAGTAATCGAGGTATCATGGGCTTGCGTTTTAAGCTCCGGCGTTTATCAGCGTCAGTTTGAAATGGATGGCGGTCACTATCATCATATCTTGGATCCGAATACAGGAATGCCTGTCATCAGTGATGTTGTGAGTGCGACTATGATTACGCACACAGCCGTTATCGGCGAAGGCTTTTCAACAGTTGCGGTTCTGCTTGGCAGTGAAAGAGCGAAAGCATTGATGGAAAATATTCCCGGATTTGTTGGTGCAGTGTTGGTGCTGGAAAACGGGGATGTGCTGACTTTAGGGGATGTGGAGCTTAAGTAGTTGAAAGTTGAAAGTTAATAATGCTATTAATCAAACATAGTTCGGAAATAGATACAAAATCCTTCGTCATTGCGGACTCGATCCGCAATCTCGTGTGTGTTACGTTGTTTGCGGAGGTTAAGATTATTGGAAGGTAGGGAAGTTGAAGACAAATAAGTTTTGGATTTTTGTATTTGGCGGTGTAGTCTTAGTTGCATCCGTTGCAGCTGTGCTTCTTTGGAGAACACCTGCCACTTATGCTCGAATTTATAAGGATGGAGAATTGACCGAAACGGTCAACTTGGCTGCGGGTACTGAACCGTTCGGATTGCTCGTTGAATGTGGCAATTATGATACTTCCGGCAAGAATTTTAACTATCTGGAAGTAGAACATGGGCGAATGCGTGTTTCAAGTGCTGACTGCCCTGACGGTATATGCATACGCCAAGGCTGGGTAAGCGGAGGATTGCTGCCGATAGTGTGTTTGCCAAATCGACTGGTGGTTACATTTGATGGTGGTGGGAGCGGACTTGATGTCGATGCAGTCGCAGGGTAAGGTAACAGTGTGGAACCTGCTTCAAGTGGTCATTTTGACCACTTGGAAGAAACCGTTGCAAATACAGCACTCTCTCCAAGGGGTCAAAATGACCTCTTGCGGAAATGAAGCGAGTTAGCAATTCAATTGAAACATGACTTTCAGTTGTCTTGTCTGTCGTGATATAATAGTCAAAACAAGTTGCAAGGTATAAAGCAATTGATCGAATCAATCGGTATAACTTCCTCACACATACATATTATACCGCCGTCGCCTTGCTCAGCAGCGGCTTTTTCCAAGATAGCGAACTTTTTTACTTCTCTATTGCTCGGGTTAGCTGCTTTTTTTATTTCCAGCGGGTGAATAACAGCATAGCGTTCAACTAGCAAATCGATTTCTTTTGTGTTGGAATCCCGAAAATACATCATGTTTACTTTCTCGCGGGAGTATGCGTAATTTCTTAATATCTCTGTGACAACGAAATTTTCAAAGAACCGCCCGCTAGCCGCACCATTCATTATCGTCTCTCTTGTCGGCCACATAGACAAAAAAGCGGCAAGACCGGTGTCGCAAAAATAAAGCTTCGGAGTTTTTGCGAGCCTTTTTAATGCGTTATTTGCGTAGGGGTATAATAAATAAACAATTCCAAGGCTTTCTAAAATCCGTAACCATTCTTTTGCTGTTGGCTGAGAAATCTCCGTAACATCAGCAAGTGTTTTATAGTTAACTTGTTCAGATATCAGAGATGCGCATGCTCTAAGAAATTTTGAAAAACGAGATGCATCTGTTATACCGCCGTATTCGGTTACATCACGCATCAAATATGTATCTGTATATGCCTCAAAGTATTCATTTCTCTGCTCAGAGTCGGCAACGAGCACCTGCGGCATACCGCCTCGCCATATATATTCAAAGATATTAGTAATATCGTTTTTCGGAACTTTTAAACTTCTTTTTTTTAAGCATTGCAATGAAAAATCTAAGTCATCGTCAAACAAAACACCATCAACTTCGTTCTTTGACATGCTGTAGAGTTCAAGAATACCAATTCTGCCGGCAAGCGATTCGCGGACATTTTTCATCATATTAAACTGTTGTGAGCCTGTCAGCCAAAACCTCCCTGTTTCTTCACTCTCATCACACATAATTTTGATGTGGCTGAATAACTCCGGTGCATATTGCACCTCGTCGATTATTATTGGCGGCTTATAGGTTTGGAAAAACAACACGGGATCAGTCTTTGCTAAATCCCGCGCCATTGCGTTATCAAGCGATATATAGGTACGCTCGTGACTTCCTGCTAAATGCCTGAGCATTGTAGTTTTTCCCACCTGCCTGGCACCGGTGACGAGAACAACCTTAAAAAAGTCGTTCATACGAGTGAATTTGCGTTCTAATCGGCGAGAGATATATTCCATGATTCACCTCGGCAATGTTATGATAATATAAAGTATGGTTTAGAATATCATAAAAAAGATCGTGTGTCAATCCCTATCCGTTGGGTACAGAATGTCTTTCCGGTTATGATGAAATTATCCCCGATGGTTGCTAAGGAACTCGTTCAAAAAGTGATAGCAAATGAGATTGTTGTTTGTTTTTACACGATATGCTATGATGGGTTAGGTCATTTTTATTTCTGCGCCAGTAAAGATTTTTCTACACAGAGTGTTAAATTTATATAATGTGCGATTGCCACTTCTTGTTATGAGATTGTCAAGGAGCACTATTTAGAATCGGGAAGTTATTCAGAATGAGAGCCATCATGTTTTTTCTTTTCGCGCTTAACGACACGTTTTACTTTGAAAATAGATAAATCTAACTCAAGCGAAATCTCATCTCCAGCCACTTCCATAATATTATCTTCCAAGATATCTACGAATATATCTCCGCCTCTTTGCATTAATGCGTTTTTCATTGGCTCGTCCTTGATATCAGGAAGCTCTGTCACTATCTTTGCAAATTCACGCACTTTAGCAAATGTTTCCACAATAGCCAGTGTCGTTTGTGTTGCTGTTGGGCTCTTTAGAATGGTAGCAAGCATATACAGACCTTTTTCTGTGAAAGCTGTAGGTAAAGCAGTTGAGTGCTTTAGTGATTTGAACCGGTCACAATTTGTGACCAGTTCACTCATCATCTTTGAGCGAATGATGATGACCTCACAGCGTTGTTCATATTTTCATAAAGCTATAATTTTTTTAAAACACAGCATTAATTTCAAGTGGTCAAAATGACCACTTGCGGGAATCCATACTAATGGGAGAGAATCTTATGAATAGAAAAGTAATCGAGTTTTTGATTAGAGCGAAGAAGGCTACTTATGCGGGTAAAGGGGCAGAGGTTACTCCTTCGCGACCTGGTTCGCACGATCTGGAATTTATAGAGGGCAGTTTAAAGTACATTGACACGTATTTAGGGGGAGAGCAGTTTGCAGGGGAGGAAGCACTCTGGGAAAATGATGTTCCTTTTTGGTCAATGAACTATATGGGTAGGTTGCTTAATAATGGAGAGCTGGGTGATTTCTTAAAAGAAGCCCTATCGCGAGTGCCCGAGGATAAACCTTATAGAGGCCCTGCGGAATATTCAGATGGCGATTATTTATACAAATGCTCGGTTGAGGGTAGTTTTATCTGGTTTACAGGATATGAAGAGATTTATAACAAAGGCATAAAAATTTACGAGTGTATATTTCACGGTGGTTCAATTAAGTAGCTTGTAAGCAGCGGTTAAGTAAAGTATTATTCGTAACAAAGGAAACGATCAAAATGAGTACACAACATGGACCGGTAATTATAAAGCCAATCAGCGAAGTTGCAAAATACCAAAGAAACTTGATACTTAAAATCGGCAAAACATAGAGACATGGCTGGATTATGAGATTCCGGAGTTGTTGAATTAATTATGACAAATACTAAAAAACTTGCGCTAATGGCTATACTGACTGCTGTTGCTTTAATTATCTTCATAGTTGAAGCACAAATACCTTTGCCTGTCCCTGTTCCGGGTGTGAAACTTGGGCTTGCAAATGCGGTGACGTTGTTTGCATTGTTTTTCGGAGTTAGAAAACAGTCTGCTTCCTCAGAGCCGCATATTCATTTCGCAAAGAGTGCTAATAAGACAGATGAACCGTCCCCTTGTCTTGCTAATAAGACAGATGAACCGTCCCTCTGTCTTGTTCCCTACCTCACCACCGCAAATGTCTTCACCATACTCATTTGCCGAATAATTCTCGGTGCTGTTTTCTCAGGGAGGCCTGCCGCTTTTGTTTTTAGCATTACGGGCGGGGTGCTGGCTTTGACCGCACAGGTTATTATGAAGCGGTTTGTTACTTCGAGGCAAATATGGGTTTGCGGTGCTGTGGGTGCTGTGTTCCATAATATCGGGCAAATTATTGCTGCAATATTGATAACAGGAACGCCTGCAATAGCAGCATACTTGCCTGTTTTGATTGTCGTAGGTGTGTTCACCGGTGTGCTTACAGGGTTGATAGCTCAATTTACTCTGGAACGTTTGCGAAATACAAGACTTTAGCAACCGGTAAACAGTACTTACGAATAGAATGATATGAAGATTCGAACAATAAGTAAACAGTGTTTACGAATAGAATGATTTAAAGATTTTAACAATTGGTAAACACTTAAAAAAAAGAAGACAAATTACACATAATTCTGATATAATAACTCACTGATTGTCGCTACTATTATTTTAAGTGCAGCAAATGTATCGGGAGTGAAGCATGACGGAGATTATTAAGTCAAACAACGAGCTATGTACGGGTTGTAACAGATGCGTTAGGGAATGCCCTATGGAGCTTGCTTGTGTCGCTTATCTTGACGAGAATGGCAAAATAAAAGAGCGTATAGACCTTGAACACTGTGTTGCATGCGGCAGATGCGTTATTGCATGTAAGCATAAGGCAAGATATTTAAGCGATGACACAGAGCGGTTTTTCGCAGATTTGGCAGCCGGAATTGATATCTCTATAATGACCGCGCCCGCAATCAGAACAAACATACCTGAATACAAAAGACTCTTTACTTATCTAAAAGAGCTTGGAATAAAAAAAGTATACGACGTATCACTGGGTGCGGACATATGCATCTGGGGGTATGTCAAATACATAGAGCAAACAGGCAAAATTCCGTTGATTACCCAACCATGCCCCGCAATAGTTACTTATTGTGAAATGTACAACTCGGAGCTGTTGAAAAGACTGTCACCCGTCCAAAGCCCGATGGCGTGTACATCGATTTACATGAAAGAGTATAAGGGTATAACAGACCGCATTGCCGCAATTACGCCATGTATAGCAAAATCAAATGAATTTGACGAAACAAAGCTGGCAGACTACAACGTCACATTTGCCGGATTAAATGAATATCTGATAAAAAACAACATTGAACTGCCTGAAGAAGAAACAGAATTTGATCATGAAGAATGCGGTTTAGGTTCGCTGTTCCCGATGCCCGGCGGCTTGAGGGAAAATATTGAGTATTTCGTGGGTCAAAAGCTTCATATAACGAAAGCGGAGGGGTACGACGTCTACGAAAAGCTGTATAAATACTCTCAAACACCCGAGGAGTTTTTACCTGATATTTATGATGTGCTTAATTGCGCCGAAGGCTGTAATATCGGTCCTGCCGCTATGGAGGATAGAAGTGTCTTCGAGATAGACAAAATAATGGATGAGAGAAGAAAACAAGCGACATCCGAGCGTAACCGCGAATACTACGAGCTGGTGTATAAGGTTTATGACGAAACCTTTGATCTTTCCAAATTTCTGAGAGAGTACAAGCCTGTTATTCATGAGTACCCGCAAACCAGCGAAAAAGACATTCAAGAAGCTTTCAAGTTACTTGGCAAAACAGATTATGAAAAACAGCATATCGACTGCGGTGCATGCGGAAGCGACACCTGCTATGCAATGGCGAGAAAAATTGTACTACAGATAAATATTCCGGATAATTGTATTTTTAGAGCATTTGACATAGCTAAAGAACAAGCATTAAATGAGTTCCAACTTATGAAAATGGGCTTAATGATAAAAGCTACACGCATTGGCTTATGGGATTTGGAGCTGGTGCATGGCGATAAAATAATGCCGGACGATGTATTTATGTGGTCTGATGAGTTTCGCCGTATGTTAGGCTACGAGGACGAGAATGATTTCCCGAACTTGCTGCATAGTTGGAGCGATTTACTGCATCCCGAAGATAAGGAAAGAACACTGGCGGCATTTAGGGCACACCTTTTTGACCACAGCGGTCAAACTCCATACGACGTTGAATACAGGTTGCTCAAGAAAAATGGAGAGTACTCATATTACCATGCATATGGCGAGACAATGCGAGATAAAAACGGAAAACCTCTCCGTGTTGCCGGCTCTCTGCTTGATGTAACAAGAACAAAACAAGCTATCCTTGAAAGTGAGCTGCAGCTTACAAGGCTTAACCTCATCATCAAAACGGCGAAAAACGGCTTGTGGGATATGGAAATCATTAAAAGCGCTGTAGGAAGCCCTGAAAGCAGAGTTAAATGGTCTGATGATTTCCGCTCTATCTTCGGGTTTTCGGATGAAGAAGACTTTCCGAACGTATTGAACAGTTGGATTGAAAGAATTCATCCCGATGATGAAGACAGGGTTATTGAGGCATTTGACGAGTATTTGCTGGATAAAACCGGCAAGAAAAAATATGATATCGAATACAGGCTTCAAAAAAAGTCCGGAGAATACGCATTTTGCAGAGAAATCAGTGCTGCTATCAGAGATGATGACGGAAATCCTGTCCGTGCTATCGGCTTAATCGTAGACATCACCGAGCAAAAGTTAATGGAAGAAGAAAACAGAAGACTCGCCGTTGAGAAAGCGGAGGCCGAAAGTAAAGCAAAATCAACATTCCTTGCAACTATGAGCCATGAAATCCGCGCCCCGATGAACGCAATAATCGGCATGACAACAATCGGAAAAATGTCGGATGATATCAATAAAAAAAGCGATGCGCTGGAAAAAATCGACATTGCGTCTAAACATATGCTCGGGGTTATAAATGATATCCTGGATTTCTCAAAAATAGAATCCGGAAAATTCGACCTGTCATTTGCAAACTTTGAATACGAGAAAATGTTGCAAATGATTGTAGATATTGTGAGCATACGTATTGAAGAGCGTCGGCAGAAGTTTTTCGTAACCATAGACAAGGATATTCCGGGCGCGTTTATTGGGGACGATCAGAGACTGTCACAGGTAATAACTAATTTGTTGACAAACGCATCGAAGTTTACCCCTGAAGAGGGCACAATAAGGTTGGATACCAAGCTTTTATCGGTAGATAACAATAGATACCGCTTGCAAATCACGGTTGAAGATACAGGCATAGGAATAACAGAAGAACAGAAGTCACGCCTGTTTAACTCATATGAACAAGCAGAAGCACAAACAGCCCGGAACTTCGGCGGTACAGGACTAGGTCTTGCGATTTCAAAGCGCATAGTTGAACTGATGGATGGGGATATTTGGATAGAATCGGAACCGGGTGTAGGCTCGAAGTTTATTTTCACAGTTGTTCTTGAGCGAGGAGCTGATGAAGAAAAACGACGCTTGGATAATACGGTCAACAGAGCTAACGTGCGGGTGCTTGTAATAGACGATGAAGAAGAAATCCGTGAGTTATTCGAGACTGTTTCCGAAAGGTTCAATTTCACCTGCTCTGCTGCGGAAAATGGTAAGGAAGCTCTTGAGTTTATTGACCGTGAAGGCGATTACGATATATACTTCGTTGACTGGAGATTGCCTGATATGACCGGCGGTGATCTTATCAGGTTTATTGATGCGAAAAAGACAAACGAACCCATAATTATTGTGTTTTCATCAACCAACTGGAGTGCAATAGAGGACGAAGTACGTGCTGTCAAAGCTGACAAGTTTTTACCAAAGCCGCTGCTTCCATCGACCATTAATGACATTATCAGCGAGTATACAGGTTCTAACGTTATGTCGAAGCTGGATATAAGCGACTTGATTATAACCGATGATTTTAGCGAGAATACTATATTGCTTGCCGAGGATGTAGAAATAAATCGTGAGATTGTTTCCTCGTTGCTTGAACCCACTAATATTAAAATTGATTTTGCGGAAAACGGGCAAATTGCTGTTGATCTGTTCACCGCCTCGCCGGATAAGTACTGCATGATTTTTATGGATATCCAAATGCCCGAAATGGACGGATACGAAGCAACGCGTATAATTAGATCATCTGAGCTTCCTCGCAGTAAGACAATTCCTATTATTGCAATGACGGCAAACGTTTTCCGTGAGGATATTGAAAGATGTACGGAAGCCGGCATGAACGGACACGTAGGAAAACCGATTAGTATTGATGATGTCTGTGCGCAAATCAGCAAATTTAAATTGGGTACTAATGAGTAGCAAAACCCTCTGAACGGTTTCCGGTAAATAATTAAGTATTTGTAAAGTTAGTCCATTTTTGTTGAACTTTTAAGCCAAATGTGTATAATGGTTAGCACATGAAAAATAATTTTAAGGAGTGGTTGAGATGAAGAGTAATAAGTTTATTTTTGCGGCAATAGCAGCGGTTGTATTTATTGCTGCAGCAGTAGCGGCGATTTACATTTTTCGCAATGAAATCGCAGATTTTTTTGTGGACATCAAAGCAAGGATTGATGAAAAACTTATGGGTGCCAACGACGAGTACGTAGAGTAATCAAGAGACAAAAAACACCGGCTGCATGTAAAAGTGCAAGCCGGTTTTTTGTTGGTGTGACACAGGAGGCACAGGACACAGGGGGGACGGTTCTGTTGTGTTAAATACTTCCTTAGTATAAGAGAACCGTTAGCTTGAAGCACTTAATCCTCTTTAATATAAGATGCTATGGAAGCGGCTTCGTTTGGAACTTGGCTCTGTTCAATCTCTATCCATGCCTGCGTATGATGAGCGTCCCGAAATGCCTCCGCTTCCTCCTTTGTGCTAAAAGCCTTTAGTGAAACGGATGCTTTATCCGGTCCGGCAGATACCATCACATGATATTTAAAACGAAGAATCATAATCTTAATCATCCTTGTAAAAAATGTTACACCGATTATTACCTATTGATATTAAATAACATAGCACAAACCCGGAGTACCTACAAGACCTAAGTTAAATAAAATGACTGCTGTGTCCCCCTGTGTTGCCCCTGTGCTCTAGAACAAATCATCCAGTGTGATTTCGGATTGAACAGTCCCGAAGTATCCCTTTTTTGCAAGTCCGAATGATGTGATCATAGTTAGATGTATGCCATTATTGATACCGGTTTCCATACAAAATACCATTTTTTTATTGTTCAGAGTATCTGAGTAGGATTTTGTGATCTCGTAGGGATGTTTGGTGTACTTCATCTCACATAGGTTTGTTATTCCATCTTTGCGCCGGATTACCAAATCAATTTGCGCACCGGGTTTGGAGGCTTTACTGCGCCATGATGACGTTGTTGTAGATACGCCTGAAATGCCCAACACTTTTTTTACTTGCCTTAAGTGTATCCGGCACAATAGCTCAAATGCGTAACCACGCCATGCATTGTGGCTACCACTATCCATATTATTTGTCCAGTAATTTTCATCCTCAGTTTCACAGTCCTTCATATATTTTAAGTAGAATAATGTAAACGGGTCTGTGAGAAAAAAGTATGCTCCATTTTTCCGCTTGATAGTATCATGATTTTTGCTGATGAAATCGCTCTGTTGGAGATCGTTGAGAGCCAAGGACAGATGCCCATTTGATTTAAGCTTGCTAATATCAAGGATTTCTTCTCTTCTTAATCCACAAAGCTTGGTTGATAATGCTTCAATAACAGCAATATGACGGCTCGGATTATTGAATAGAGACTTGTATAGCTCATCAAACTCATTGCGCAAAGGTGCATTTTTAAAGAAGCAAAGGTGGTCGACATTTTGCGACAATGAAAACCCTTTTTCGAAGAGACTCATGTAGTACGGAATTCCGCCAAAGATCATATAGCACTCTGCCATCTGATAACGCGCAAACTCAATCCCCCGGCTTTTAAGGAAAGATTCGCTCTCACCAATGGTAAATGGAGCCAGATAGATTCTCCCGGTAACGCGATTGTGTAATCCACCCCGATTTTGGAAGATATTCTTTGTGATCCAGGAAGTAGAGCTACCGCAACCAATGAAGAGTATATCAGGATTTGATGAAGCCCAACTGTTCCAAAAGTAATCAAGTGCTTGTAAAAACCCACTCTTTCTGGTATCCAACCATGGCATTTCATCTATGAAAACTACCTTTCTTTTACATGCTGAGTTACATAAAAGGTCTTTTAATTTACCAAATGCATCAAACCAATTTGTTGATGCTGTATTTACATTGCTTCCGAATTCCTTGATGGCATTGTCGAAATTTGTCAAATTAGCCTTGCTGGAGATGCCAACGCTGCCTGTGAAGTAGAAGGCAAAATTGCCTCCAAAGTGCTCTTTAACCAAGAATGTCTTTCCAACACGCCGTCTGCCATAAACAATAATAAACTCCGGGCGTTCGGATTCATAATAATCCTCCAGTCTCCGTATCTCTTCTTTTCTGCCTATTATTGCCACGCTCTTACCTCATTATTAATATCGGGCCAAATATAGGAGTTGTAGTTGCTGCTTTGGCCAACTATTCTCTATTGTTCAGCGTAATCCTTAGTATATCGGGCCAAATGCTAGTGTAATACATGCCCTTTTGGCCCGTTATAGATATTATACATTGATCGAAGATAAAAGCAAGCTAAACCTAATATTCTTTAGAAGAAAAGCACAAGAGAACCGCCCCCTGTGTTAAAGAGCTTTCTGCCGAGGGGACGGGGGTGCTGACAACTCTTTTTAAGAGGCGATTATTAAATTATCGGATTGTTTTGATTTTTTAGTAGTCAATCAGCGCGTCCTGCGCTTCTTGCGGCGAGCATTGGCATGTTGCCAACACCCCCGTCCCCTCGGCGATGCTTGAGGTAAGAAACTAAAGCAATCGCATCGATCCTCCGCCGGCGTTCCTGCGGTTGTTACGCCAGTGCTAAATCGATATGTGAGAGTGTGCCGCTCCCGCCGCATTGTTTAATAAAGAAGCTTGTCGAGCGCATTACTCCGAGTGTTTCATTGTTTTCTCCCTTGAATGAGAATTCCGTTGAAATATCACCGAGAAATATCGCGCCTATGCCAAGCTCCGCGAGTGTATATACTGTATCATTTCCATCTTTATCACGTTTCCAAACGACAAGCTTATCAAAAATCTCATCATTTGCATCTATCCATCCATTACCGTCTGTATCGTATTTCCGTAGTTCGTTAAAACCGCAGCCTGTGCTGGGACCGAAAAGCTGACTGCCATCGTTTATTTTACGGTCGCCGTTGCGGTCGATTGCGAGAAATCCGCTGCCCTCGCCGAGAACAGCAAGGTTGTCCATAGTGCCGTCCATTGTCAGGTCGAATGAGAATCTCTCTCCCATCAGTGAAGCTGCCGTGCCGCCGTAGTTGATGACCAGCGGGTCGAGAAGTGTTGTGTTTCCGCCCGGGAAACCCATAAATGACACAAATTCACGTGACATATGCATACTAATATCTACGCTGATTGTTCTGCCATCCGCCGTATGAACAGTTCCGTTTGCTGTGTATGTGACTGTTTCTGATTCATAATGAAAGAACTCTGCACTCAATCCGCCGACACCTTGTATACGTTGTAAGGCACCAAGCCCGGTAGCTCCGCCGAAAAATCCGGATAAATCGAAACCGCGTCCGTTGCTGATGCCGTCTTCATTAAACTCATGTGTTCTTCTCAGTCTTGAAAACCGTCCTGACAGCAGTTCATAGATCATCTGTGACATTCTTGCCCGGAGCTCCTGCGGAGTTCCCGGGATTTTTGAGTTTCGCCCATGTGATAAACGGGAAGCCGGTGTTCCTTTTGACAGTTGATTAACAGAATCTTCTCTCTCCTCCCTTGCGTTCTTAAATAACGCTTTGAAAATGTCTTCTTTGCTTTGCCCTTGATTGTTAACATTTTGCCCTTGGTTATTGTTGTTTTGCCCCTGATTGTTGACGTTTTGCCCTTGGTTGTTGTTGTTTTGCCCCTGATTGTTGACGTTTTGCCCTTGATTGCTGACGTTTTGCCCCTGGTTGTTGTTGTTTTGCCCTTGATCGTTTTGATCCTGCCGTTGGTTGCTTGTCACAGCAACCGATGCCGTTTGTGCAGACATAAATGTGTGCTGTGAACTGACGTTTACGTTGAAACCTTGGATAACCATATTCAATTATCCTCCATGAAAAAAAGACTCAATGCACGCACGTCGTGACATAGCCACGTCCCTGCCGCTATTTCGCCTCTAATCATATTATCGTTAATAATTTATTAAAGTTAATAGGTAATATGACAGAAAAAATAACAATGCTTTATTATAAGAAAAAACGAGAACAGGACAGATGAACCGTCCCCCTGTCTTGAACCATTTGCAATTATCTGGTATAATGCAGCCAATTCATGAGAATAACCGAAAGCGAAATATAACAATGAGTAGAGGAAGACCAAAGAGTAAAGGTAAAAACAAGCTAAAAACAGTTTTGCTGGTACTTGTAATTATACTTATAGGACTGATTGCATTTATCGTAAGAGATATAGTGGTGACCCGCGAAGGTGGTGACCCTATATTAAACATTCTACCGCCGTTTTTGGACCCCGGTGCGGGTTCGACACCGGGCTTGACGCCCGGCTCAACTCCTGACCCGGATCGGAATCTGGACGGAATAAGCCCGCTTTCGGGTCTGCCGATGGACGAACGGTTTATCCGCAACAGACCGCTTGCGGTAGTGATTAACTGCATGCCCGAAGCTCTTCCTGCAAATGGTATTTCGGAAGCAGATATTTTATATGAGTATCCGGTCGAGGGTGGTTGGACCCGTATGCTTGCGATTTTTCAAGATGCCTCTCAAGTAGAGTTAATTGGAAGTATAAGAAGCGCAAGGCACTACACTGTGCAGATAGCAGAAAGTCACGATGCTATTCTGGTGTGTGCAGGACGCAGTCCGCAGGCGCAAACAGAAATGGCATCGCTTGGAATTCCGGTTCTTAACGAAGTCGAAGGTCCTCACAGGGATATCTTTTTCAGAGACAGAAACAGAGTACCGGGCAACAGAGTAAGTTTATTGCACAGCGTAGTTATATCAGGTGAACGGATTAGGGAATTTCTGCCGGGGTATGGATTCAGGCTCGAGCATACAAGTGATTATAAGCATTCTTTGAATTTTGTCGAGAACGTCAATATGCAAAGAGGTGAAAATGCAACAGAGGTTGCCGTTAGATTCTCCGGCGCAAAAACTACAACATTTTTTTATGATACAGCAGCAGGGGGTTATCATGTGCGTCAGTCAAATACTGATTTTGTCGACGCAAATAATAACTCCCGCCCCGTTTTTACAAACGTTTTAGTTTTAAGAACATCTGTCAGTGATATACCGGGCGATACATCAGGCAGAGTAAATGTGGAAACAACAGGAAGAGGCACCGGTCACTTTGTAAACGGCGGGAAAGTCATTGAAATTAGTTGGATAAGAACAGATTTGTCAAGCCCGTTTGTATACACACTGCTTGACGGAACAGCACTTGACTTCGGTATAGGAAGAACTTATATCTGCATCGTACCAACAAACGCAAGAGTAGATTTTGGGTAAACTGTTACCTTAAACCTCGGGACTTAGTACATCTACAAGGTCACCCAATGCAGCCAACTTGTACTTCACTGTCTCCACGTTATTGGCATCCCCCAAGCCTGCACAGTCAAAACCCCCGGCTTCTGCGGCTTCGGCACCGGCTTCAGCGTCTTCTACTACAAGACACTCTGATGGCGGTAGTTTTAGCATTTCTGCAGCGAGAAGGAATACTTCCGGGTCGGGTTTCGAATGTGTAATGTGATTTCCGTCGGCGATGGCATCGAAGCGATCCGTTATACCGATGCGGTCAAGAATTAGCTTTGCATTTTTACTTGATGAGCCGATTGCCATTTTTATACCGTTTTTTTGCACGTAATCTATCACGTTTTCCGCTTCTTTTGATAAATCGGAAGGGCTCATATCCATCAATTTTTCTCGATAGTTCTCATTTTTTTCGGTTGCAAGCTCTATTTTCCGCTCATCACTAAGCGGTTCACCGGTGTAGTTTCGCAAAATACGATCAAGGCTCTCCATACGGCTGACTCCGCGCAGAAGATTGTTTACCTGCTCGTCAAAATGTACATGCAGCTTGTCGGCGATTATGCTCCATGCTTCATAATGAAAACGGTCCGTATGGCATAAAACGCCATCCAAATCAAAGATTATTCCTTTATATTTCATAATTAACCCCATTTCCTTCGTTCCTATGTTTGACAAACATAGCATATTAATAATTACCCGTCAATATGTCAATAATCATCTTGAACATAGCATTGAATTTGAGTATACTTATTTATGGTTGTCAGGGGGACGGTTCTCCTGACAAACTATGTAGAATTTTCTACAAATGTTGTCAAGAGAACCGTCCCCCTGACAACATTACGAATAGGTGAGGATGTATGCCAAGTTATAAATTAAGTTTTGATACTCTTGGAGAATCGACCATGATGTACAATACAGACAGCGCGTGGTCTGTTTCCGAATCGGCCTTTAACAAGAGTTACCAAGGGAAATATGAGTCCATATTCTGTTTGGGAAACGGATATATGGGCATTCGTTCGTCCCATGAAGAAAGTTACACCGGGCAAACACGGGGGATGTTCATTGCCGGAACCTTCAACCGTTTTGGTGAAGCCGAGGTATCGGAGCTTCCGAACGCTGCCGACCTGATATCAATGGATATTCGCTTAAATGGAGAAGAACTTAATCTCGAAACGGGAAAAACCCTCCACTACAATCGTAGCCTAAACCTAAAAAGTGGTTTGCTTGAGCGTGATGTAAAGTGGGAGAGTCCAAAAGGTATAGCCGCTTCTTTTAGATTCGAGCGATTCGTTTCTCTTGCAAACCTGCACACACTTGCGTAGAGAGTGACCATTACACCGGATGCGGATGCGGATATTATCATTAGAAGCGGAATCAATGGTGCAGTAACAAACTCGGGTACACAGCATTTTTCCGAAGGCGAGAAGCGTTTCTACGACAAAAAGTATTTGCAATATGTGCAAACAACAACACAGCACAGGATTGATTTTGTGTTTACATCAGGAATTGAATTGGCATTAAATAGTAACTCTGTTGATATACAGCCATTTATCAGTATGGAACGACGCAAACTGTTTAGTGTGTACACAATTCCCGTCAAAAAAGGCGAGTCTCTTACAATAACAAAAATCTCTTACGCCGCTACTTCATTTGATAAAGAGTATACGGATAAAACCACAAGGGAGATTCAAGAAGACTGTTTAGCCAAGCTCAAAGTGCAATGTAGTAAAGGTTATAATGCTCTATTCGAAGAGAGTTGCGCAAAATGGGATGAGCTCGTTTGGGATAATGTACCGATAACAATAGAATCCGATAATAATTTTGATCAACTTGCAATAAGGTTCGCTCAATATCATTTACAAATCATGGCTCCGGCGCATGACTCAAGATTGAGCATTGCAGCCAAGGGTTTGTCCGGCGAAGGGTATAAAGGTCATACGTTTTGGGATAACGAGATTTTTACACTGCCGTACTTCACGTTTACACAGCCGCAAATCGCCCGCAGCATGTGTTTGTACCGCTTCCTCTCATTGGAAGGTGCTCATAATAAAGCAAAAGCAAATGGTTTGACGGGAGCAATGTACCCTTGGGAATCGGCAAGGCTCGAAGAAGGTGAGGTTACACCTATCTGGGGTGCTGCCGATATTGTCACGGGCGAGCCGATAAAGATTTGGTCAGGCTTCATACAACTGCATATTTCCGCTGATGTAGCCTTCGGGATATGGCAGTATTATATGATGACAGGTGATAAAGACTTTATGCAAAAGTATGGTTATGAAGTCATCTTAGATACCGCGATATTCTGGGCATCCAGATTTGAATATGACGAAAACGATTCTAAGTACCACATTAACGGAGTAATGGGACCGGACGAATACAAAGAACATATAGATGATAACGCATTCACTAACTATATGGCGCATTGGAATATTAAGAGAGCAATGGAGTCCTACACTTCGTTAATGAAGGAAAACCCTGAGCTGTTTGACAGCCTGAACAAGAAGCTTGATCTGGATAAGAATTACAATAAGTTTATAGAAATCATTGATAAAATATACCTGCCGCAACCAAGGCAAAAGGATTTGGTTGTTCCGCAAGATAAAACATACCTGTCTAAAAAGGATATTGATCTTACTATATACAAAAATCAAAAAAATGTATGTGAGATTTTCAGGGATTACAACCTTGTACAGGTGAATGGAATACAGGTATCAAAACAAGCGGATATCATGATTTTGTTCTTACTGCTGGAGGATTTGTTCTCGGCGGATGTAAAAAAAGCAAATTGGGATTATTACGAACCGCGTACACTTCACGACTCTTCTCTTTCACTGTCAACACACGCAATCCTTGCTGCTGATATGAAAGATCGTGCGCTTGCAACGGATTTGTTTAACAAATGCGTACAAATCGACTTAGGCGAAAATATGAAATCATCAGATGCAGGAATCCACACAGCCTCCATCGGCGGAATGTGGCAGGTTGTTGTCTACGGCTTCGGCGGAGTCAGGATGATAAACGGAAAGCTGCGGATATCTCCGATACTTCCCGATGCATGGAAAAGGCTTCACTTTTATTTTTACCGGCACGGTCAAAGGCTATCAGTAGATATAACACATGATGAAATCAACATAAAAAACCTGACAGGCACAGATGAAATCGCATTGGACTTAAACGGTGAAGAAGCTGTGCTTATTGATGAATTCCGGAAAAGCTTAAGAAGGGTGCAACAAAAAAATGAAGATTGAAGATATAAAGAAAAAAACTGATGAGATTTTAGCGGAACTGGAAGCTGTGAACAGCAAGGGGCGATATAAGGACGATTGGGATAGTTTGCAGGGCAGGGAAATGCCTTCGTGGATGTATAAGGGGAAGTTTGGCATATTCATTCATTGGGGTGTATACTCTGTGCCTTCCTTTAATAACGAATGGTATTCACGTAATATGTACATACAAGGTTCGCCGGAGTTTGAGCATCATGTTAAAACCTATGGAGCACATAAGAATTTTGGGTATAAGGACTTTATACCAATGTTCACCGCAGAAAAATTTAGCCCCGGGCATTGGGCAAAGCTGCTTGCCGATGCCGGTGCTAAATACTGTATTCCGGTTGCAGAGCATCACGATGGGTTCCAGATGTATAAAAGCGATTTGTCGAATTGGAATGCTTCTGAGATGGGACCCCGACGTAATGTACTCGCCGAGCTGTCATCGGCTTTAAAAAAAGAAGGTATAGTAAACGGTCTTTCTTCGCATCGTGTAGAGCATTGGTTTTTTATGGGCAATGGCAAGCAGTTTGACAGTGATGTTAAAGACCCGATGGTGTGCGGCGATTTTTATTGGCCTGCAATGCCCGAGGCAGAACACCATGATTTGGAAAGTATCCCTGTACCAACTGACGAATACTTGCGCGATTGGCTTGCCCGCTGCTGCGAGCTTGTCGATAAATACCGCCCGAAGGTATTTTACTTCGATTGGTGGATACAACACTTCTCTGTAAAGCCGTATCTGCGGAAGTTCGCAGCATACTATTACAACAGGGCGCAAGAATGGGGTGAAGAAGTAACGATATGCTACAAACATGATGGATTTGTATTCGGGACAGCTACCATAGATATTGAGCGCGGAAAATTTGCGGGTATACAGCCGTTTCGCTGGCAAACGGACACTTCAATCGCCAGAAATTCATGGTGCTGGACAGACAATAATACATTTAAGTCAGCAGATAGTCTGGTCAGAGAGCTTGTAGATGTTGTAAGCAAAAACGGGGTCATGCTGCTTAATGTCGGACCCAAGCCTGATGGTTCCATATCTGAAGAGGAAACCGCTATTTTAACAGAAATTGGTGAATGGTTAAAGGTCAATGGTGAGGCTATTTACGAGACCGGCATATGGCGCAGCTATGGCGAAGGCACTGCAAAAATAAAAGAAGGGCAGTTTACCGATGGCAAGGATACGGAATTTTCCCGCAAAGACATACGATTTACAACTAAAGGCGGCAGCCTGTATGCAAGTGTATTAAAATGGCCGGAAGACGGAAAAGTGACAATAAAATCACTGGCAAAAAGTGATGATCCTAATCTGCCGGTGTTTCAAGGTCTTATTAAAGCCATTTCTGTTTTAGGGCATGGCGAAGCAGACTGGCACAGAGACAAGCATGGCTTGCATATCAACGGTCCCGCAATAAAACAAATCATGCCTGTTGTTATTAAAATCAGGGTGGATTAGTACTACAGTGCTGACCAGGCTTTTTCGAAGGATTCTTTTGCGTTGTGTTTTGTCAGGTTTTCAAAAAGAAGGTTATTAAACATCTCCGCCATATCTCTTGCTTCGAAAATCATCCGGTCATTGTCCGGCATATCCGCATATTCCAGCCTTGTGGCATCGGCTATCAAAATTGTTGTGATGTTTCTAAAAGCTTCTTCCAGGGATTTATCATCCTGATTGTAATTAGGGTCGCCTACCATTTCTCCTTGCACAGTTGCTAAGCTGTTGACCATATTCATCAGCTTTACTTGCAAGATCTGACCTTCTTCTATTTTAATGCCTTGCATAAGAAGCCGTATATACTCAAGCATTCTGAGGGTTTCCTGCCTTATTTTGTGTGCGTTTTGATATACATTAATATCAGTTCCGGTTATAGTTATCGATTCGTTTTTTACTATAGCATAAACAGGATTTTCCGGTGATGCAATGTTTATCATTGCCCCTCCCGGACCTACAAGCCCTCCTTGATTTGATATCAGTCTATTGAAGATATCATCATACTCCTGCCCTTCTAACGAAGGGGTTATGGTAGACGCCAGTATTAATGCTTCATCACTAATAATAGCACTGTCCAAGGCACTATTGCCTGTACTCATAACAGGCGGCATTACCGGACTATATGCATTACCGGAAACTCCGGGCACTATTTCTGCTTCCGGAGTATAGAGTTCAACAGGATCTACACCTAAATCATATGACATTGTATTATAAATGCATTATATAGCAAACTTTTCTGATTGTTTCGGTAAAGCCCATGTGCTCATGGAAAATCTGGCTTCCTTCTTCATCCACTGTGCAGTCTGAAGCAAGCTCGTTGCAGCCGAATTCCTTTGACCAGTTTTTTGCATAGTCAACCAGCTTCTCGGCAATACCCTTACGGCGAAACTCAGGTTTTACATATAAACCTTCGATATAACCTACAAGACGTGAGTTTGTACCTTCGACATAGTCGCTGCGAACAGACAGGCTTAAGAAAGCTGCCAGGTCATCGCCTTCATAATACAGAAATTCGTTTTTAAACAGCCCTTCATGACTGAGCTTGAGCACGGAATCAACCGTAAGCTCCGGCCAAAGCGCAACACACATCTCTGCCCATACATCTTCATGTTCTTCGGTTAACGCAACAATCATTATAGTCCTCTCTTTCCATTTAACGTAATGACATTAAATCTGTAAAGTATTTGCTATGAATTTAATACATAATACCACAAAATAAATAAAGATTAAACCGAAAACAGTAAAAACGTTTATTAATATGACGAATATTTCTTAAACCGTATCGGTCAACGCAAAACAGATGAACTGCTTCGTAACTGCTTCATGTTATGTATCCGTGTCCCACTTGTAAATTCAACAAAAATATGCTATCATAACACTACATCTGGTCGCCTGTATATTCCACCAGCGTCACGGTCTCGATACCTTCAGACTTTTTCAGGTCATCTACAAATGATGTATCCCCGCGGCGGACACGGACTTCTGCCGTGGCTTCCGTATAATCTTGAGACAGAGTTTTATTCTTTATGCTCCCGTTAACTGTCTTGAGTAAATCGGTGACAGTGCTTTCCGCTTCGGGTGCGTAGCGGACGATAATCAGGTATATGCGTTTTTCCAACCGCACCAAAGTCAAGACAATATATACGACCGCTATAAAACCGGTGCCGATTAAAGCCACACTGTAGAGTTGCGCGCCTGCCGTCAGTCCGGCGGCTACACCCCAAAACAAGAAACCAACATCGAGCGGATCTTTGACTGCCGCGCGGAAGCGTACAATACTGAGAGCACCAACCATACCCAGCGTCAACACAAGGTTTGTACCGATTGTTATGATAATAAGTGATGTAATAACACAAACCATCACAATGAGCATATTAAACCGGACGCTGTAAACAACGCTTTTGTTAAAGTACCGATAAATGAGGAAAATTACTACACCGCATAAAAATGCGACTGACATGTTTAATAAAACCTGAGACCCTGTGAGACTTCCCAGATGCTGCGGTGTTGCCAGCAGATCCTCCAAAACTTCTATTAATTGACTCATATGTTTACTACATTCCTTTCGCGTATATAACAATATTTTGAAAACTCGGTGCGCGTGAGTGGTAAGCCGCAAAGTAACATGGCAATAACCGATGGCAGGAAGCCGCTGTATTTAACCTCCATAACACCGTCCTCACCGGAAGGAGTATTGGTGCCGGGTAAGAGGGAATCCGGTTTGAGAGCAGTATCAAAAGTGATACGGACATCACAGATATCATACACATACGCCTCGCGTATATATGAAAATGCAGCAGCAGGCCGCAAACGCCTCGTGCGATGTATAACAGACACTTTCTGCCACAAAGGATGCTCCGACAGTTCAGCAAAGCCGAAATCGCCGGCGGTAATGCAACTCAAATCATTCTCTGTCATTTTGACCGATTGCTTATACGCAAGCTCTCCGTCTTTGTGTTTGTTTTCCAACCTGATAAATGACAAGTCATTATTGTAGTATCGAACCCTAAGCTTGTCGCGGCTGTAACTGCCGACTTGTTTTTCGTGATAAAATGTGTCATATTGGTCATCAAGATATAAGTTGTTTACGATATAGACTCCTGATGAATGACGGTCACGGCTCATGATTGGAGAAATACGGCGTTTTATGAGTTCCGCTGTTTGTTTGCTCAATATAAATTTCAACTCATTACGGTAACGCATTTCCATTCTCCCTATGTTTACAGCGTAAACTATGAACACAAAGGGAATTGTAACATAAACAACCTACATAAACAAGGTAAATAAAAGAGACGCTCATAAAGCAAAATAAAAAAGACATTTTTAAAGGAATACAGGTGAACAATGGCAACGAAGAAATGGATAATATTAATCTGTGCAATAACATTAACGATAGTTTCGGTAATCTTTCTCGAATTCAATCCGATAGCTCAGACAGGATTGTATATGTTAGAGCAACAGCAAGATACAGGAAACGAACCAACTGACGAGGTGGAAGAAATCGCTGCAGTCAGGATTCATCTCTTTTATTCTCATACTGATCACTTCTACGACACTGATATCGAGGTCGCCATAACCGCGACACACCCTGATGCCGTTATCCATTTCACTACAGATGGTTCAGAGCCGACAACAGATTCAGAAGTATATACCGACCCGCTCCTTTTCAGGGTTCCGACTACGCAGAGATTAAATGTTGTACCCCTTAAAGCCATCGCAATACTAGGTGATACATCCACACGTCCGCTGGTGCACACATACTTCTTAAACAGGGATATTGAAGAGAGATTTGATTTGCTTGTATTCTCACTTTCTACAAACGATGAATACCTTTATGATTATGACACCGGTATATTTGTTGAAGGAGCTACGCGAGCAGCCTTCAGACGGGAAAACCCCAACAAAAATTTGGTTCCGCCCGACCCGGCGAACTTTAACTGGCGCGGTATGGAAGGTGAGAGACCCGTCCATGTAGAGGTATTTACCGAAGACGGGACAAGAGTAATCTCGCAGGCGGCGGGTATTCGCGCTCACGGAGGGTGGTCACGGGCGGCACAGTATAAGTCTATTCGTTTAATTGCACGGCGTATGTATGAACCGGATCATGGCAGGTTTCGATTTGACTTTTTCCCGGACGATGTGCTCAGAGACGGATTTGGTACACCATTACTCAGATACGACCAGTTGGTACTTCGAAACGGAGCTAACGACCGTGATTTCGGGATGATTCGCAATGAGGTTGGATATGAGCTTGCGCGAATGGCGGGCTTAGGCACAACTTCTCCGGTAAGAGGCGCGGCAATCTTCTTAAACGGCGATTACTATGGATTTGCATGGCTTCAAGTTCGATTTAACGAGCAATATTTGCAAGATATTTTCTCTGCACCGACAAGAGATTTTCAAATAGTTGGTATGGGTGAGAGGTGGATAGACACTGAGGACGAGGATGAGTATGAAGCGGTCAACCATTTTAACAGCTTCGCAAATAAAAATCTGAGAAATGATAACGTGTTTGCCGAGTTTTCAGATCTGGTTGATGTTGAAGAAATGCTGTTGTATTATGCCTTGCAGACGTATCTTGGAAATCACGACTGGCCGAACAACAACCTGAAACGCTGGAGGTACGTAGGTCCTCAGGAAGAGGGGCTTGCTCCGGAGCTTGACGGACGCTGGCGGTATATTGTTTTTGATTTGGACTGGATACTGGGTTTATACGAAGATAACCCGAATCCGAACAGACCGTCTTTTCAAGAGATGGTAAACCCCCGTAATGACAGATACAGCGGCTTGCTTGTATCACTTTTGGAGCGTTCCGACATGGCAGATAAATTTGCCATGATGCTTTGTGATATAGCGGCAAATATTGTAACGGTAGAGAATGTACGCGATTTAATTAACAGGTTGTATGGAGAAGCAGACAGGGAAATAGGCTTTGCTTTTGCATCAAGAAAGTATGCCCACTGGGTCAGCAGAGACACAGTAGCACATAATCACGCAAATATGCTGAAAGTTGCAACCGACCGGGAAGCCTATATCATCAACAGTTTAATGGAATACTTTGACTGGAGTGATGAAATGTTTTCAGTCAAAGTAACAGGCGGTGAGGCTGTAATCGGCACACAAACAGGAACATCATCGAGATATTTCAGTCATCTGACCATTCCGGTAAAACCCTTTTTGCCCGGATTTTTGGTCTTTGACCACTGGATTATTAATGGAGAAGTTATATACACGCCGGAGATAACCGTATCGGTCAATGATGCACGTGACGGCATTGTTAGCATTGAACTTGTTACAAAAGAAGAGTTGCCTGTATTGATTTTTACTGATGCATATGGTTCGTCCGAACGCAATGGTTGCGTACTTTACAATCCGGGTGAAGAAGTTGTGAATACCGACGTGTTATTTATAACTTATGACTTGTCAAATCCATTTCTTTGGCAACTCCCCCCGACCGCAATCAGTCCGGGCGGAACGCTCGAAATGGTAGGCAGAGGCAGTGCGGATGCTTCGGATTTACTTAAGATACGCATGGGCTTTAATGTCCGCGAAGGACGAATGCTCTACCTCTGCGACGAAGAGGGTAACGTAATCAACACAATACGAGTGAGACAAGACAGATGAACCGTCCCCCTGTCCTGAGTTTACTATCTATCGCTCAATTACTATCGTACATTCTGTCGCTAGTGCGGCGACTGCTCCTACTGCTGCGAAAACCGGAGCAAGTATCAGTCCTGCTACGCCTACAGTCACGGGAAAGCTTATGATTTCGTTGCCGTCCTTGCCTTTGATTGTTATTTTCTTTGCATTGCCTTGTTTAATGATTTCTTTGATTTTTGAAATTAAATCCTCGCCGTTGATTTTGAACTCTTCGGTATTTTTGTTTTCGTCCATTTTTGTGTATTCCTCCTATTTATTATTGGTTAATCATGAAACATATCTTCCGGATGCGGTACATCCTTGTTTGAAAATGATTCCATGGCAACGTCAAAGCTCTTTGTCATTTCGTAATCTATAAAGCCTTTCTCCGCCATGCTCCACAAAATCGGCATGGTTTCTTCATGACTTCTTCTCGGATGGTACGGGCGTTCCTCACTTACTGCCTGATAAATATCTGTACATGCAAGCATGCGATCTACGAAATCCAGTTCCTCTGCATTTTTACCGAAGGGATATCCGGTTCCGTCAAGCTTTTCATGATGTGTTGAAGCCCAGCGGCATATTTCTTCAAAACCTGTTATTTCGTTTAATAAATCATATGTACACCTTACATGGTTCTTAATGATGGTAAACTCACTATCGGTCAGTTTGCCCGGTTTGTCCAGTATTTCATTTGGTGTGGAGAGCTTTCCGATATCGTGCAGTGATGCTGCAAGGTAAACCTTCGCCCTTTTGGCGGGGTCGAAACCAAAGTACCCGCTCATAAACCACGCCCTGTTTGCAATTTGAACCGAGTGCTTTCTCGTAAACGGTGATTTAAAGTCAATAATCCCGGCGGTAAGCTTCGCAAGACCCATGATAGTTTCGCTTTCGACATCCATTTGCCACACCGGCAACAACTGCGTTGTGGTTTCGATGATATTATCATCACTAAGTGACAGTAGTACATCCTTATCCAGAACCGCAAGCATGGCTTCTGCTGCTGTTTTTGTGTAGCGTTTCCCTGATTGCATTTCTATTTCTTTTTTGATGGCCGGAAGATTATCAGGGTGCATGCGTTGTAAATGGTATTTCACATCAATCATATCCGCTATGGCAATCAATGCTGCACCAAGCGGGAACTCATCTTCTTTTTTCCCGAAGGGACCGCCGCCGTCTGCTTGTTCATGGTGGTATAAGACAAGACCGCTAACATCGTACTTGAGCGGAAGCATTTCGACGTTACGTTGACCATAGCGGCAATGCAGTTTGAAATTCGTATCATAATCGGAGTTTTCGTATTTGTATAAAATATATTCGGTAAGTGCATTATCATGCAAGAGCGCGCAAGTCGTGATTGACCTTATCGCTTCCTCATCCATACCCAGTTGTCTGCCCATCAGGGCACAAAGCGCAGAAATACGCTTTCCGTGATTTGTACTTGATCCCAGAAGTTCACATTCTACGATGTCAAGTGCCGTACCTATGACTTGTATTAGTTCATCCATGCGTATTATCATTTCTGTTTTCGTTGGAACGCTCCTTATTTAGTGAATCTATATATGGCTTGCTTGCTTATTGCTTCAGTATAACAAACCCTGCGTGTTTATACAACCCCTTCTAAGCCCTCGAATTTTGATTGACAAATGACAAAAAAACGAATAATATATGTAGACTTGTGGGTCTTTATTAATATATTAAAGACCATAATATCACAGCAAATCAGATACACATTTGACGCATTTCTTTTGCTATAGTTATGTAGTTCGGGCGTAATAGAGCAAACACAGGAGCACTCACAGGAAAATGAACAAGAAAAAAGCGGTTGGAATTAACTCAAGAGGGCCGGGACGTTTGCTGAACAGGATAAACCTGAAGTTACGCCCTAAGCTGATTTTGATATTTCTGGCAGCGACGGTTGTTCCCATTGTTTTGCTTACAACCATTGCCCTGTCACAGATTATGTTCCTCGGTAATACATTGCGGGGTATTGCGGTTAACGATGCGACAAATGCGTTAAGTGACGGCTCAAGAGAGAGTAAAGAAAGATTAACAACAGATTTGACGATGGCTGTTGCCGGCTTTCTCAGGCAACGGGATAATGATATACTCTTACTGGCTGACCTTGCTTCTCAGGCATCACAAGAAATCTCTGTTCAAAGTGTCAGAGATCGAAACTTCTCCGGGTTAATAGCTTTTTCCGATAACAAGCAAGGTATGCTGGTACATCCGGGTGAATGGGTGATTTCGGATGACGGCATGACCTGGGTAGAGGTCGACCCTTTCCGGTTTGCGCCGGCAGATAATGTATCTCAGAATGTAGAAAATAACGATGAGCTGTTCGGCAGTGCTTTTCGCAACAGACCGCCCGAGTTTTTCGGCCAGTATCAGGAAAATGTACCATTATATGACGAGATTACATTTGTTGACCTAAACGGTTATGAGATATTTAAGTATATAAATCCGGATTCAAAAAAAATCCACTATCCCTTAAACCCTAATCCGGTGGATATTTCTGACAGATATAATACTTATGTCAGAGCAGAGAACTATTGGGAAGAACTGCAAAGTCTGCAACGTGGTGGCATCTATGTTTCAAGTGTTATCGGCGCATATGTGGGAACAAACTATATCGGAATGTTCACACCCGGTGTGCTTACCAGTGAAGACCCGGCAATAATGAACCAAAACCACCCGAATCTTGAAGAACTCCGAAGAATCGGGAATCTACCCATGCATGAATTTATGGAATACGCAAGGCGTCAGTCTTTCGCCGGTTTTGAGAACCCCGTTGGACAACGTTTTGAGGGTATCGTACGCTGGGGTACTCCGGTATATGAAAATGGTGTACGGGTCGGGTATGTAACAATGGCGTTAAACCATGACCATATAATGGAAATTGTGGATTATATAAACCCTATGCTCGGACGTTACTCCCTGCTGCCAAGCCCGCATGACGGCAACTATGCTTTTATCTGGGATTATAAGAGCCGCAGCATATGCCATCCCAGGCATAATTCTATCGTCGGCTACAATCCCTTAACGGGTGAACCGCAAGTCCCGTGGTTGGAAGGCACGATTGAGCTTCGGAGAGATTTTGTTAACGGTGGATTTGTTTTGGATGAAAACGACAGGGTCATCCCGGTTCTTGACGCAGACGGTAATACCCGACCTGCACAAGATACACCGTTCTATTTTTGGCAAAACGCAGGCGGTGCCGAGTGGCTTGCCGCTAACTCCACGTGGGAAGATTTTAATCTGAGCAGTATAAGGAACAATGGCAAAAACTGGTGGGAATGGGAGACGCCTGTTGACGCAACGGCAGTAAGCTGGGGCGAATTTTACGGAGAAAACGTTGACAACAGGGAAATACTGCCGCAATTCGGCGAAAGAAAACTAAAAGACCCTGACGGTAACTATATTATAGGAGCAGACGGCAACTATATTCTTGACTATGCATCACGGGCAAAAACACCTGCTCGTGCTCTCACAGCCGCCGGTTTTGTCGGTCTTGACGGGCGTTATCTCAACAACGCCCCGCAGTGTACCGGTTGGATGAACCTGACGGAAAATGGCGGCTCCGGTTCGTTCTATATATTATGGAGCGGTATATACAAACCGACCACAGCCGGCGCAATACCGTATTATACCGGTCAATACAGCCCCGATGTACAGGGCAACAAACGCGGGTTCGCCTTTGTAACCGTCGGCGCGGGCATTGACGATTTTATGGTGCCTGCTTTCTATATGGAGGAGAAGCTAACCTATGCGATTAACGCTGATTTGAGGCAAAGCATAATACAGTTTGCTATGATAACAATATTACTTTGGGCATTAGTCACCATTATCGCTGTTTTTCTGTCATCATATCTCACCGGAAATATTAATCTTCTCTTAGGCGGCATATCCCGTTTCCGATCCGGTCAACGTCATTTTCGTATACGTGCGGATATCAAAGACGAATTTGGCATTCTAGCAAATTCTTTTGACGAAATGGCAGACAACATCGTTGATAGTGTAGGTGCGGTACTGGTTATCATTGATATGGACCGCAAGATTATTTATGCGAATAATCCGGCATTGACCGTAATGAACAAGACGCTTGATGAGATTGCGGGAATATCATATAACGATGTTAGCATATATCCGAAGAATTCGGAATATGACCCTATAGCTGCGCTGCATGAGGAAAGGGAAGCCGGAATTCTTTTTATAGAAGAAAACGGGAACTATTACAAAGGAACCGCCAATTACCTGTTCGGTCAACACGGTGAAAAAGCCGGATATATCATTGTGACAAACGATGTTTCCGATATCGTGAAAAAAGAGAAGGCAGAAGAGGCGAACCGTATAAAAAGCAGTTTCCTTGCCCGTATGAGCCACGAAATACGTACACCGATGAACGCGATTCTGGGTATGGCAGAGCTTGCATTGCGCGAGGAAATGTCGGATTCTGTAAGAGATTTTACTGCGACGATTAAGCAGGCAGGTGTGAATCTTTTAGATATAATCAATGATATCTTAGATTTGTCAAAAATAGAGAACGGGTCGTTTGATATCCTTTCGGAAGAGTATATGCTTTCATCTCTGATTAATGATGTAATCAGTATTATAAGAACTAAAGCTCTTGATGCGCGGCTGCGGTTTGTTGTGAATGTTGACTGTGATATGCCAAGCACCTTAAAAGGCGATATGGTAAGAATACGTCAAATAATGTTAAACCTGCTTAGTAACGCCGTGAAATATACAGACAGAGGGCAAATTTCGTATTCGATTTCTCAGGAAATAATTAACGAACGGGAAATGAACCTGATAGTAAAGGTTGAAGATACCGGCAGAGGGCTTAAAGAAGAGCACATAGCAACACTCTTTGACGAGTTTACCCGGTTTGAAATGGACAAAAATGTTGATAATGAAGGAACAGGTTTAGGTCTATCCATAACACATAACTTTGTTAAGCTTATGAACGGCGACATCCGTGTTGAGTCGGAATACGGCAAAGGTTCTGTCTTTACTGTTGTTCTACCTCAAGGCATAGTCAACAATGAAAAAATAGCTGTGGTCAATGATTCTGATAAGAAAAATGCACTGATACTGGAGCGGCGTGAATTTTGCATGACATCATTAACAAATACGATGAATGATTTGGGTGTAAAATACAAGTTTGTGTCCTCACTTTCAGAGTTTCATGAGGAATTGACCGGCAACAGGTACGCTTTTGGTTTCATTGAGGCTTCTTTATATGAAAACTTCAAAAATGAATATGGGGGTAAAAAGACCAAATCCTCAATATGGCTTATCTCGGAATTTGGTGACACAATTACGGAGCAAAACTTACATGTTATAACCACACCGATTTTTTCAATTCCGCTGGCAAACATACTAAACGGTGTTTCCGATACATTTTCCCATGTATTCGACAGAAAGACCGAAGCAGGATTTAGGGCACCGGAATCAAAGGTTCTGATTGTTGATGATATAAACATGAATTTAGTAGTGGCAAGAGGTCTTATACAGCCCTACAATATACAAATTGATCTGTGTTCCGGCGGTGCCGAAGCCATTGCAGCAATGAAAACCGGGTATTATGACTTGGTATTTATGGATCATATGATGCCGGAAATGGATGGCGTTGAAGCAGTGGCGCATATTAGGGCGATGGCAGCCGAAGACCCGTATTACTCACAGGTACCTATTATTGCATTAACCGCAAACGCTGTAACCGGAACAAGGGAAATGTTTTTGGAAAACGGGTTTAATGATTTTCTGTCAAAACCTATTGACACAGCTAAACTGAATGCAATACTGCAAAAATGGATACCAAAGGAATTACAAATAGATAAGAAGGATAAATATTTACATTCGCCTGAGTATGAATCAGGTGAATGTATTGTAATTGCCGATGTTGATGTAAAAAAAGGTATATCCATGACCGGCGGAACAATCGAAAATTACCGCAGTGCGTTAACTGTATATTGCAAGGACGGATATGATAAAATAAAAGAAATAGAGACATGCGTAGACAACAAAAATATACAATTATTTACAACATATGTTCATGCATTAAAGGGTGCATCCGCCAGCATTGGAGCCGACAGCTTGTCCATTGCCGCCGGGGACTTGGAAACAGCGGGACTTCGTGGAGATATAGATTATATTCACGCGCAAACTCAGAAGTTCTTAACAGAATTTAATGAACTGCTTCAGAATATTAACGATGCATTATCATGTGAAGAAGGCAGCCCCAATCTTGTGACTCCCATCGATATGTCATCTCTAAAACCCAAACTTATTAAGCTAAGAGTAGCTTTGGTTGGCTACGATACACCAACAATAAACGAGACAACAAAAAATCTTCAAAGCTTCACCAACGACCCCGTCATAGGCGATAAAATCAACAACATTTTACAGTATATACTTGTTGGTGAATATGATGAGGCTGTTTCACTGATTAATAAGTTATTATCAGAGGGACGGGTTGTTTGAAGATTTGTTCCGTACATTAGCGGATGTTTAAGTTAAGACTTGCTAACCATTGCGGCAATGGGTATATAGTGGTTGTGTTCAGAGGGAGCTGCTGCCTTTTCGGGGAGACACTCCTGCCTTGCAGACGCACAATTGACGCGTTATTTATGCTATTATAACGCAGTCAAAATGTATTTATTTCTACTCGCCTCCGGTGGAAACCGAAACGGAAGCACGAAAAGATCATTCCTTTTTCATGATCTTTTATGTCTGATGTTAAACAAAAGGAATGATCTTCAAAATGCAGAACAAAAGACAAATTCATTTTAAACGATTTTGGTTAACAGCAGTTGCTTTGATTTTGTTCGTTATGCTAATGGCTTGTACAGAAACCGGAGTAAACACACTGCCGGCCGTTTCCGATTATATGCCCGATGAGATTGTTGAAATCAAAGACTTGAGAGTGGGAGTTGTATCAGGACCATATTGGGATATGTTCGCTGAAGCGATATTACCATCGCTTCAGCAAATGGGGTATACCGCAACCTTCGTTTATTACCATGACTACGCCAGTCCTAATTTTGCATTAGCACGAAACGAAATAGACCTGAATGTATTTCAACATTATGCGTACTTGAATACATTTAAGCTCGAAAACGATTTGGCTTTGACGGCGGTTATGGAAATTCCGACGATTTCCATGAGTATATTCTCCAATCGTTTTTCATCACTGGACGAGATAAAAGCGGGTATAACCGAATCTATACCCACCGGTATAACCGCATCTATTCCCGATGATGCCAGCAATCTCGCCCGTGCACTGCGGGTTTTGGAAGATGCGAACCTAATCACATTATGTCCGTCTATTGATAAATCAAGAGCAGTATTAGCTGATATTTCTTTAAATCCCTATAATATACAAATAACACCGGTTTCGGCTCATCAACTGGTAGAGTTTTTTTATAACTATTGCATATCTGTTATTCCCGGAAATTTTGCAATAAGCAGCAACTTGAATCTTGCTGAAGCACTTTACAGAGAGTTACTGACCGCAAACTACTATATTGTTGCAGCAGTCCGGACTGAGGATTTAAACAAGCAATTTGTCAGGGATATTATCGACATCATTTACTCGGAAAGTTTTCGGGATGTTATCGTAGATCCTGACGGGAGTTATGCTTTGTTTCAATGGCCGCGCTGGTTACATGATGCCGTAAGTGTTTCAAGGTAATATTATGAGTATTTCAAAAAAACTGTACTTTGGATTTGCAATTGGAACCCTGCTAACAATAATAGTGGGTATCGTCGGGATTATCGGAATGCAAAACCTGCGAATATCCGGGTTGTCTATGTATGAGCAGCAAGTCGTTGGTATCGAAAAAGCGGGAAGAGCATTATCGGCGTTTGAAAACGTGCGTTTGAATTGCAGGACGATTGTAATTCACAGCTTTTACGATGATAAGAGGGAAGCTCTTGATGTCAAAATCCAGTTTGAAAGCAATGTGGAAGAGTTCAGGGAACTGATGAAAATCAGCAAAGAGCTTTCAACATCTGATGAACTGCTGCGCTTTAATGAAGTTATAATGGATATGTTTGATAACTCATACCTGCCGATTGCCGGACAAATAATTGAGAGAAGTATAAACGATATCCCCGATCATAATAACAGACTTCATATCAATGTTATGCTTACCCATATAAATGACATATCTGACTGGATTGCGAACTTAGTGACCGGTATGATGGAGTTAAATGTAGCTATAGCCGAGCAAACCAGTATTGAAAATGAAGTATTAACGCTGACATATATTGCGGTACAGACGGCATTGCTTGTTGTAAGTGCTGTTTTTGCACTGCTTGTGGCATTATATATTATCAGAAGCATTATGAAACCGATTAATGAATCAGCGGATGTGCTGAGTAAAATTTCGACCGGAAACTATGAGGCAAGGATAGAAGGACAATACAACGGCGAGTTTGTTAAAATAAAGAATGCTGTTAATTCTATGGCGGTGGACATTAAAGCAAGAGAATTGACGATTTCAGGCATCACTTATGCAGGTAAAATACAAAGAAGCCTGTTACCGCCGGATAAGGTCTATGAAAGTGCTTTTTCTGATTATTCGCTCATATACAGACCTAAGAATATTGTGGGCGGAGATATTCATTGGATAAAAAACTTCGATGATGGTACACTCTTGTGTGTGAGCGATTGCACCGGACACGGAACACCGGGCGCACTTTTAACAATGCTCGTCGTTTCCTCGCTTAGGTCAATTACTAATGAGAATAATTACAAAGACACTGCCGCTATTGTATGGGAACTTGAAAAATCACTTTTAACGACACTTAATCCGAATAATGCCGGAGACGCAAAAGATGGTTGTGATCTTGCTGTATTGTTTATTGCCGATGACGGTACGATTAGTGTATCAGCAGGGAATATTGATGTTTTCGTCTGTGACGGAGTTAAAGTTACACGGTACAAAGGTCAGGCAATTCATGTCGGCGAAGGAGAAATCCAAAATAAAGATGAAATTAAGGTAATTACTATACCGGCTGATATACGTAACAAATACTACATTGCATCCGACGGGCTTTATGAGCAGATCGGCGGTGATGAGAAGTTGCCGTTCGGGTATGAGACACTGGAAAATATTGTCCTTAAAAACCACGATGCCGGGCAAAATGTGATAATTGAGAAAATTATGCAGGCATTTGAAAGCTACAGAGGCGAAGAGCTGCAACGGGATGATGTTTCTCTTATAGCCTTTCAGCCAAAGATAAAGGAGAAAAAGTAAAATGTTTGATATGATGGAATACCACAAAATGTTGCGTGAGAACAAAATAACACTCATTTACAGCGGCCCGTTATGGGCGGAGGGTATCGGCGGAGTTGCGGGGACGGTTAAAAAACGTTTGGAATTTGATAAGCTGCCGCTGGAAGCATCACAAGAAGTCTTCTCGGTTTTTGTTGAACAAATGAATAATATGCTGATGTATTCGCAGGAAACTGAACAGTTTACTGCACCGGATGAGTTGCACTCCGAGGCTCCGAAAGGCACGTTTATCATGGGTACACAGGGTAAAGGGTATTTCATTCAGACCGGAAATGTTATGAAAACCGAAGCGGTCAACAGAGTTAAAACGCGGATAGACCACTTGAATACACTCGATAAAGACGAAGTAAATAATTATTACTGGGAACAATCCTTGCTTGATAACCATGATCCGGAGAGTAAGGGTGCAGGTCTCGGACTTATAGAAATAGCGCGTCGTATCAGTTCTAAAATTGAATATACGTTTAGACAATATGACGAACACCACACGTTTTTCACTATGTATGTTTTGATAGGAGGACAGGAGTAATGGCATTTAGATTGAAGCGTGAAAAGACCGATTTAACGCCGTACGTATTAATCGACGAAGAAAATGGATACATGAATCTTGAGGGTGAGAGCTACCATGAGAATATTTACGAGTTTTTCAGTGAAATTAAAGAATGGCTGGATGGGTATTTAAACACGGATTTTGAATCGTTTACTTTTGACTTTGAACTAAAATACTTCAACAGCTCTACTGTGCGAATTCTTTTGGGTATGTTGCGGGACATGGATAAATCGGCGTGCGTCGGCAACATATCGGTCAATTGGATTACAGCAAAAGGTAATAAAATTATCATTGAATGCGGCGAGAAATTCCAAGAATGCTTGAAAAACTTGAAGATGAACTTTATTATTAATGAGTAGTTAGGATGTGAGGAATTGGGAGGTTTATTCAGCAAGGAGCAGAAGATACTTGATGATGCCTTAAGCCATGTCGGCGAAATTAAGAATGGTTTGCCTGTTAATGCGGGTCATTTTGAAGCACTTGTTAATGAATACGCGTTATTCCTGGAAGAGCAGCAGCAAATTCTGGAAATCTCCGACAAGGCCTCGGTAGGATTACTTCATGAGCAAAAGAACAAAGCTGTACAGATTGACGGACTAAAAAGCGAATTGCATCAAGTGATGGAAAATCTTCATAATTCGGTAAAAACATCGCAGGAAAAGAAAGTGTATGTACAGACCTTCGGTAATTTTGAAGTGTTTGTTGATGGAAGACCTCTTCGCTTTGCCCGCACAAAGACTAAGGAATTGTTTGCATATCTTGTGATGAGAAGAGGCGCGCGATGTAATAATAATGAGATAGTTGCAGCAATTTGGGAGAACAAACCGGACTCACCCACTTTACAAAGTCAATACCGGCATTTAGTTTCGGATTTGACGAAAACACTAAAATCTGTAAACGCTGAAGATGTGCTGATTAAACAACGCGGCTCTTTGGCAATAATACCGGAAAAATTGTCATGCGATTTGTACGATTTCTTCACCGCTGATACTGATGCTGTAAGTAATTATATGGGTGAATTTATGACACAATACAGTTGGGCTGAATTTATTAACGCACGTCTGGATAAAATGTAAGCACTGTGTAAGCGAATAATGATTGAGAGGACAAACGGAATGATATTTGAAACTCCTGATGGTTGGAACATAAAACCGGAGGTCAACGCAACCTCTGTTTCAGCACTTATACGGCGGTTGGAGAAGCCGAAAGGAACGGTCGACGTTGTTATTGACACGGACACATTTAACGAAATCGATGATCAGTACGCTCTTGCTTATCTTATAAAGAAGGAGAAGAAACTCAATCTCAAGGCAATTTATGCTGCGCCATTTTTTAACGAAAAGTCTACCGGACCCGGTGACGGTATGGAGAAGAGCTTTAACGAGATTAATAAGGTATTATCATTGATGGGTCGCGATGACCTTAAAACGATTGTTTTCAAAGGCTCGGACAGGTATCTGCCCTCTGAAACCGAACCGGTTATTTCTGACGCTGCAAAACATCTTGCCGAATTAGCTTCAGCTTATTCTTCAGAAAAGCAACTATATGTCATTGTTATCGGAGCTATTACGAGTATTGCTTCTGCCTTGCTTATTGAGCCTGATATTAAAGACAAAATCGTTGTTATCTGGCTCGGCGGTAACGCACACGACTGGCATACAAATGCAGAGTTTAATCTTTCTCAAGATGTTGCGGCTGCGCGGGTTGTTTTTGGTTGCGGCGTACCTTTGGTACAGCTTCCTTGTATGGGCGTAGTGTCAGCGTTTACAACCGGTGGTCCCGAGCTTGAGTATTGGTTGCGTGGTAAAAATGATCTATGCAACTATCTTCTGGATTCTACTGTAAAACAAGCTCTTGAAGACGGAGGGCTGCCTACATGGACACGGGTAATATGGGATGTTACCGCAGTCGCATGGCTGCTTGATGGCGAGTTTATGCTTGACCGTTTGGAGCCAAGCCCCATTCCGGAGTACGATCATCATTATGCCTTCAACAAAACGCGCCATCCGATACGATATGTGTATCACATCAATCGGGACGCGCTGTTCGAAGACTTATTTCGCACATTAGCGGAGGCTTGCACTAACTAGGCATATGCTACAATATTTCCATATCTGCAAGAAACTCACTCGGAGTCATAATAATTGGCTCGTCCGGGAAGTGCTTTGTGTTGCCTGTTATTAAGACCGCTCCACTTGCTATTGCTGTGTCATAGAAAATACGGTCACTTCCATGTTCTGAGATAGCTGAAGATACAAGTACATTTGTGTCAATAACGACCCGTTTCACTAATGACCTCTTTTTTCACTTCGGCCTTCTGTAATGATACTGTTGATTTCATCTAGCGACATATCAGACACTCCATTTTGTTTTGCTTGTGAACGTGCTTCACTAAGAGCTTTTTCCAAAGATGCATTCCGCTTTACTTTCGGTTGAAACGGTAGAGCTTCCTCCATCAGACATTGCTTTAGAAACATATTCACTGCGGTACTAATATTCATACCCATGCTATCAAACAGTACCTCAACATTTCGCTTTACTGTTTCATCCACTCTCACATTGATAGTAGTGGTGGTTGACACCGCTGTTGCTGCCTGTGGCATAATTTCACCTCCAAACAAGTGTGTATACA
>WRDH01000020.1 GCA_009783555.1 Oscillospiraceae bacterium
AGAAAAAATTTACGCCAACAGCGATGAAGTTGTCATCACAGGGGGCGTAAACTTAAATGGTTGCGGGAGTTCGCAATACTCCGCAGTTACGTCAAAGGACGTAAACTTGAATGGTTGCGGGGGGCAGATTTGAACTGCCGACCTTTGGGTTATGAGCCCAACGAGCTACCGGACTGCTCCACCCCGCGTTATCAATATTATCGCTGACAATTTTGTCAGCAACGTGTATGATACCACAGCAGAATATATCAGTCAAGGAAAATTTGAACAGAAATTTTGAACGAAAGTGGGAATTTTGCATAGAATTTGCATAGAAGACGATAAAAACAGGATACCCGAAAGTACCCTGCATTGTCACTGTCGAAACACTAAAACTACTCAGCAGAAATAATATATCTATATACCGGTTGACCGCCGGAGATTACTGAAAGCTCAGCGTTTGGGGAGTCTGAGCTTATAAAGCCCGACACTACTTCGGTTTCTTTTTCGTCTGCGTCTTCGCCTGTGAAAATTGTGATAAATTCCGGAGAGAGTTCACTAAGTGCTAACGAAACTGCGCTTATAACGGAATTAAAGTCATTGCCGCTTGCTGTCAGAGCATCGTCAATCAGTGCCAGGTGCGAATTCTTCTTAATTTTTGTATCATCGTACACCGAGTTCCGTGCCGCTTTAGTAATGAGTGCAGTGTGCACAGCTTTTATCGATTCACACATTACAGCTTCTATTTCATCAACAGCTTCTGCCATATCAACCGTAAGCATGGCTGTAACACCTTGCGGAATGCTTTTTGTCGGAATAACAATAACACGTTTATCTGTCAGCGGTATGCATTGCTCGGCAGCCATGATTATATTCTTATTGTTCGGCAAAACAAAAACTGTATTTGATGGTGCAGAAACAACTTTTTCCAAAATGTCCTCGGTCGAAGGATTCATTGTCTGACCGCCCGTGATAATCCTGTCAACACCGAGATTATGGAAAAGCTCCTCAAGCCCTTTACCGGCACACACAGCAACAAAAGCAAACTCCTTCATTTCCTCTGTTTCTTCCGGTTTGTCCATAACAGAATCCGTTCCGTGTGAGGCTGCTTCTGCTGCTCCTGCCGCCTCAGAATGCTGCTCGCGCATATTTTCGATTTTAACCGAAAGCAACGAACCGTAAGTTAACGCTTCTGTCAGCACAGCACCCGGGTCATTTGTATGTACATGCACCTTAATAATGGCATCATCATCAACAACAACTATGCTGTCACCGCGGTTATCAAGAAAATCACGGAGACGATTAACCTCTTTAATGGTTTTGCTCCGCTCAACTATAAACTCTGTACAATATGTAAACGTAATATCTTCTGCGGTATATTGTGAAAAATCTGCTTTTCCGCTCTCTTGGACAGCGGGAGTTTCTTTCTCTATAACAACCCCTCGCATAGCTTGAAGCATGCCATCAAGAATGTAAAGATAACCTTTTCCGCCTGCGTCAATGACACCCGCTTTTTGCAGAACAGGGTTTTGATTAATAGTTTCCGCAAGAGCCTCATAACCTGCCTCAAGAGTTTTTTCCAATACAATTTCGATATCGCTTTCGCTCTCAGCCACAGAGACCGCTACGCCTGCCGAAACTCTGGAAACTGTAAGGATTGTGCCTTCAGCAGGTTTCATAACAGCCTTGTATGCCGACTCAACGCCTGCGGTCAGTGCATTTGCAAAAGCCTTTGCATCGGCTGTGTCTTTATCCTTTAAGCTGCGTGAAAACCCCCGGAATAATAAAGATAATATTACGCCCGAGTTGCCGCGTGCACCCCGGAGCAGAGCACTTGCAGTTGCTTCCGTTACATTCCCTAAAGTCCCCGGTGTCATCGATGAAAGAGCTTTTTCAGCAGCACCGATAGTTAAGCTCATATTAGTTCCCGTATCTCCGTCCGGAACCGGAAACACATTTAGGTCGTTAACCTCCTGTTTATTGTTTTCTATAGCGGCGGCACCATTGCTAACCATTTTTTTATATAGTTCGCCTGTAATCTGATGTGTCACACCGTTCCCTCCATACTTAACCGAGCAGCATAGTATCAACGAAGATATCTACACGCTTAACCTCGACCCCTGTGCCGTTCGTAACCTTATACCGCACCTGGCTCTTGATACTATCACAGACGACAGGGATATTTACACCCTGGTCAACGGCAATATGTAACTCAATGGAAATCGTATCGTCACTATTATATGTGACATGCACACCTTTGCCCATGAACTCACGCTTTAGCAGATGCACAAGTCCGTCCGTCATAGAGCGGATTGTCATCCCTTTAACGCCAAAGCAATTCGTCGCAGCATCTCCCGTGATAGTAGTAAAAACATCACCGGCTATATTGATATTTCCTATTTCATTTTGAAGCCTTATCATAACTCAACCTCCAAAGACTAAAGATCATTAAATACTTTACCACCTAGTAAGTGAAAATGCAAATGAAAAACTGTTTGACCACCGTCATGACCACAGTTATTTATGATACGATAACCGCCGTTAAGACCTTTTTCACCTGAGATTTTTGCAATCACTTCAAAGCACTTTGCTATAAGATATGAGTTTTTTTCATCTACTTCCGCCGCAGATGTAATATGCTCTTTAGGCGTTACGAGGATATGAACCGGTGCTTCCGGTTTAATATCATTAAAAGCATAAATAAACTCATCCTCATATACTTTTTTTGAAGGAATTTCTCCGGTTATTATTTTACAAAAAATACAATCATTCATATTTAAACCCGCTCCGGTATTACCCCAACTTGTTTCTCACGAAATCATCCACAGCTTCAAGTGTTTCCTTCAGTTTGCCGGCATCTTTTCCGCCGCCCATAGCAAATTCAGGCTTGCCGCCGCCGGAGCCTCCGCAGATTTTTGTAATCTCACGAATCAGCTCTCCCGCTTTTATGCCTTTTTCTACTGCTATCTTTCCGCAGGCAGCCAATAGCGTAATTTTATCTCCCTTTACGGCAGCGATCACGGCAACTATTCCGGCTTCCCAATCACGAAGGGTGTCTTCTATTTGCCGCAGTTTATCGATGTCGACATCGGGGTCATCAATTATTGCAGTGATAACCTTTAACTCTCCGATGTTTCTTGCTCCCGTTAGAATTCTGCGTGCTTCTCCATCGGATTCTTTTGACATAGCTGAATCTAACTTAGACCGCAGCTCCCTAAGAACAGCCAGGTTTTGCTCAAACTTGCCGGCAATCTCATCGGGTGAGTTTGCTTTGACCAGACTTGCAAGCTCTGAAAGATGCGCACGCGAATCATTTAACAAGCTAAGTGTTGCTAATCCGGTTATCGCTTCTATACGTCTGACACCCGAAGCAACCGAAAACTCCGAAAGTATAGTAAAAGCACCTGCTTTTGCGGTGTTGTCTAAATGTGTGCCGCCACACAGTTCAATTGATGTGCCGGTCTTGATAACACGGACGGTGTCGCCGTATTTCTCGCCGAAAAGTGCTGTTGCGCCGAGTTTTTTTGCGTCCGCTATAGACATCTCTTTTGCAGAAACCGGATGTCCTTCGAGTACCGCCGTATTTATAAATTTCTCTATTTCAGTGAGTTCCTCTTTAGTAAGTGCGGAAAAATGCGTAAAGTCAAATCTTAATTTATCGGGTTCCACAAGTGAGCCCGCTTGGTTGACATGATCTCCGAGTATTGTGCGCAAGGCTTCATGCAGAAGATGTGTTGCGGTATGTGCCCGCATTATCGCATGGCGGCGTGGTGTATATATAGTTGCGTCTACAGTATCATTAACTGTAAGTGTCCCTCTGCGCATTTTCCCGTGGTGTAAGTCTTTATCACCTTTGGTTAATTGCACGTTTGTCACATCGAAGATTGCCTCGCCATTTTTAATGATGCCGGTGTCTGATGATTGTCCGCCCTTTTCAGCGTAAAACGGGGTTTTATCGAGAACGATGATTCCCTCCTCGCCTTCACGAATTGAAGAACAGACTTCACCTTGAGTAACTATTGCAAGAATTTTCCCTGTATCGCTAAACGTATCATATCCTGTAAATACCGTCGGTGTGTTGTCCAGTCCTAACTCTATTCCTGCCCAAGCCAAATCGCCGAGTGCTTCTCGTGCTTTTCTTGCGCGTGTGCGTTGTGCTTCCATATGTTCGTTAAATGCCGCAGCATCAACAGTCATATTATGCTCAGATAGCATATCGACAGTTAAGTCAAGCGGGAAGCCGTAAGTGTCATAAAGCTTAAAAGCATCTTCTCCTGACAATATTGCTTTACCATTAGCTTTAAGAGTGCCGATAAGCTCTGTCAGCATCGCTGTCCCTGCATCAATGGTCTTTGCAAACTTTTCTTCTTCGACTCGAATAACACGGTTGATAAACTCTGTTTTTTCAACCAAATCAGGATATGCGTCCTTGTTGTTCTCAATAACTACGTTGCAAACGTCACATAGAAAACTTCTGTTAATACCTAGAAGCTTTCCGCTTCTTGCCGCGCGTCGGAGCAGGCGACGCAATACATACCCGCGACCCTCATTTGACGGTAAGACACCGTCGCAAATAAGCATTGTTGCGGCGCGGATATGGTCTGTAATAATACGGATTGATACATCTGAATCATGTCCTTTTCCGTAAGGAACACCGCTAATTTCAGATACTTTGTTTATAATACTAATAACAGTATCAACCTCGAACAGTCCACCGACACCTTGGCAAACGCATGCAAGACGCTCAAGACCCATACCTGTATCAATGTTCTTTTGGCGGAGTTCAGAATAGTTTCCGGCACCGTCATTATCAAACTGTGTAAAAACATTGTTCCATATCTCGACATAGCGGTCACAGTCACAGCCGGGAGCGCAATCAGGACGGTCGCAGCCGTTTTCAACGCCGCGGTCAAAATAGACTTCAGAGCAAGGACCGCAGGGACCGCTGCCATGATCCCAGAAGTTATCTTCTTTCCCGAGTTTTACAATTCGGTCAGGTGCAAGACCGACAACATTTACCCAAATGGAGAAGGCTTCTTCATCATCCAGATAAACTGACGGATGAAGAAGATCCGGATTCATGCCGAGTCTTTCCGTCAAAAATTCCCAGCACCACACGATTGCATCATGCTTAAAATAATCGCCAAACGAAAAGTTGCCGAGCATTTCAAAATATGAGCCGTGACGCGCAGTCTTTCCGACATTATCAATATCGTTGGTACGCAAGCATTTTTGACATGTACAGACACGCTTTCGAGGCGGCGCCTGCTCGCCGGTAAACCATGTTTTCATCGGAGCCATACCGGAATTAATAAGCAGAAGTGATGCGTCATTATATGGTACAAGTGAAAAACTGGGCAGACGAAGGTGACCCTTTTCCTCAAAAAAAGCGAGAAACAGTTCTCTTAGTTCATTTAATCCGTACTTTTTCAAAACAAACCAACCCTTTCAACTCTCTAAACACATATGATTGGATCATTTCACCAGAGTTTCGATATAATCGGAGATATCACCAACTGTTTTGTGCTCATAGATAGACTCGTCAGTCGCGCTTACTCCATATTCTTCTTCAAGAGTCATTATCAGCTCGACAAGATCCAGAGAATCCGCACCAAGATCATTCATCATATCAGTATCTCTGGTGATTGTTTCCGGATCAACATCAAATTGCTCCGCCAGGACTTCCTTCATTTTGTCAAATACCATAATATTACCCTCCAAAATATATGTTTCTTTGAAGACATTGCTTAATAAACGGCGTTATGTAGAAGGTCGGGCACAATGACATGAACCCGACCCTTATCTCATTTCTAGCTCCACTCGCGGTATTGCGGTGACCCGGATTGCTTCGGGTTATCCCCGCTTTCTCCAAAAGCTACCACTACACGTCTGTTAGGCTCACTTCCGACCGAAAAGGTTGAAACCTGCCCGTGCTCTTGAAGGGCTGTGTGTATTACGTGACGCTCATAAGCATTCATCGGGTCAAGCGTCATGTTACGACGATACTTAACAACTTTGCCGGCAGTTCTTGCTGCGAGGTTCTCGAGTGCTTCATTTCTTCTTTGCCTGTAATTTTCGGCATCGAGGTTAATTCTCACACGGTCGGAAACACTGCGGTTGACAACATAATTTGACAAGTGCTGAATTGCATCCAACGTTTCACCGCGTCGTCCTATAAGTGCCCCGGGGTCTTTGCCGGTCAGGATAATGTTGATTGAACCATCTTCTTTTTTTATGTCAAGGTCAACATCAATATCCATGCGCTCAAAAAGTCCTGTCAGGAAAGTTTCAACATGCTCCTCTTGACCGCTTGCTGCTTCGTAAACTACTTTGATGATTGCGGGAGTGTTTTTTAAGCCTAAAAATCCGGTTCTTGCCTGCTCAATGATTTCTACAGAAACATCATCGCGAGACATTCCAAGCTGCTCCAAAGCAGTCTCAATCGCTTCATCCTCTGTACGACCTTGTACTTCAATCGATTTTTCCATATATAACATACCTCAACTAATCAAATCGTTTAGTGTCAAATTTCTCTGACTGCGGTGTCTCCGGTTCCTTATCATCCTGATTATCATTAATTTCTTCCATGTGTTCTGCCTCGCTCTTAGCTTCGCTTTCATCATCTTCATCGTCTTCAGAATTGCTATCTTCATCACTCTCGGGCTGCTCGTCTTCATTGTCTGCTGATTCCGCAATATTCTCCTCGTCATCATCTTCCGTGAACAGTTGTACGGTGTCATCACCTTGTTCGTCGGCAATGCCATAAAATTCATCTGTTCCTTCATCCGAATCATCGACAGACGCTTCGGATGATTCATTAGCAAACCTGTCAGGGTCATAAGCACGGCCGCGCGCATAACGTCTGTTATCAATTCTGCCCGGATCATCCTTTTCCTTAACCGGTAGAGCAGGAGCATTTTTCTTTTCCCACTCGACAGCCTTTTCGAGTTGTCCTTGCTTATCACTTTTTTGCTTCTTGCGTCTTGAGGTATTCCTATTTCGCTCTACAAGACCTTCCGCTTTTTTTCGTTCGGTTTCTTCACGTTTGGCTTCGATCTCAGCTTCTCTTGCCTTGCGGAGTTCGTTCTTCTCGGCTTCTTCTGCATCGATTATTTTTGTGTATTTTTTTGTAAGCCATACATCTTGCCCGATTTGCAGTATAGTTCCTATTGTCCAATAAAAACTAAGTGCAGCAGGAAGAATGAACCCGAACCATACCGACATTAACGGCATAAACTTCATGACTTTACCCATTGTGCCCGCTGCTGCTTCAGGTGTTCCGGCAACATTCATTTTACGCATAATACCCATTGATAAGAACTGCGCTCCGCCGGAGAGAATGGGGAACATGAATAAAACAAGTGCCGGCATTAAGACCGCTGCGTTGCTCCAGTCGAAATTCCACACTTGCCAATCCGGCGTTAAAGCGAAGTTGATATTTCCAAGGGAAAATGAAATTCTTTGCAAATGTTCGCTAAGAGGTGCAAACACATCAAAATGTGCAGTTATAAACTCTGCTTGTTCGATTTGCTCCATTCCCGGTCTGGCATTTTCAAAGTTAAATCCCATTTCTTGAAGCTTTTGATAAATTGCCCCTGCGGCTTCGCCATCCCCGCCGGGGCTAAGTAAATCTCTGGCGACACCCATCATCAAAGTTAAGGGTTGGCGTATTGCAAAGAAAAGCGCAATCATTATCGGCATTTGAATAAAGCTCCACAAGCAGCCGGACGCAGGGTTAATGCCCTCTTCCTTGTAGAGTTTAGCCATCTCTTCATTAAGCTTTTGTTTGTTCGCCGCATGTTTTTTTTGCAGCTCCGCCATTTTGGGCTGCAGCCTTGCCTGCCTGAGCTGTCCTCGTTTGGCTTTCATCTGGAACGGGAGCAGAATTACCTTTACAACAACAGCCACAAGTAATAATGCCAACGCATAATTGTTTACCATGTTATAAAGAAACATCAACAATCTGCCAAATGGCAACGCAATCATGTCAAACATATTAATCGTCCATTCCGCCGCCGTGCATCGGCACATAATTCAATAAAATCTATCTTATCGTGCACGGCAAGGAATGATAAGACGATTATGTATTTAAATCAGTTTTAGTTTGAAACTTGTTTCAAATTAACTCCTTCATACCGAATACATAAACATATTCAGAAAGTAATATCACTGAGACGGTGCACTAGGGAACCGGATCATATCCGCCTTTGTGAAACGGATGACACTTGAAAATACGTCCGAGCGCAAGAAGGCTGCCTTTAAGAGCACCATATTTCTCAAGTGATTCCAGTGCATATATTGAACAGGTCGGAAAGAACCTGCATTTTGGCATCGAGGGAGTTGAAAAGTATTTTCTGTAGAATCTTACCAGGCTGATCAGCAGACGCTTCATATCTTTGTTTGCTCCTCAATGACGACGCTCCCTGTGGCAAAATCATTGCTTTGGTTAAGACCAAGTTTTTTGAAGAGATACAGCAATGAGGATTCAAGGTCTTTCAATTTCGCATCACGGCTTCCGTATCTGGCAACAATCACTATGTTGTACCCTTTGCGAAAATTCAACTCATTTAAGCGGTAAATCTCTTTTAACCGGCGTCGGATGCGGTTGCGTTGTACTGCTCCTCCGAGTTTGGTGCTGACTGTTATGCCAAGCTTGTTTGCCGCAATGTTGTTTCTTGCACAATAAACAACAGCGTACTTTGAAGCAGCACTCCTGCCTTTGTTATATAATCTTTTGAATTCGTAATTTTTCGTAAGAGATTCCATATTAAGCCGACAGTTTTGCGCGACCCTTCAAGCGACGGCGAGCAAGCACTTTTCGCCCGCTTCTTGTTGACATTCTTTTACGGAAACCGTGCTCCTTCGCACGTTTTCTTTTTTTTGGCTGATATGTTCTTAACATAACTTTATGTACAGTCCTTTCGTACTTGGATTTATTTATCACAGATTAACTGTATATAATATGCATTTTTGCACAGATGTGAATTATATACTACCCATATATACATGTCAACTTTTTTTGTTGAGTTGCAAGGTAAAATCAGAAATGTCACAAAGATGAAATTACTTTGAACTTTCTGCGTATTGCTTGACAAGAAACCTGTTGATATGAGAGAATGTTGTGAACCCCAAACGGCGAAAGGAGGCAGTATCTGTGCAGTATAAAAAGAGTGCTATCTACACTATGATTTTTATATTTATAGTGCTGTCCTTGATGCTGTTGTCGGGGTGCGGATTTGGGTCGGGTGATAGCGGCATCGGCGGGGGCAACTCAGGTAACTCCGGTTCCGGGGTACAAAATCCGCAATCATCAGATTCCGAAGGTCAAACACCGTCGCAAACAGTCGCGCAGGCAATTGTAGAAATCCCAATTATACTGGTCCCTACAGCTTCGGGAATGGCTGTTGAAGAAAATGATAAGGCTATAATAGACTTTTCAAACAAAGAAGACGGTTATATAATGGCGAAATTCCTCGAAGCTACCGATATGAAAGCAAAAATACTTATAACTGTCCCTGACGGAACTCAATACCAGTATACTCTGCGTCCGGATCGTGATTTTGAAGTATTCCCGCTATCGGGCGGAAACGGCACTTACGAGATTGGCGTATTTGAGCAGATAGAAGGCACAAGGTATGCCATGGTGCTTTCTATAACGCTAGACGTTACTCTGGTTGATGAGTTTGCTCCGTTTTTGCGCCCAAATCAATACGTAAACTTTCATCAAGATTGTGATGTCGTAAAAAAAGCCGCAGAACTGGTAGCAGGATTATCATCATTCACAGATATAGTAGGAGCAATTTATCACTTTGTTATAGAAAACATTACTTATGATGTAGAACTGGCAGAAACGGTTCAGGTTGATTATCTGCCGGAAGTAGATAAAGTTCTGGCGCGGGGAAAAGGAATATGTTTTGATTTTGCTTCATTAATGGCAGCAATGTTACGAAGTCAAGGTATTCCGACAAAACTGGTAATCGGATATACCGGGGATGTTTACCATGCCTGGATAAGTGTTTTCAGCGAAGAAGAAGGATGGCTCGATGACGTTATTCGCTTTGACGGTCGTGACTGGCATCTAATGGATCCAACATTTGCCGCCAGCGGGGGAGCAGCAGCAGTCGAGCAATATATAGGCGACGGCGCAAACTATGTTGTCAAATTCCTGCATTAAACATTAAACCTGAAATTTATAATATCACCGTCTTCGACTATATACTCTTTGCTTTCAAGGCGGAACAAACCTTTCTCCTTGACCTTTGCCATAGTGCCGAGTTCACGGAGATTTTTGTATTTAACAACCTCCGCTCGTATAAAACCACGCTCAATATCTGTGTGTATCTTACCGGCTGCACTTTTTGCTATTGTACCTTTTTCAATCGTCCAGGCACGCACCTCATCATCGCCTATTGTTAGAAAAGATATCAAACCCAGCAAGTTGTAAGACGCTTGAGCAAGAACAGAAAGCCCGGATTGTGTAATACCCGTGTCAGTCAGAAAAAACTGCTTCTCATCATGTGGCAAGCGGCTTATTTCTAATTCCATTTCAACACATAGCTCTAATAGCGGGATATTCTGTTTCGCACATAATGTACGAAGACCTTTACTATTCGGGTAAATCTTTGATTCCCACTGTGCTTCATCCATATTTACAACAGCAAGACGAGGTTTTTCTGTCAAAAACGCAAAACTTCGTGTAAATACACGCTCTTGTTCGGACAGTTCCATCTCTAAAATAGAACCGCCTTTCTCCAGCCAATCAAAACATCTTTCTAAAAGAGCGATTTCCGCTTCATTCTCTTTAGTTATCTTCTTTCCCGCTCTAATCCGCCCGATTCTTTTTTCGATCATTTCCAGATCTGCAAAAAGCATTTCAGTTTCTACAGCTTCCAAGTCACGTGCAGGGTCAATGCTGCTTAAATCATGAACCACAGAATCTGATTCAAACGCACGCAACACATGAACTATCGCATCACATGGACGCACATCGTTGAGAAAACGCGCCGCACCCGAGTTGTGTCCGTCGTTTGAGGTCGAAAACCCTGTAATATCTGTAAGTTCGATTTTTGCATATGTTGTTTTCTTTGGTTTATATAAGCCTGAAAGAAAATCAACACGTTCATCAGGAACTATGCATGTGCCGATATTCGCAGAGCCCTTTCCTGTCGATATATTACTGCTATCAATCTTACCTGTGAGCAGACTAAAAAGCGTGGTTTTTCCTGTTTGGTTAAGACCGATAAGACCAATTTTCATAGCACCTCCGGCATTGCCATCAGATATGCTTCCATATCCTCTATAGTGCCGTTTCTGAATTGCGAAATATCTATACCTGTTTCATTTTCCATAAAGTCCGTGACAAGGAAAACCTCCATACCCAGCTTGCTTGCACACATATCCTCGGCAGGATTGTTTCCTACCATTAGGCATTGTTCGGGTGTTTTCCCGATTTTTACTAGAACTTCCTGATAATATGCCGGATTTGGCTTGCAGAATGTGCTGTTTTCATAATGTGTTATCAACTCAAAATCATCACGTTCAAGACCTATCCAGCCAAGACGTGAATCAACCGCGCACGGCGGAAACAGCGGATTTGTGGCAAGGACAACTTTGTACCCTTTCTCAGCCATAGCCCGCACAACACGTGCAGGAATCTCGCTGTGTTCTACAATTGACTTTACAATATTGAACTCATTTGAGTAAAAATCATCACAAGCAGCTTCAGCAGCCGCAAGCAAATCGCCCTCAATACCCATAAATTCAGAAAAAGCATCCCAAAACCTGCGGGTATTAAGTTCTGCTCCGTCATTGAGTACCATCGCCTTAGTGCCGACCCAAACCCCCTTACAAGCTTTTTCGGCATCTAAACCAAGCCGCAAGAAAACCTTGCTAAGCTCACCAAAATAAGTGTTGATAAACTCATCCTGTTTAAACCGCGCCAGCGTCCCATCCAAATCAAAAAGTATCGTATCTATCATATTACGGCTTCCCTTTCACAGAAAACCGAACCCGCTTACTATTACAGGTTCGGATTTTGAGTGCAGTGGTGACCCGTAGGGGACTCGAACCCCTGTTGCCGGCGTGAAAGGCCGGAGTCTTAACCGCTTGACCAACGGGCCGCGATTGCCCCGAAAATGGGGCGCTTAAAGAGTATTTGTGGTAGCGGCAACTGGAATTGAACCAGTGACACTGCGGGTATGAACCGCATGCTCTAGCCATCTGAGCTATGCCGCCCTGCAAAAGTCGAGCACGAAACATTATATGGTTCACAAAACATAATGTCAACATATATTTCACTAATACTTGATGAAAAGCAGATCATAGTGTAAACTCTGTATCGGGATGGTGAAACTATGAAGACTTTAACACCGATAAAAATAGCAGAGGTTACCGGAGGAGAGTATTTCGGAAGTACTGATGAGAAACGTATTCCTGTATCGGGAGCGGTGCGTGACAATCGAGATGTAAAACCCGGCAATCTATTTATTTGTATAAAAGGTGCACGAGCTGACGGACACTCATATGCAAATTCGGCATTTGAATCCGGAGCAGCATGTTGTCTTGCGGAGCAAGAAATACCGAACGCAAAAGGGCCGTATGTAATTGTCAAATCCACGCTTGAAGCAGTAAGAACGCTCGGAGAGTATTATCGAAGCCTTTTTACAATTCCTTTAGTCGGCATAACCGGTAGTGTTGGTAAGACCACTGCAAAGGAAATAATCGGAGCAGTTTTGGGTGCAAAACTAAACGTTCTGAAAACAAAAATGAATATGAATAACGAGCTTGGCGTGCCCTTGACCTTACTGTCGCTTAACGAAAGGCACGAGGCTGCTGTTATAGAAATGGGTATTCGGGACTTTGGTGATATGAGTATTCTTGCACAGATGGTACGCCCCGACATATTTGTCATGACAAAAATCGGATACTCACATATTGTGGAACTCGGTGATTTGCAAGGAGTATTGCGTGCAAAAACAGAAGCTTTTGCATATATGAAGCCCGATGGCATTGCCGTTTTAAATGGTGACGATGAGCTGCTTCTGGGGTTCGACCCAAAAATGCGGAAGTTGACATTTGGTTTAGAAGAGTACAATGATGTTCGTGCAGTCAATGTACATGCTAATAGTGTAGATTCTGTTGAATTTGATATTGTAAGTGATAAAAGCAACTTTCACGTCAAGCTGCCTGCATATGGAAGCCATCTGGCATCTCTTGCTCCTGCTGCCGTTATTGTCGGACAGTTACTTGGACTAACAGACGAAGAAATATGCAAGGGCTTTACATTATACGAACCCGTAGAAGGAAGGTCAAATGTATCGAACATTAACGGGATCACGCTCATTGATGATTGCTATAACGCAAATCCAAATTCGGTCAAAGCAGCGCTGACATCAATTTCGGCATTGCCCGGACGGCATGTTGCAATTCTCGGTGATATGTTGAATCTTGGAGAACACACTGTCAAAATGCATCATGAGGTTGGTATGTTTGCAGCACAAACCGGAATTAATTGTTTGCTCTGCCAAGGTGATTTGTCCAATAATATTTACAAGGGGTTCGTTTCAAACAGCGGCATCAATGCAAAGCATTATAAAAGCATGGAAGAACTGATGGAAGAAATACCGGTACAAATAAAAAAAGGCGACGCCATTCTTGTGAAAGCGTCGCGAGGAATGCATTTTGAAAGGCTGCTGCCAATTATTTCTGGTTCGCAACACGCTCAAAGGAAAAGCTAATCTCAAAAACGTTCTCGATTGTACCTGCCGTGTAAACTACATATGACAACCTGTTTTGAGATATACCATAATGTGCGAATGCATCGGTTATTGCATCAACAACAATGGCTGTATCGCTTTCATCCAGGCTTGGTACTCGGGCGACAATTCTAGAATCTCTTGTATTTTCGGGTGAGCCCAGGAAGTCCCTTATCATTGATACTGTTTCAGTATCAATGGACTCTTGCAGTTGGGGTGAAAACATAAATGACATGGTGCCGGCAGCGACATTAACTTCAATCGGACCGGGTTCCGGCTCTTCTCCGGGTTCATTGCCCGGTTCTTCTCCGGGTTCATTGCCCGGTTCTTCTCCGGAGCCATTTCCTTGCTCTTCCCCGGAACCATTCCCGTGCTCTTCTCCGGAACCATTTCCTTGCTCTTCTCCGGAACCATTTCCTTGCTCTTCCCCGGAACCATTCCCGTGCTCTTCTCCGGAGCCATTGCCGGGTTCGTTCCCGGGTTCATTACCCGGTTCATCATCGGGGTCGGGAGTAGGTGTGTATATACCCGGATGGTCATCATACGGTGAACTGCTAAGAGATCTGACGTAAATGACAGATATGGGTACAGCAATCAAAGCAATAATAAGAATAACGATAATAGCTAAGCCTCGCTTTGTAATTTCATAGCCTTTCAATTTGTTGCTTCACCCTCTTTCTTGTGGCATTCTCTTAGTTTTTTTGTATATCTAGCGGTCACAAACGACGCGAAGTCTGTTTTACTTCACGTCGTCAATATATAGTGTTATTAATATAACTTTATAACTATATTGTGTTTAGCCGGAAATGTATGTCAATACTTCTTTCAGACGTTGAGCCTCCGCCTCGATTGAGAAAAACTGCTTTTTATGCAAATCTTTACGATTTTCAATCAGCCGGCGGGTGCGAAGAATTTGTTGCTCAAGCTCATCAAGCTCTGCCTGGCGTGCCGCGATGTAGTCATCCGTATGCCGCGCAAATCTTTCGGCATATTCTTTAAGCATTTTGACGCGTAATACGCCGTCACCCATAAGCAAATCATAGTCAAAGCCGGAAGCAGCGAGCAACTTTGCGACTATATCGCGCCGTTGCGAATCCGGCAGGGAATCCGGAAGTGTTTGCAGATATTCTTCAATAAGGTATATGGAATCTGTTTTCTTTGGCGTTAGAGAAAGAGCTTCGTATAACTCTTCGGTATTAAGGAATCTGTCTGTATAGTTTTCGGATTGTAAATCTCTTTGAGCAGATACAGCCGGTATTGCTTGTGTTTCCGGATAAGCATAGTCACCTTGAGCAGGGCTGACTTCGCCATATGATGCAGGTTGCTGTACGGCAGACGGCTCAACGTATGCTTGAGATGCTTGTTGGCGTACCGGTTCTTCGACTATCTCAATGCTTTCCTTTTCATATATAGACATATCCACATCCTCCGCAATTTCAGTTTCAATCCTTTCCTCAACGTGAGGTTGTGTGTATGATGCTTCTGACGGTTTTTCCGACGGAAAAACAGGGGTGGGCATTCCGGGTATCGGCTGACGTGCAGCCGGAGTCACTTTAACAGTATCACCGGGTATATCAAATAAAGGTTTAATATCTGAATTATAACCCGGATCCGTTAAATCAACCGGTTTTGATGATTCATCGACCTTGCGTATTACGCCGGTGCGTTCCAACATAGCCTTTAGTTTGCTTTCGCTTTTTTTATCCGGCATTTCAAAAACCTCTTTCTCAAAACTATCTCAATCAAAGTAATTTTATGCAACTATGCTCCATCTGTCAAGGATTTTCTTACTTACGCGCCGAAAAACTTCGCATGGATGGCTGCGACGGAGCGATCGGCATCATTTTCATCGACGAGTACCGAGATTTTTATCTCACTGGTGGATATCATTGCAATATTGATTTTTGAATCATACAAGGCTTCAAACATCATTGCCGCAACACCCGGCGATGACATCATGCCTGCTCCTACAATACTAACTTTTGCTATCTTGTCTGTTGTACTAATATCAGTGTACCCGATAATATCCTTGTTCTCTTCAAGAACATTAACGGCTTTTTCCATATCGCTCCTTGATACTGTAAAGCTGATGTCATTTGTGTTGTTGCGACCGATGGATTGCAAAATAATGTCTATGTTGATTTTTTCATTTGCAAGTACACGGAACATCTTAAATGCAACTCCCGGCTCATCCTTTAAGCCTACAAGCGCGATTCGGGCGATATCAGAATCTTTTGCTACACCGCTTATTTTCATATGTTCCATTTTTGTTACCCCCTTAACAATTGTTCCCGGCTTTCTGACAAGACTGGAAAGGACTTCCATTTTAACGCCATATCGTTTTGCCATTTCGACCGAGCGGTTATGTAAAACCTGTGCACCGAGCGTTGCAAGTTCAATCATTTCATCATATGTTATCTCATCAAGCTTCTTTGCTCCCGGAAGCTTATTCGGATCTCCTGTAAAAATCCCTTCAACGTCCGTGTAAATACGGCATATCTCAGCATTTAAAGTGACGGCTAATGCCACCGCTGTTGTGTCTGAGCCGCCTCGTCCGATGGTTGTTATATCGTCAAACTTGTTAATGCCTTGAAAGCCTGCAACTAAAACTATTCTGCGGCGGTCGAGTTCAGCTTTCAGACGCTCCGCCGAGACCCCTTTTATACGTGCGCTGCCATAAGATGAATCCGTGTTCATCCCAACCTGCCAGCCTGTTAGAGACACAACAGGTAATCCAAGTGTTTCCAGCGCCATTGCCATAAGGGCGATAGATGCTTGTTCACCCGTAGAAAGCAAGACATCCATTTCCCGCATTGAAGGGTTCGGGTTAAGCTCTTTTGCTTTAGCAATGAGATCATCCGTAGTATCTGCTTGCGCAGACAACACTACTACAACATTTTTTCCCTCAGAGTAAGCCTCTGCAATAATCCAGGCAACGCGCCGTATACTCTCCGCATCGGCTACAGAACTCCCTCCAAATTTTTGAACTATCAATCCCATCTTAGTAATCTCCCAATACCCTAAATCGCGACTGTACAGTTATCCCGCGGCTCAATAAATCTCCAACCATTGTACCATTCATAACACCGGTTATAAAAGCTGCTTCATTGCCTGTTCCTCCGGCAAAAATTACACTGCCAAACTCTTTTTCCACCTTGCTCCTGGTGGCATCTGTTCTTATATACCAAGCTGAATCCAATAGTGTAGAATCAACAACCAAACCCGCGTCACATTCGTCCCAGCTTATCCATCTTCTCGCATGCAGGTGTTTTACGGCATCAATTACATCCGCAATCACTGCGCTTGCCGTTGGCAGCTTTCCTGCACCCGCACCGCAAAAAACGACATTACCCACAGCGTTTCCGCGTATAACGACAGCATTCATTACACCATCAATTACCGCAAGTAAACTATGCTTACTTACAAGATGTGGTGCCACATACACAGATACTTTATCATTTATGGCACGAGAGCGTCCCAAAAGTTTTATAGCATAACCAAGCTTTGCTGCATAATGAATATCTTTTAAAGTAACCCCGGATATTCCTTCAGTTAAAACTTGACGAGGGAAGATATGTCGTCCGTATGCGAGAGAAGATAAAATACAAATCTTTCGGCAAGCATCATGCCCTTCGATATCTGCAGTCGGATCGGATTCGGCATAACCTTTCTTCTGTGCTTCGTGTAATGCCTCTGAAAAATCCGTTCCGTTTTTTTCCATATCGGTAAGAATATAGTTTGTTGTCCCGTTAAGAATACCATATATTTCATTGATGATATTTGCCGTCATGCATTGTGCCAGTGGTCTGATAACAGGAACTCCGCCACCAACGCTTGCTTCAAATAGATAATTTACCTCTTTTTCCATCGCAAGCTTAAGCAACTCACTGCCATATTCCGCAACAAGTTCTTTATTTGAAGTGACAACACTTTTCCCGGCTTCCAAGGATCGGCGTGTGTACTCTAATGCAGCACCTATACCACCTATTGCTTCGACCACCACAGCGATTTCCGGATCGTTTACAATAGTTTCAAAATCTTTTGCAAACAAAGACTTATACGGGCAGTCGTCAAACTCCCTGATATCAAGGATATATTTAATTTTAATTTCCTGCCCTGCATTTTGACTTATCCTGCCTGAATTCTTGTCAAGAACCTGCACAACACCGGAACCGACAATACCGTACCCAAGCACTGCAATATGTATCATTATACTTTAAAATCCTTAATCTAATTGCTTTTTATATTATGATTGTCGTGACAATTATCATACCATAGCGGACGTACTCACGCAACTTAAAATGAGAGTTGTTAACAGCACCGTGTTTTTTGTACATTTTTTCTGTACATTTTTTCACATCTATTTTTGACATTACGATGATTTTATGGTATTCTGATTCGATAAATGTGAATAAACAGTGAAGTGAGTTTTTCATGGGATTTGTGCATCTACATGTACATAGTGAATACAGTCTTCTTGACGGGGCTTGCAGAGTGAAGGATCTTATCGCTCGAATAAAAGAGCTTGGTCAGGAAAGCGTTGCAATTACTGATCATGGGGTCATGTATGGAGCCGTTGCTTTTTATAAAGAAGCGAAAGAACGCGGAGTTAAGCCGTTAATAGGCTGTGAGGTCTATGTTGCGGCAAGAACACGTTTTGACATGGACTATGAACACGACTCTAATCGCCATCATCTTGTATTGCTTTGCAAAAATGAAACCGGCTACAAAAATCTTTGCTTATTAGTCAGTGCGGCATTTACCGAAGGCTTTTATGTAAAACCACGTGTCGATACGAGTCTTCTGAAAACGTATAGTGAAGGACTTATAGCGTTGTCTGCCTGTGTGTCAGGTGAAATTCCCAAGTTACTTTTAAACAACAATTACAACGGAGCAAAAGCAAAAGCATTGGAGCTTAGAGATATTTTTGGCGAAGATAGTTTCTATCTGGAGCTGCAGAACCATGGATTTGCAGAGCAACCGGATGTAAATAAAGGCTTATTAAGAATTCACAGAGAAACGGGAATCCCTCTTGTTGTTACAAATGATGCGCATTATATTGACCGAAACGGCGCTGAGGCTCAAGATATTTTAATGTGTATTCAAACAGGAAAATCCGTTGACGATACGGATAGAATGCGATTTGAATCGCAGGAATTGTATCTAAAGTCAGAAGATGAAATGCGAGCGTTGTTCCCCGAATTCCCCGAAGCGTATGATAACACCGTAAAAATCGCGGAAATGTGCAATTTCGATTTCGATTTTACAAAATACCATTTACCGGAGTTTATGCTACCCGAGGGAAAAAGTGATACAGATGAATATTTGAAAGAACTTTGTTTAGCCGGAGCTGATAGAATATACGGAGCAAACCGGGAAGATGTACGGAAGCAACTCTTTTACGAGTTGGACATGATTGCAAAAATGAAGTTTACCGATTATTTTCTAATAGTTGCAGACTTTATTGACTATGCGAGAAAAAACGGCATCCCTGTCGGACCGGGGCGCGGCAGTGCCGCAGGCAGCGTTGCATCGTATTGTTTAGGAATAACATCTGTTGACCCGTTAAAATTTAACCTGTATTTCGAGCGTTTCTTAAATCCCGAGCGCATAAGCATGCCTGATATAGATATCGACTTTTGTGAACGCAGACGCGGCGAGGTTATTGAATATGTGAAACAAAAATATGGAGCGGACAGGGTTGCGCAGATAGTCACGTTTAACTCCCTGAAAGCGAAAAACGCTATAAGGAGCGTATCAAAAGCACTGGCATTATCCTTTCAAGAAGAAAATGAGCTTGCACGCGAAATACCTGACCGCTTGGACATCACAATAGCGGATGCGCTTAAAACCTCAACCCGTCTTCAAGCAATGTATAATGAGGACCCGCGCATCAAACGTGTTGTTGACACAGCCTCCGCTCTTGAAAAAATGCCGAAAGACTCCGGTACACATGCCGCAGGTATTGTTGTAACAAAAATGCCTGTGCGTGAATATGTTCCGCTGACATTATCAAAAAAAGACGATTCGATAGCAACTCAATACTCTATGACAACACTTGAAGATTTGGGTTTGTTGAAAATGGATTTTCTGGGCTTGCGGAATTTGACGGTTATTGAGGATTCGGTGCAGCAAATTCGAAAGACAGATCCGGATTTCCTGATAGAGACTATACCTGAAGATGATGCTGCTACATATGCGATGCTATCAGAGGGTAAGACATCGGGTGTTTTTCAACTGGAATCACAGGGAATGACAGGTGTTTGCACCGGGCTTGGGCCAAAGAGTATTGAGGACATAACTGCAATCATCGCACTCTACCGCCCCGGACCGATGGAGTCAATTCCGAGATTTCTTGAAAGCAGCCGCAATCCGGAGAAAATCACATATAAACATCCGCTGCTTGAACCGATTCTATCGGTAACATACGGGTGTATAGTATATCAGGAACAGGTTATAGATATATTTGTAAAAATGGGCGGGTTTTCACTTGGTCAGGCAGATATGATACGCCGGGCAATGTCAAAAAAGATCGTTTCGGAAATTGAGCGCGAAAAAAAAGCTTTTATTGATGGTGATCCCGAACGCAATATTGTTGGGGCAGTAGACAACGGTGTCCCAAAAAGAATAGCCTCAAGCATTTATGATGAAATATTCGCATTTGCTAATTACGCGTTTAATAAGAGTCACGCCGTTGCATATGCCATAATTTCTTATCAGACAGCTTATATTAAATGCCATTTCCCGCAGATTTACATGGCGGCACTGCTCTCATCAGTACTGTTCTCGCCCGAAAAAGTCTCCGAGTATACGCATGAATGCAGAAGCATGGGTATAGCTCTATTACCGCCCGATATCAACGAATCAGACGCTATGTTTAAGGTTTCGGGTAATGACTTAAGATATGGGTTGGTCGCAGTAAAAGGCATCGGACGCGGCTTCATAGGTGAAGTGGTCAAGGAACGTGAAGAAAACGGCCCATTCAGCAGCTTTGAAGATTTTTGCAAGAGAGTATACGGTGGAGACTTAAACCGCCGCGCGCTTGAGAATTTAATAAAATGCGGCTGCTTCGACGGTCTTGGAGCAAACAGAAGACAGTTGATGATGATATGCCAAACGGTAGTGGACAGCGTAGCCGACCACCGCCGCCGCAACGTCGAAGGACAAATGGATTTGTTTGGTTTTACAACAAGACAGGGGGATGTCTCCAATGGTTCCAATGCTATCGAACTCCCTGATCTCCCGGAATACTCCAAAGGTGAGCTTACAAGGATGGAGCGGGAGGTGACCGGTCTCTATTTGTCGGGGCATCCGATGGATGATTACAGAGATGATGCAAAAAAAATGAATGCGGTCAGTATAGGAGATATCCTTGAAGATTATGCTCGTGAGGGTGGAAAAATCAGATTTAGAAATAACCAGAATATAACTCTTGCGGGTGTAATAGAAGCGGTTAAAACTAAGCCGACACGCAACAACTCGTTGATGGCATATATTTCCCTGGATGACGGCACCGGCAGTATTGAACTTCTTGCTTTCCAAAGAGTTTTAGATACCTCGAGCGGATACATGCAGGTAGAGTCTATTGTAATCGCCACTGGCAAAATTTCAGAGAGAGACGAGAAGGAACCGCAAATAGTCCTGGAATCACTGCGCCCGATATCGGACGCGAAGCAAACAAAAAATGATAAATTGCAAATGACAAATAGTGCAGAAGCAAGAATAGAAAATAGGGAAAATGAAATAGAAGATAGGCTTCAAGAGCAACGTGCGAACGCAGTACAGAAGACATTGTATGTCAAGCTGGACAATGAAGATGGCCCGGAGTATGAGCGGCTTAAGCTTATACACATGATGTTTCCGGGAAATGAGAGTCTGATTATTCATTTTAGTGATACCAAAAAGAACGTCGGATCAAAGTGTATTATACATGAAGCATTTATTGTGGAGTTAAGAGAGATGCTTGGTACCGGCAATGTAGTAATCCGGTAAAAAGTTGTATCGGGAAGGAATGTGAACATTATGATTAGCAGTATAGTTCTATTTGTTATTTTAATAGTAATAATACTGTCTGCAACGATACTGTTGTTCAGACTAAGGCCGATTGTTATAACCGAACGTCGCATGAAAGGTTATTATACAATGAGTGTCGTAGCCATTGGATGGATGGTAGCGTCGGCAGCCGCTTTAATGGCAGCACCCGAAACATTCGCATTTATTTATGTAATAAGAGTGGCTTTTATAAGAGTCGTCCCGTATCTTACCTTCTGGTTTGTGCTTAATTTTACCGAGTCGGACCTCATCCGTTCAAGAAAAATGAAAATCTTCCTGATTGCAGCTGCATCAATAGATGTTTTGGCACTTATTACGAATCCGATTCATAATCTTTATTTTGGTCCGCTCATCTCCCCGAGTATTGCGGGAGCTTATCCCGAGACAAGACTTCTGTTTTGGCTAACCTTATTAATACTTACAATCACGCTTTTCTGTATGTATTCAATTCTTTTCCGTTACATCAACAAAAACCTCAAACGTTACCCGGTGTTGATAATTACCGGTTTTGGAGCAATCTTGCCATTTTTCCTGAATATGCTGTATACGCTGAGAGTTCCGGGGTTTTTGAATGATTATTCCCCGATAGGGTACTTCCTGACTATAATGCTGTTTGCGTATTTTTCATACTTAGCAAATGTCCGTAATTTCAGTCCTACTCTATTTAGAGATACCATAGCGAAAATTACAAGAGATCCAACTCTTTATGCCGGTGTGTTCAGGGATGCCGCCAGAATGATTGCAAAAGAGGGTTGCACAGCACTGGGTGTTCAATGTATCGGAGTATGGATGTTTTCTAATGATAGAAATACATTGATAAACGTTCTTTCACATGATACCAGATCTTCAAAAAGCACAGTACAAAGATCCATAAGTTTATGGGAATGTGATCTCTATAAAGAATTACTCGAATCGGAACAGTTGTTTATTGTTGATGACATTAGAAGCAAAAACGCGCTTTCCTCCTCAATTCGTGACTACACCGGAGGTTTGTGCGCCTACATTGATGCTCCTGTACGTATCGGCGGAGAACTCTACGGCATTATTAGAGTTGAGCAACACCACTCTCAAGCATACCCCGAAAGACGCGAATGGACATTAAAGGAACAGGACTTTATATTTTCTCTTGCTAACTTTGCATCGGTGGCTCTCGAGAACACTGAACGCCATCGCTTGAAAACAGCAATAGAAGCGGCAAATAAACGCACGTTACTAATGCTCAACACATCACCGCTCAGTACCAAGCTTTGGGATAAGGACTTAAACGTGATAGCTTTTAATAAAGCTGTAGTTAACCTTTACGGTCTTGATGATGACACTGTTTTTGTTGACGATTTTATTAATAAATGTTCGCCCGAATACCAACCTGACGGGCAGCGCTCGGAAGAAAAGGCAGCGCAGATAATCAGGAAGGCATTTGAAGAAGGATACGTCAAAACTGACTGGATGCATAGATATATTGCCGATAATTCGCCATTACCAGCGGAGATTACACTTGTGCGCGCACAATATGGCGACGAGGATGTGGTTATCAGTTACACCCGGGATTTGCGTGAGCATAACAAGTTGATGGATGAAATTAACCAGCGGGGCAAAATGCTGATGGCGGTTAATCAGGCAGCAGAAACATTATTAAGAACCAAAGATGACGATAACGTAGTAGTTAACCTCAAAATCAGTATGGAGCTTTTGGGGCGGGCAAACAATTTCGACCGTGTACAAATATGGAAAAATGATTATGATAACGGTGTTTTATATCATGAGTGTATACATATATGGTGCAGCGAAGCGGTGAAAGACACAGAAGAAAGCATAAGAAACGTCAGATTTAGTTTAGACCGCAATCACCATTTGATAGAGCTTTTAGCCGAAAATGAATGCTTCAGCGGTCCTATATCTGATTTTTCCGAGGAAGAGCAAGCTCTTATAAATGATCTGTCCTATAAGAAATCCCTGGTCGTTATACCACTTTTCCTTGACGATGAATTTTGGGGATTTTTTAGTGCTGATGATTGTTTTAATGATCGAGTATTTACCGATGACGAAATTTCAATTTTACGTTCTGTTTGCCTAATGATGGTAAACACTATCAATCGTCACGAGCTTATAGCGAAACGTACACAAGAAGCTCAAGCCCGGACAATAAAGAAATACGAATATGCCGCTAAAATGAAAGACGCTCTGGCAGAGATAACAAAATCACCGGCACTATCATCAGGAAATCTTAAAGTTTCTGCCGGTTTTATAGTTAAAGCAGTACAAGATGTATTAAACGTTAGCAGTGTTGAGTATTGGCATTACAATCCTGACGAAAATGCATTAATTAATATGGTTTCTTATGATTCTTCATCAGGATTTAACTATTCGGCGGAATATTATGACTTGAATTCACGAAAAAAATATGCTGATATGCTTTGGACCGAACGCCTGATAGTAATGAATTCCATAGAAGAAATTGAAAAAAACTTTCAATTTATGCAAGAGCGTAATAATACTCTGACGGCATTGCTTGATGCGCCGATTTTAAGTGAAGGGAAGCTCGTTGGGTTAATTTGTATTTTACAGATTAAAGACAAAGTTTATTCTGAAGGCAGGAGATGGGCGATTGAAGAGCAGAACTTTGCATCATCAGCCGCTGACTTGATGGCTCTTGCGATATCAAATTATGAACGGCAAAAAGCATATGACGAAGCAGAGCTTGCAAATCGCGCAAAATCAATCTTCCTTGCTAAGATGAGCCATGAAATCCGCACACCGATGAATGCGATACTCGGAATGACTGAACTCGCTCTTCGGGAAGAAATGTCCGAAACCATTAAAGAGCACATCTTAACAGCCAAGCAAGCAGGAGCAAATCTTCTGACTCTTATTAACGACATTCTGGACTTTTCCAAGATTGAGTCAGGTGCAATGCAAATCATACCATCTGAATATTCATTGTCATCACTGCTCAATGATGTAGTGAGCATAATCAGAATCAGAGCGTTTGATTCACAAATACGATTTGCTGTTAATATTGACAGCAACATACCTAATGCACTAATAGGGGATGAGCTTCGGGTGCGTCAGGTTATAATTAATATATTAGGCAATGCCGTAAAGTTTACAGATAAGGGTTATGTCCTGTTTTCGGTATCCGGTGAAAATACCGGCGAAAATACAGTACGTTTATCTATGAAGGTAGAGGATAGCGGGAGAGGGATAAAAAAAGAAGATATAAGTAAGTTGTTTAGTGACTATTTCCAGATTGATGAATCCGGTAATGAAATAGAAGGTACCGGACTTGGACTTGCAATTTCGCAAAATATAATGCATGCCATGAACGGAGAAATCACTGTTGAATCCGAGTATGGAAAAGGGAGCATATTTACTGTTACGTTTGAACAGGAAATCCACAGTCACGAAAGAATCGCGCAAGTGGAAAACCCTGAACAGTATAGTGTACTGCTTTATGAGCGGCGTTATGTATATACAAAGTCGATTGCGGATGCTCTCGAAAACCTCGGTGTTAAGTTTGTCTCTGTTTCTGATGAGAATGAATTTTTCAGGTTATTGAAAAACAACTTCACCTTCATTTTTGTATCTCTTGTACTTTTTGAAAAGAATAAAAATACTATAGCGGAGATGAGCGGAAACTCAAAAATCCTGCTTCTTTCGGAATTCGGCGAGTCGATACCTCCGGGTAACTGGAGTACATTATCAATACCGGCACACGCAATATCAATTGCCAGCATCCTCAATAATGTAACCGATGCTTTTTCGTACAATTACAGCGAGAAGCTGGCAGCAAGGTTTACGGCTCCGGACGCAAACATCCTCGTCGTAGATGACATCAATACAAATCTTAGAGTCGTTAAGGGCTTGCTTTTACCATATGAAATGAATGTTGATTTATGCGTCAACGGGTATGATGCTATAGAAGCGGTTAAGGAAAAGCGTTATGATTTGATTTTTATGGATCACAGAATGCCCGGGATTGACGGTGTGGAAACGACAAAGCGTATAAGAGACCTTGGGGAAGAAGATTCGTACTACTTAAAAGTTCCGATTGTTGCTCTTACGGCAAACGCTGTTTCGGGAATGAAGGAAATGTTTTTAAGCAGCGGTTTTAATGAATTTATGTCAAAGCCGATTGATTTAACCGTGCTAAACATGGTAATTGAAGCGTTTATACCAAAAGAAAAAAGAAAAGCATATGTCGGAAAACGCGAATCTGAAAAAAGCAATGAAGTTCCGTTTGAGATAGAAGGACTGGATGTTGATAAAGGAATATTGCGTACAGGCGGGACATTGGATTATTATTATGAAACTCTTGAAATTTTCTACGCAGAGGGTCAGAAGCATGCAGATGAAATAATAGAACTTCTGGAATCAAACAACATGCCGCTTTATACTACGAATGTTCATGCATTAAAGAGCGCAACAGCAAATATCGGAGGCGGAGATATCTCAGATATGGCATATGCTCTGGAAATGGCGGCAATCAACGGAGATATGGAGTTTATCAAAGCAAACACAAGTATTTTCGCAGATACACTTAAAAGACTTCTCGAAAACATAAAAAATGCACTATCTGAATATAATTCAAGAAATAAAGAAGAGGGCGATTACATTGAATCTGAGGTGCTAAAGGAATTGCTTACACACTTAAAAACAAGTCTTGAAAGCTATGATATAGAAGGAATTAATCAAGACATCGACAAACTGCGGCATGCCAGATTGCCCGAAGAGATTGCAGCCGCAGCAGGACAAATCTCTCAACACACTCTGGTGGTAGAGTATGACGAAGCGATAGAGATTATTGACGGAATTTTGGCTGGGAATTAGAGAGAAGACGGGAGTAAGATGTTTTATGAAAATAAGTTTTTACGGGGCGGCGCGAGAGGTTACGGGAAGCTGCTTTTGTGTTGAAGTCAATGGAAAAAGGGTGCTCGTTGATTGCGGTTTGCAACAGGGTGGGGACAATGGGTTCGGTCAGGCTTTCCCGTTTCATCCCGGAGAAATTGATTATGTTATAGTTACTCATGCACATATTGACCATTCCGGCAGATTGCCGCTGCTTGTCAAGCAAGGTTTTCGGGGAAGTATTTTCGCAACCGGAGCAACATGCAAGCTTCTTGATATAATGCTTCGCGACAGTGCGCACATTCAAGAGCTTGAAGCACTTTGGGCAACCAGAAAAAAACGCCGAGCGGGTGATGCGGTGGCTCAGCCTCTGTATACACTGGAAGATGCGCTTCGGGTCTTTCCGCTGTTAGTGCCTTGCGGCTATAAAGAAACTATTGAAATTGACGATTCAATATTATTTTCATTTACCGATGCAGGGCACCTGCTTGGCTCTGCTTATGTTGAAATGTGGCTTACAGAAGACGGCAAGAAAAAGAAACTCGTCTTTTCAGGAGACATTGGAACTCCCGGTCACCCGATGATAAGAACTCCGGAATTCATTGACGAAGCCGATGTTGTTGTAATGGAATCAACTTACGGAGACAGAAATCATGTGCGTTCCTTCGATACAGTTACGGAACTGGCGAAGGTCATCGAAAACACTCTTTCAAAGGGCGGAAATGTGATTTGCCCGTCGTTTGCGATTGGCAGAACACAGGATTTGCTCTACCATATCCGCGAGATAAAGGAACGCAGGTTGGTTTCCTGCATGCCCGACTTTTTGGTTTATCTTGACAGCCCGCTTGCAAAAGCGGCAACAAATCTTTATTCGGAAGATTTGACGGAATACTTCAATGATGAGACCCTTGCATTAATTGACTCGGGTATTGAGCCATTGTCGTTTGATGGTCTTCGTATAGTTGAAACCTCCGAAGAATCAAAGCGTCTTAATGATGACAGGACTCCGAAGGTAATTATTTCATCAAGCGGCATGTGTGATGCAGGGCGTATACGGCATCATCTCAAGCATAATTTGTGGCGTTCGGAGTGCTCAGTCGTATTTACGGGCTTTCAAGCACTCGGCACACTGGGACGTATCGTTGTAGACGGGCTTGTTTCAAGCGTTTCCCTTTTCGGGGAAGAAATCGCAATTCGCTGTCAGATACATAACTTTCGCAATATGAGCTCGCACGCAGACAGGGAAGAGCTGTTAAAATGGATAAATAATTTCAAAGTAAAGCCGAAGTGTGTGTTTGTTGTTCATGGTGAAGATTTGACAAGCAAAAACTTTGCACTCAGGCTTGTTGAGCAGGATTTTAAGGCAATTGCACCAAAATATACATCGGTTTATGATTTGGACACGTTCCAGCCGTACTTTGAAGGCAAAGACCTTGTACGCCGTAGCGACCTTGAGCGCAGGGACAGCAGCCGCAGCGACCGCAGGCATGGTGAAAAACCTGATTCGCCGGTATTCCAAAGACTATTGCTTGCAGGCATGAGGCTCGTAGAGGTAATAACAAGAAACAAAGGCGGAACAAACAAAGACCTGGCAAAATTCGCCGACCAAATCGATTCTTTATCAAACAAGTGGGATCGGTAAAGGGAGAGGGCTAAGAGGAAGAAGATTAAAATCGTACGAAAAGAATTGAAAAGAGGTTTTGTTTTGTATATAATCATCTAACCGCGCGGAGATTATTTGTGCGTTTGGTATGCTAAACAGCGGGTTTAAAGCAAGGAGAATTGTTGTGGGGAAGATTATAGTTGTAGCTTCGGGAAAAGGCGGAACGGGTAAAACCACTGCCGCTGCTGCTATTTCTTCGTGTCTTGCTGTTCTCGAAAAAAAGACCATTTGTATCGATTTTGATTCCGAACTCCGAAATCTCGACCTCGCGCTTTGCATGACAGACTTTACAGTTATGGATACTCTGGATGTTCTCAGCGGACGGGTAAGTCTTATGGCAGCATGCAGCGAGTCTCCGAAAATTCCAAATCTCTATTTCCTTTCAGCTCCGGCTGTTTGTATGCCCGATGATATCGGAAAACCGGAGATTAAGGCATTTTTCGATGATATACGAGAGAATTTTGACTACTGTATAATAGATGCTCCTGCCGGTGTCGGCAAAGGTTTCCACCTTGCGCACGGGGACGGTGAAGCCGATATGTCAATAGTGGTTGCAACAGGAGATTTGCCTTCTATGAGAGATGCAAGCCGGGTGGCAAATGCGGTAAGAAAAATGGGTGTTTCTGATACCCGGCTTGTTATTCACAGAGTAAAACCAAAAAATTACAAGCGGATAAAAACAACTATTGACGATGTTATTGATACAATAGGGGTGCAGCTTCTGGGAGTAGTTCCGGAAGACAAAAACATTTTTCTTGCGCTGCATGAGAACATTCCTCTGGTGCTTTACAAGAGAAGACTTTCGGCATATGACTTTCTGGATATTGCGCGTCGTATTTCGGGTGATGATATTCCGCTGAAGCAATATAAAAGTATAATGTAACGATTTTAAGAGGTGACCATTTTGAATATAGCATTACTTGCACATGACAGAAGAAAAGAATTGATGGTACAGTTTTGCATTGCTTATTGCGGAATTTTATCCGGACATTCGATTTGTGCTACAAATACAACGGGCCGTCTTGTCACGGAGGCTACAGGTCTGCCCATTACGTTATATATGTCTTGTAAACAGGGTGGAGACCAACAGATTGGTTCTCGTATTGCTTACAATGAGATTGACATGGTGTTATTCTTTTGCGATCCGCAGCTTATTGATGAGTACCATGGGAGTGTTACGGAAATCGCAAGACTTTGCGACGAGCATAATATACCGTTTGCCTCAAACGTAGCCACCGCAGAGGTTTTGATACACGGTCTCAGCCGCGGCGACCTTGGTTGGCGTGATATAGTAAATCCAAAGAATTAGTGTGGTGGAAAGTGTGACTAAAATTAAACCGCGCACTTTGTCCGGGTTTATGGAGCTACTGCCTCCGAGTCAGGTGTGCTTTAATACAATGGTGCATAAGTTACATGAAACTTTTTCGCTTTACGGCTTTACGCCGCTTGATACTCCGCTTATGGAGCCGGCTGAGATATTATTGGCTAAAGGTGGCGGAGAGACCGAAAAGCAAGTTTATACATTGCGCAAGGGAGATACAGACCTTGCTATTCGTTATGAATTAACCGCTTCACTGGCGAAGTATGTTGCACTCCATTATAATGACTTGACTTTTCCGTTTCGCCGTTTTGAAATCGGCAAGGTTTATCGCGGGGAACGCGCGCAAAGAGGTCGTTTTCGTGAGTTCTATCAAGCCGATATAGACATAATCGGCGACGGTGCTCTTGATATTATGAATGAGGCTGAGCTGCCGGGTGTTATCTACAATTGTCTTATATCCATGGGGTTGGAGCGTTTCTATATTCGTATTAACAACCGCAAGATTCTGAGCGGGTTCTTTGAAATCCTTGGGATAAGAAGCGGTGACGAGTCAACCAATGTTATGCGCATGGTTGATAAGCTGGATAAAATCGGTGCCGATAAGCTTCTCAAATCTCTGATTATAGACTTGGATCTGTCACAGGAGCAGGCGGATGAAATAATCTCGTTTGTTACGAGTAAGAATGACCCGTTTTTAACTTTGGAAGGATACAGAGGGAAAAACGAAATTTTTGACACGGGTTTTGAGGAGCTTTCCGCTTTACAGCAGCATCTTGCGGGTTTTGGCGTTCCGGATACTCATTACAAAATAGATATCTCACTTGCGCGCGGGCTTGATTATTACACAGGAACGGTGTATGAAACTTACTTATCCGATTATCCCGAAGTGGGTTCTGTTTGCGGCGGCGGCAGGTATGATAATCTTGCCGGGTTTTATACTGACCGGAAAATGCCCGGTGTCGGGATTTCTCTTGGTCTGACCAGATTGTTTTCGATATTGCAGGAGCAGGAATTATTAAATGAAGCGATGCTGTCCGCTCCTGCAGATGTGCTGATTATTCCTATGACGGATGACTTGTCGCATGCAGTCAAACTTGCGACTTCAATGCGCGAGTCCGGTTTACGGGTACAGATTTACAGTGAATGTAAAAAGTTTAAGGTGAAAGTTTCTTATGCAGATAAGCTGGGCATTCCGTTTGTCGTATTTTTGGGCGAGGATGAGATAGAAAAAGGCTTGATAACCGTAAAAGACATGTCAAGCGGTGAACAGACAACTGCATCGAGCGCAATGCTGACAGCCGGAGTTTGCGAGAAGGTAAAAGCTCTCCAAAAAGGAATGCCAATAAAAGAAAAATCTGATTCCCTCAGTCATTCTGCGCGTTAGTCGCAGAATCCACATCGCAACTATGTTATATATCCGGTAGAACACCTATGTACAGCAATAGATTCTGCGACTAACGCGCAGAATGACAGAGTTAGGAGTATCCCTATGAAGCTATTTTTATATCGGATTTTATGCGGCTTTTTTTTGGGGCTGAGTATTGTTGCTCCGGGTTTCAGCGGAAGCTTGGTTGCAATAGCTATGGGTGTTTACCATGAGATCGTACGGGTAATTGCTAATCCGTTCAAAAAATTGAAGCAAAACCTCATGTTTATTATTCCTCTCGGCGTCGGTGGAGTGATTAGTGCTGTGGTGTTTGTGCTTACCTTCAGGCAGCTTTTTGACTCTTATGAAAAAGCCATTCATTTACTATTTGTGGGACTCATTGCGGGAAGTATACCACTCGTTCTCATGGAGGTACGTAAAATCGGATTCAAGCCGTTTTATCTGATTGGTGCACTTGGGGCGTTTGTTGCCGCAGTTGCGCTTAGTGTGTTTGCGTTTGAAACAGGGTTGATGTCCGGAGCTGCCGCAACGCTGTCTGACTGGCCCGGTCTGGCAATCGGGGGCTTCGCCGCAGGTGTATCTGCTCTGATACCGGGGATGAGTCTAGCTACGGTTTTAGTAATCCTTGGCGTTTACAGCCCGCTTATATATGCGGCGGATGAACTGCTGCGCATGGAACTTTCGTACATATTGCCGATAGGCTTATTTCTCGTTTTTGTAGTGGTCGGGCTTATGGCTACAGCAAAAGGTGTAAAATATGTTTTCGAAAAGTTCCCGGGGATTTCAAACACGACTGTTCTGGGTTTCCAGTTTGGTTCTTTGGTCAGTATAATGTATAAAAGCCATCAAATAGTTGACCCGAACTTCACATGGCTGCTCGGTGGGATCATGCTGGTTGCAGGTCTGGGTATTTCGGCACTGTTTATAGTGTCGGGGAGGCTGATGAATAAGACGGAGGGGGAGGAAATCTAAATAACACTTCGTCATTGCGGGCTCGACCCGCAATCTCTTTGATAATGTATACTTCACGGGATTGCGGGTATTTTTGGGCACTTACGTAACCCAAAGGCTCGGAGGCCGCAATGACGAGTTTTGTGTACTCTTGCGTTTTGCTTAAACTCCAATCAACCTCCCCTAAGTTCAATAATCCTGTCCCTCAATGCTGCAGCATACTCGAATTCGAGGAGTTTTGCGGCGGCTGCCATTTCTTTTTCCAGTCTTCTTACTTCTTCGTCAATCTCGCGTTTTGTCAGTTTTACTCCGTCTGCGGTAACTGTGGTGTCGCGTTTCGAGATTTCAAGCAGTTCTCTAACGTTCTTTATAATTGTTTTTGGGACAATTCCATTGGCTTCGTTGAATTGTCTTTGTTTTTCCCTGCGTTTGTCGGTTTCTTCTATTGCAATGCTCATTGAGTTTGTGACTTTGTCTGCATACAAGATTACAAGTCCCGAAATATTCCTTGCGGCGCGTCCTATTGTTTGTATAAGTGATGTTGCGCTGCGGAGGAAGCCTTCTTTATCTGCGTCGAGTATAGCGACGAGTGATACCTCGGGTAAGTCAAGTCCTTCACGGAGCAGGTTTATACCGACAAGGACATCAAACTCGCCCAGGCGCAAGTCGCGGATTATTTCCATTCGTTCGGTTGTTGATATATCGTGATGTAAATACCGGACGCGAATTCCTACACCCTTTAAGTGTGTTGTCAAATCCTCAGCCATTCTTTTGGTCAGAGTTGTTACCAGCACACGTTCGTCGTTTGCGGAGCGGAGGTTTATTTCTGCAATCAGGTCGTCTATCTGTCCTTCTACCGGACGTATTGATATTTCAGGGTCAAGCAGTCCCGTCGGGCGTATAACTTGTTCTACTACCTGACTTGAACGTGAGCGTTCGTATTCACTTGGGGTTGCGGAAACGTATATCACCTGATTGAGCCGCTCGTTGAACTCTTCAAAATTGAGAGGTCTGTTGTCGTATGCCGACGGTAGTCGAAATCCGTATTCGACAAGATTGTCTTTTCGTGATTTATCTCCTGCGTACATGGCGCGAACCTGCGGTATTGTTACATGGCATTCGTCGATAAACATAATGAAATCTTTTGGGAAATAGTCCAGTAATGTCATCGGCGCGCTTCCGGGAGTGCGTCCTGTGATTATACGTGAGTAGTTTTCGATACCATTACAATAACCCAGCTCCGTCAACATTTCGATGTCGTACATTGTGCGTTGTTGAAGGCGTTGGGCTTCAACGAGCTTGTTATTCTCTTCAAAATAATCAAGACGTTCATTTAACTCGCTTTTTATTTGTGATATTGCATTTTGGATTTTTTCCTCGGTTGTTACATAGTGCGAAGCCGGATAAATTGCAGCATGAGATAATTCTCTTGTCGGGATTCCGGTTACAACATGCACTTCGCTTATTCTGTCAATTTCGTCACCGAAAAACTCAACCCTTATCGCATGGTCGCGTGCGTAGACGGGGTATATTTCGACAGTATCGCCTCTGACACGAAACGCATTACGCTCAAATGCAATGTCGTTTCGTTCATAACGTATTTCTACAAGCTTTTTAAGCAGCTCATCACGGCTGCAATAAGCACCCTTGCGTAGAGAAATGACCATACTACTGTAGTCGATGGGGTCTCCAAGACCGTATATGCAACTGACAGAAGACACAACTATAACATCATTGCGCTCGAAAAGCGCCGATGTCGCCGAGTGCCGCAGCCGCTCAATTTCATCGTTGATAGAACTGTCTTTTTCGATATATGTGTCTGTGTGCGGTATATATGCTTCGGGCTGATAGTAGTCGTAGTATGAGACAAAGAACTCTACTGCGTTTTCGGGAAAAAACTCTCGAAACTCACTGCAAAGCTGCGCGGCAAGTGCTTTGTTATGAGCAAGTACAAGCGTTGGTCTTTGTATTTGCTCGATTATTTTTGCCATTGTATATGTTTTTCCGGAGCCTGTGACCCCAAGCAAGGTCTGTTCTTCAAAGCCAAGCTCTATTCCGTCTGTCAGCTTTTTTATCGCCTCCGGCTGACCACCGGCGGGTTTAAATTCACTTGTTACCTTAAATTCCGGCATATTTCACCAGATATGCTTCCATTTTAGATATACGCTCATCACCTTGCGGAAATGAAGCGATTATATCTTTAGCATTAATTATCGAGTATACATTTATGCCATATTCTAATTTCAACTCATTCAGCGTTGACTGTTCTCCCGTCCCACGTTCCATCCTGTCGACGGAAACGTACAGTGCGGTGATTTTTACATCGGCTATGCCTTTCAGCAATTGCATACTTTCGCGTACTGCTGTGCCTGCTGTTACGACATCTTCGATTATAATTATTTTATCGCCGTCTTTTGGTTTATAACCTATTAGCGAGCCGCCTTCGCCATGGTCTTTTACTTCTTTGCGGTTGAAGAAGTATGGGACATTTATGCCGTGATTGCGGTATAGGGATGAAGCTGTCGCAGCCGCAAGTGTAATGCCTTTATATGCCGGACCGTACAACGCATCAAACTTTTCACCGCTATCGACAACAAGCTGTGCGTAGTAATCTCCGAGAACAGAAATATGCATCCCTGTTTTATAGTTACCCGTATTAACAAAATAAGGCGTTTTCCGTCCGCTCTTGGTGGTGAAATCACCAAACGTCAAAACCCCGGCATCCGCCATAAATTCTATGAAACTATTCTTATTCTTCATGATGCACAGCTCCTTTTTTCATCAGTCACGAAATTATATAATAATTACACCATCAGTACAATAATTAGCTATACCTTTTTTTGTGATTTCATAGTATAATGTCTGAAGATAAGGGCGAGGCGGTTAGCGACACCATGCGAAAGCGAGGTGATGCTGATGACGCAAGTAACATTTCATATCTTCGGATTTTCCGTTTCGATAAGAGTGCGAAAGCTCATAAGCAAACGTAAAAGCCGCCCCCGTTCAAAGTAGCGGCTTTTACTTAGCCATAAACTTCACGGGCTAACCGCCATGAGAGGAGGTTTTCGCCCTTGTCTGTGAAAATTATACCATAATCATACCTGAAACGTCAACAGTTATAGTGAAAGTATTTTTATCGCAAGGAGTTATCAAGCAATGAATTCATCAAATAAATACAAACGGACAAATTACTGCGGGGAGCTGCGTATTGAAGATATAGGGAAGGAAGTAGTTGTCTGCGGCTGGGTACAGCGACGGCGTGACCTTGGGCAGCTTATATTTATAGACTTGCGTGACCGTACAGGTATACTACAGCTTGCTTTCGACGAAAGTACGTGCAGAGAGGTGTTTGAATCTGCGGCTACACTTCGCAGTGAGTTTGTTGTATGTGCAAGCGGAAAGTTACGCGAGCGTTCAGCGAAGAATCCGCAGTTGCCGACAGGAGATGTTGAGCTTGAAGTTACAGAACTGAACATTCTTGCAAAATCAGAAACGCCGCCGTTTGAAATAGAAGAAAATTCCGATGTAAACGATGCATTACTGCTAAAATACCGATATCTCGACCTGCGCCGTCCGGATATGCAGAGGTATATTGCGCTTCGTCACAGAGCAGTGAAGATTACACGTGATTATTTTGATGAAAACGGGTTTTATGAAATTGAGACACCGATGCTGACGAAATCGACTCCCGAAGGCGCACGCGATTACCTTGTACCGAGCCGTGTACACAAAGGCAAATTTTATGCACTGCCGCAATCGCCGCAGCAGTACAAGCAATTGTTGATGCTTTCGGGGTTTGACAGGTATATGCAAATAGTGCGTTGCTTCCGTGACGAGGATTTGAGAGCTGACCGTCAGCCGGAGTTTACGCAGATTGACCTTGAAATGTCATTTGTAGATATTGAAGATGTAATAGAAGTGAACGAGGGCTTTATTAAGCGTTTATTTGGTGAAGTGCTGGATGTTGATGTAAAGCTCCCGATAAAGAGAATGACGTTGCGAGAGGCTATGGACAGATTTGGTTCTGATAAACCTGATTTAAGATTTGGTCTGGAACTCTGCGATATTGGCGATATTGTTAAAAACTGCGAGTTTAAGGTATTTTCAGAGCCTGTTTTACAAGGCGGCAGCGTGAGGATGATTTATGTCCCGGATGGGGCAAGCTTGCCGCGCAAGCAAATTGACTCATTGGTTGAATTTGTCAAAACGTATGGGGCAAGAGGGCTTGCGTGGACTAAGTTAGGTGAAGACGGGAGTGTGTCCTCATCGTTTTCAAAGTTTTTGACAGAAGAAGAAAACGATGCGATATTGACTCGTGCAGGAGCAAAACCGGGTGGCTTAATCTTAATAGTTGCAGACGTAAATGAGGATGTTGTTTTTGCATCATTGGGAGCATTGCGTTTAGAGTGCGCAAAACGGCTGGGATTGATAGCAGAAGGAGCCTATGAGTTTGTTTGGATTACAGAATTCCCGTTGTTTGAGTATTCCGAAGAGGACGAGCGTTTTGTCGCAAGACATCATCCTTTTACCGCAGCTATGGACGAAGATATCGAGCTTCTTGAAACCGATAAGATAAACTGCCGGGCAAAGGCATATGATTTGGTTCTCAACGGCTCGGAACTTGGTGGTGGATCAATCCGCATCAACACACCGGAAATGCAAAAACGTATGTTCAGAGCACTGGGCTTCACAGATGAAGAAGCCGATGAGCGTTTTGGTCATTTAATAGACGCATTTAAGTATGGTGCTCCACCACATGGCGGCATAGCTTACGGACTCGACAGGATAGTAATGCACCTCGCAGGGCTTGGAACCATTCGTGATGTTATTGCATTTCCAAAGGTACAAAACGCATCCGAGCTTCTGACAGCGTGTCCAAGTGAAGTTGATGAAGCACAACTCGATGAACTGGGTCTCGTCATTGCGGGTATATTTCATCCTCCGCAGAGGTGAAAAGGTTCGCCCCGCAATCCCTTGAGTAATGCATAAAATTCGGGATATTGCGGCTCGGAGACCGCAATGACACATAATAAAAAACCATATTTTTGTTTGCAAATAGAGAACTTCCATGTATAATTATTATATTACTATAAATTGGAGCGTGACTAAGGTGATAAAAACTACTAAAAGAATATTTGCGTTCATTTTGGTCATCATATTGATGTCAGGTATACTAAGCTTCAATGTGAGTGCTACGACTGTGAACGTAACGATTGCAGATACAGATCCTGTTCCTACCATTCAAGGACTAATAAATGCCGCAATTGCCACCGGCGCAACAACTATTGAAGTAACCGGAAGCAAAATAACTGCTAACTCAATACTTACCTTGAATATTCCTGACGGCGTTACAATCGTGTGGAATGCTGTTTACAGAGGCATTGCAAACCCTGTTATTGATTACTACGGAGACGGTACCTTAAATATCGGTTCAGGCGGCTGGGTACAAAATACAAGCACACCAAACAGCTATACCGCAATCAGGGCAAACGGTCTCAACCTTATTATAAGCGGTGGCACGGTTCAATCGGGAAAAGGTCGCGCCATAGAAGGTGCAGGACCGAATACGGTTGTCAACGTGACAAGCGGGTCGGTTTTTAATGAAGCTACAAGCAATTTGTTTCCGGTTATAGACATGACCAACGCAAGCAATATAGGCAGCGTAAATGTGAACGTGAGCGGCGGTAACGTGTTTGCATCATCTACCGCTGCCGGATCATATGGTTATGTCATTCAATCTTACGGCAATGTTTTAATCAGCGGCGGCACATTATCCACGAGCGGGGTGTATGGACGCGTAGTCAATCTGGTCGGCGATTCTTCCAATGTAACGGTATCGGGCGGTATAGTACAAGCCACAGGCTCGGGAGGCACAGCAATAAGCACCTCAACCACAGCCCCAACGCAAGTAACCAACACCTCTGTTACCATTACAGGAGGGCTTGTAGCATCATATGCAACAAGCGGCACAGGCTGGGCAATCCATACAACAGGATCAAATTCCACTGTCAGCGTATCCGGTGGTACTGTATTCGCTTACGGAACCGGTATAACAGGCAGTACCAACAGTGTTATTTATACAGAGAGAAATGCAACATTAGGATTTACGGGTGCAACTAGTAACGGCATTGTAATAGCATGGGATAGAGCGGCATGGATAGCCGGCGGTTCGGGAGTGTATTTCGCCCCCCCTACTACTCCTCCCACTTTATCTTCAACTAATATTATAAATACACCACTTTCGGGTACGGGGGTCACAGCCACTTGGGCAAAAAGAGATACTTCTGCAAACAGACCATTTGATGGAATTTATTACAGCAATGGCACAAATACAGGCTATATCCAGCTGTCGGAAGTGACGGTGGTTAATCAATATTACCCAGTTGTCATAACATTCGGACCTGGCGGAACAGTCGGTGGAGGGAATAACGTTGATTCGACCGGCAGCGGCATCGGCAGCCCATTCACCGGTATTATTTTAGCTCAAACGATCCAGGTACCATACACTCAAACTCAGTCTTTCACTGTAAGGTCGGCAGCACCCTACTATATTTTAGCAGTCGATACCTGGGATTCCACTGCCGGATATTCGGCAATGTATTTTTCGCAGCTTCTATTTGCCGGTAATACTCCCGGAGAAACCTTTAATTACACTACACCGCCTGTAGTTAATAGTCAGATTATTCGCGTGTTCTATGCTCAACAGAGTACGACGCTATTTAGTATAGTTGCCTTTGCGGGTGTAGGCGGTAGCTTTAGCCCCTCCGGTTATACAAGTAACATACCTCTGAATAGTACCAGAACTTATACCGTCACGGCTCAGCCCGGCTATTATGTAACCGGAGTTGTGGTTGACGGGACTCCTGTAACGGATATCTTAACCAATACAACGAATTGGCCCGGGACTAACAATCTGCAAAGCGGCAGTTATACGTTTGATTCAATATCGAGAAATTCAGTAATTAGCGCTACCTTTGGGCATGTGGATCTCAACATCACGGCAACCGCAAGCGCAGGAGGCAGCATTTCGCCTCAGGGCAACGTAACAGTGCCTTATGGCGGGAATCAAACATTTACAATTACACCCGATGACGGTTATTTTATAAATGAGGTACTAATAGATGGTGTGCCGACACTGACTACGGACATACAGGATTTTATTAACGTAAAGAATAATCACACTATCTCCGTAACCTTTGCACTCAATGCAAAACCGGATGTCTACGACTTTAGCGCAATTGCCGGAATCGGAGGTATAGTCTCAGGTACACCAAGCGGATATTATGAAGAAGGCACTGCCATCAGCGTAATAGCTCTGGCAAACGATGGATATCACTTTGTAAACTGGACAATAACAGGTGCGGTAATAACAGGCGGGGAATTTGCAAAACCGGCAACATTTATTATGCCGGCGGATACAGTAGTTATAACGGCAAACTTTGAACAGAACCCGCCGGGTACATTCACCTTGAACGTAATCGGCGCAGAGGGAGGCACTCTTTCCGGCACACGCAGCGGACCCTATGCCGAGGGATATGCCGTACAAGTAACAGCCGCGCCAAATCCCGGCTTCCGCTTTTCCGGTTGGACGATAACGGGTGCAGATATCACCGGCGGTAACTACGTAAACCCTGCAGCATTCTTAATGCCGGGTAATATGGTAACGATTACAGCCAGCTTTGAAGTAATCCCTCCCGGCGGATCCCCGCAAACAGGAGTTGACAGCAATATTGCTTTGCCGGTAATAATGCTTGCATTAGGATTATTAATCATCACAGGAGCGGAACTGTACCGCAGAGAGCACTTCAGAAAAGCAAAGCAAAAATAACATGGATATATTTTTGAGACAAAATCACATGTGGGTAGTTATGTCAAAATCACGTGCTATTTATAACGCTTACTTTTCAGAAGCGCTAAATCAGAAACACTTCCTATTGTAATCAGCAACGATATGTGGTATAGTGATTTCCGCTCGCATAGGGGTATAGCTCAGCTGGTAGAGCGGCGGTCTCCAAAACCGTAGGTCGAGGGTTCAAATCCTTCTGCCCCTGCCAAATTAATACAGCTACAGACACTGTTATTGCAGAGTTTATAGCTGTTTTTTGCTTTGCAATTTTCCTCTTGCTTTATGGAAGCCCGACTTTACGACCGGACTTCCACTAACTCGATTCGAAAACCATTTAATATTTGTTGATTGGAAAAATCTGTGGTTTCCTCTTTATTTATTCAAGTATGGTTACGGTGTAAATGTTACAGAAGAAATCCCTGAAATAAATATAGTTTGCCCGTTAGCAAAGTTTGTAGTTAATGGGGTATCTCTTAATATAGTGTTGACTGCAAGTCGTCCATTCGAATCACGAACAATGAAATTGCCACTTTCGCCATCATGGGTCGGACTCACAGTATAACGACCGGCAGCGATGTGCTGACCAACAACCCACCCACTTCCCGTGGTCAATGTGTTGTGCGGTGGAGTGGCGGGTGGATTAAAATGCACATAACCTAAACCCGACAAATTTATCTCGTCACCATTTTCAAGAGTTAATGTAACACTTGGGACTCCAAAAATAAAACCGCTTGTTGACCACTGCGAATTAAGGATTTCATTTGCTACAAGACTACGCCATCCATCTCTCTGCCCCCATACAATGAAATTTCCGGAATTTCGACCATTGAGCATAGGTGTTGCTGTGTATCGTCCGGCAGGTATATGCTCACCAACAACCCACTCACCCCCATGTAGTGTGACCGGTTGAACTTGGGTCGGCGGCGGCCTGGAGCCGGATGGTGGATCCGGCAAATTTACTGCGCTTATTTTAAACGTATCCACAACCCTTTTCAGCATAGTGACTGTCTGTGCTCGGGTTGCATTGCTTTGAGGCGCTAAATTACCGTTTAGTCCGGTTATAATCCCATGATGCACTGCCCAGCGCATTGCCGCTGTCGCCCAACCGGATACTCGCGCCCTGTCCGGGAAGGCATCCAGAGCCTGTGCGGGCGACGTTGTGTCCGCTCCTATATTCTCTGCATACCTATGAAGCATCGTGGCGATTTGCTCCCTTGTTATGTTACTGTTTGGCCTATATGTGTTGTCATTCAAAAAACCTGTTGTTACTCCTGAGCTTGATGCCCAGCCAACGGCGATAGTTGCAAAACCCGGTATCGTGCCGGAATCAGCAAAGGCTGAAGGGCTTGCATGAGGTCTTCCCGCCACGCGATGTATGAATGTGGCAAACTGTGCGCGTGTTACATTGTTGTTAGGTCCAAATGTTGTCGCTGATGTCCCTGTAGTAATACCGTTGATCCATGCCCACGAAATGGTGTCGTGGTGCCAGTCCCGCGGCTGTACATCCGTAAACGGGTTCGATGTTGGCGTTGCCCGCCACTCAGCACTCGCTACCGGCATCAAAACGCCTAGCAGCAGTACAAGCACAAGAGACAATATGGTGACTCTCCTCAATTTTCTCCCTGTCGATCTTCTTTTCATATCAAAATCTATTCCTTTCTTTATTTTAAATTAATTTTGGTTTTCATAAACTTACCGCTCTTTTCCGACTGCGCTATTCACATTGCTATGACACAGGTATGTCAAATATTTCAATAGTGCGATAATGCATTGCCGCAGCTTCCGCTTGCGTGGCTCAACCTCTCAGATTAAGCTCAAATGTAATTATTCAGCTTTTCCTTCTATAAAATACTCCCCGGAACGTTCCTCGCAGGGGCATTTGCATATGCTCCTGCGAGATTTGTCCGAGAAACGAAAATGCCGTGTATGCCCAGAGTGTTCTCTTGAACACTTCTCATACACAGCACGTTTTGTGCATCACAACCGATCAAATACAATAAGGTTTCTCTTGCACCGAAGTACAAACCGTCATATAATGACCGAAGGTGTAGCTATTTAGCTATTGTGTATGTGAGCGGTCTTCACATATACAAGGCGGGGAGAGCTTGAGACCTCTTCTCGCCTGCCGCCAAAAACTTTTTACCTGAAGGGGAAAAAGGACAGTGGCGGAGCACTTTCGTTCCTGCAAAGTAGTATACATTGAGTATGTTTATTATGCAAGTAATTTTCTCGGGATATGTGCTCTTTTAGGTATTTGGTTTGATTCGTAGTGCCTCTGGTGCGACTCCGCAAAAAGCATTGGAAGAAGTATTTATAGCGCAAAAGCTGTGGCTTGAAGAAGCGTATGAGAGTGGGTAAATGCTCACATGTGGCAAAATTATGATGTAATAGAATTAGTTCAGCAGCTTCGGAGTGAATTTTTTGACTCCTTTTTTGTGGCTGTTTCGTTTATTATTGATATGCCTTTGCTCATGCTGGTGATAGCTGTACTTTACTGGTGTGTTGATAAAAAGTATAGTGTTGTTATTACGATATCGTATTTTATCGGATCTATACTCAACGGGCTTGTTAAGATTATTGTACAATCGCCTCGTCCCGCTGATCCTAAAATTGCGATACTTTACGGGGACAGTACGAAAAGCACCTACAGCTTTCCATCCGGTCACAGCCAGTATGCATCAAGTCTTGCAACAGCGATTTCTTTGAAAACATATCAGAGAAAAGTAAAGCATAAATGGGTACTGTATATTGTTTCTATTTTTATTGCGCTTTTGGGTGGGTTTTCCAGAATATATCTGGGTGTGCATTTTTGGGAAGATGTTGTTGTCGGGCTGGTTATGGGCGTAGTATTAATGCTGGTGTTGATATGGGCTATAGGAAAAATTGAAAATGATCTTTGGTATATCGCATTTCTTGTGCCGCTTTATATAATCATGATTTTTCAACCGGACCATTCGCTGTATGGTTTTGTCGGTATGCTTACGGGCGTGGTCGTTGGATATATTATTGAGAATAGACATATTAATATGCAGTATGCAAAATGTATGAAGATAAACATAATTCGCATTCTGTGCGGTTATCCGCTCGCCTTGGGGTTATATGCGCTCAGATACTTCATCTTAGCAAATAGACACGTAGCAATTGATTATTTCACTATGCTCGCAGCAGGAACGTATTTAACTCTGGCTGTGCCGTATTTGTTCACAAAAGTGAAATTGCTTAGAGGCACACAAGGATATTAAGTTTAAAATATCCGGGATTAATAATCTCTGAAAAAAAAGAGAAAAGTCGCAAAATGCAACTTTTCTCTTTTAATTGATTTATCTACTAGAACGAGTTGGTGTAAATCCTCTCGACGGCGGCTCTGTCGTGTGCGACGGGAGCGCAGTTTATGAGGCCTTCCAGTCCCGGGGTTTCAAAGGCAAGATTAACGAGCTTCGGTACATCTTCTTTTTTGAAGCCTACATCTGCCAGTGTTTCGGGCACTCCGACGGATTTCAGCCACTCGCGGACACCTGCTGCGGCTTTGTCTGCTTCACTTTCGCAGCCTGTCAGTCCCGGTACGATGTCGCTGAGGATGTCAGCGAGGATTACTCCGGCAGCCGGGTAAATTTCTTTTACGACTGCGGGAAGAAGTATTGCAAGACCGAGTCCGTGTGTCAAGTCTGTTTTAATGCCGCTGAGCGGATGTTCCAGAGCGTGTGTGAAGTGGAGCAGTCCGTTGTCGAAGCTTGTGCCGGCGATCATTGCGGCATATGTGAGGAAATAACGTGCTGTCAGGTCATTCGGGTCTTTAAGAGCTGCAGGGAGATATTTTGATACAAGTCTCATTACTTCCTTAGCGAGTGTAATTGAGAACGGGTTGTTCAAAACTGTTGTAGCTGCTTCAACAACATGGTTGACTGCGTCAATGCTGACGTATCTTGTTTGGTCGGCGGGCAGTCCTGTCATCAATGCAGGATCGTCAATTGAGAATAAGGGATAGATACAATCATAGGCGATTGCGGGTTTGTATTCTTTTTCGGGGATTGTAACAACTGCGAAGCGGTTGGCTTCTGTGCCTGTGCCATGAGTTAAGTTTATAGCTATGACCGGTACGGCTTTTTCTGCGGCGAATTTTGCTTCATAGAGGTCCTGGCATGTTTTGTCAGGATATTCCAGTAGGATTGCGGCACTTTTGCCTGCGTCGATGGGACTTCCGCCGCCGATTGCTATGACGGCTTTTGCGCCTGCATCTCTTGCCATTTTTACTGCTTCATCTACTTGTTGTGTTTCGGGGTTTGGTTGTACCTTGTTGTAGAGGACATAACGTATACCGTGTTTATCCAGTGCTTTAGTTACATACCCCCATGCGCCGGTCTTTTCATATGCGGCTTTGCCGGTCATGGCAATAATGCAGTCAATTCCTCGTGCTTTGAGTTGCTCGGCAATGAAGTCGATTTTTTCAATTGCTCCTACACCCAAAAACACACGACTGCCGCAAATGATTGTGCTGATGTTGTTGATGTTGATTTTTGACTCCCAAGACATTAAAGATACCTCCTAAAATAATTATTGATAGATGCACAATACTATCACGGTTCATTGCTAATGGTCAACAGTATGAATGTAAACAAATGTTGAAATGTTGAGCGGTGGTTACGGAGTAACTCCCCTCGTCATTCTGCGCGCAGTCGCAGAATCCATGTCGGGCAGCAATAGATTCTGCAACTAACGTGCAGAATGACGGGGGTTGGTAAATTTTTATTCTATTTTTATGCGAACTCTGTTATACTAATTGCGCGGATAACATTGATAGAGGTTTCGGAGAAACACAAAGTATGGATAATATTCAAGACATATTAAGATATGATGAGTTGCTCATTTTCAGGTTGCGTGCTTTGTATGAGAAGTTTGGGTATTCTAATTATAAAATGAGCAGGTTTGAGGAGTATGAACTTTATGCGGAGAATAAGGCGTTTATGCCCTCGGGAGACATCTTGACTTTCACAGGTGCAAGCGGACGACTTATGGCACTGCGTCCTGATGTTACACTTTCTATTGTTAAAACCTCTAAAGATGATGGCGAACTTAAGAAGCTTTACTATAATGAAAACATCTATAGATCTGACGGCGTGGAATTTAAAGAGCAAATGCAGGTCGGTCTTGAGTGTATAGGTAAGATTGATGTGGGATTGATGGGTGAAGTGCTTGTTCTCGCAAAGAAAAGTCTTGAAACTGTAAGTGAACACTCACGTCTTGGTATTTCTCACATGGGTTTCCTAAGCGGTTTGCTGCAATATGAGAGTTTTTCGATGATGCAAAAAAGCGAGATAATCGCCTGTATCAGTGAAAAGAATACTTCGGGACTTAGGGCCCTTTGCATGGAATACGGATGCTCTGTTGAATTTTCCGAGAAGTTAGCCGCACTGTCTCAGATTCACGGTTCGTTTGAAGATGTTGCCTGCAGACTCCGCGAGCTGAGCATAAACGAGGAGATGAACGCTGCATTTGTAGAATTAGAGGCATTGCACAAGGTCATACAGGACAGGGGGACAGGTCCACTGTCTCTCTGTCCTGCGGATATATACATCGATTTTTCTATAGTAAACGATATCAGTTACTACAGCGGAATCATATTCCAGGGGTATATTGAGGGAATTTCGGCAAAGGTTCTTTCGGGCGGTCGATATGATGAGCTTTTACGAAAGTTTGGGAAAAATGCAGGAGCTATAGGCTTTGCCGTGTATCTTGATGCTTTATCTGTGGAGCAAAGGAAGCAAAAGGACTGTTCTTCTGCTTCAGAAACAAAAAGCATCAATATCGCGCTGCCAAAAGGCCGTCTCGGAGAAAAGGCATATGAAATTTTCGAAAAAGCAGGATATGGCTGTCCCGAGATTAAAGAGGAAAGCCGTAAGCTTGTGTTTGAAAACCTTGAAACCGGTATTCGTTATTTTTGGGTAAAACCGTCGGATGTGGCAATCTATGTCGAACGCGGAGTTGCTGACTTGGGTGTTGCGGGTAAGGATATTCTACTCGAATACTCGCCGGATGTTTATGAGCTTCTTGACTTGGGGATCGGAAAATGCAATATATCCGTTGCTGTTATGGGGACGGTCCCTCTTCCCGATGACAAGACAGATGAACCGTCCCCTTGTCTTTCGGTCCCTCTTCCCGATGACAAGACAGATGAACCGTCCCCTTGTCTTTCGGTCCCTCTTTCTGATGACAAGACAGATGAACCGTCCCCTTGTCTTTCAGGTTACCTGTCCCCCTGTCCTGTCCGTGTGGCTACAAAGTTTCCAAATATCGCGAGAAAGCATTACCGGACACAGGGGCGGGAAATTGATATAATTAAGCTCAACGGCTCTATAGAGCTTGCACCCCTTCTCGGTCTTTCGGATGTTATTGTGGATATTGTTGAGACAGGGCAAACCTTGCTGGAAAACAATATGAAGCCGATAGAACAAATTGCGGAAGTAAGTGCACGTCTTATCTCGAATAAAGCAAGCTATACTTTTAAGCATGAGATTATTGACAAGATCTGCGAGAAAATCCAACATAGCAAGTCATGATAAGTATTACTTGTGCTGAAATTAAAGGAGTGTTCGTATAAATGATTCGAATTATTAAAGCTGACGAGTTTGAAAAGGTTAGCATTGTAAATAAAACAATTTCGTCGACATCACTAACATCCGCCGTCGCGATGATTATTGCCAACATAATAAAGCGAGGAGATGAGGCTCTGCGTGAGTACACGGAGAAATTTGACGGTTGTGTACTTAACCAATTTGAACTTTCCGAAGATGCAATGGATAGGGCTATAGAAAATCTCGACCCCGAGTTTATCAATATAATGAAGCGTGCTGCGAAAAACATTGAGGATTTTCATAGAAACCAAATCCAAAAAGGTTTTGAAATTTCTCCGCAGGACGGTATTGTTCTTGGTCAAAAAATCACTCCTATAAAGCGTGTAGGGGTCTATGTGCCGGGTGGAAGTGCTTCTTACCCTTCATCTGTTTTGATGAATTGTATACCTGCGAAGATAGCCGGAGTCAAGGAAATTATTATAGTAACGCCGCCGAAGCGCAAATGCAGCTCAAATTGTATTAATGATGTTTGCAGTATTGATGGGATAACCTGTATTAACGGTGTTGATGCAAGAGTTATTGCGGCAGCGAAAATTGCGGGCGCTGACAGAGTTTTTACGATTGGCGGAGCGCAAGCTATAGCCGCGCTTGCGTTTGGCACCGACACCGTACCGCGTGTCGATAAAATCACAGGCCCCGGCAATGCCTATGTTGCCGAAGCGAAACGTCAGGTGTTCGGCATTGTCGGTATCGATATGATTGCAGGACCAAGCGACATTCTACTAATTGCTGATTCTGACGCAAATCCTGCGCACATTGCAGCAGACATGCTCTCTCAATGTGAGCACGGACCGGATTCACCCGCGATCCTTGTTACAAACTGTGAGATTTTGGCAGATAAAGTGCGCTATGAAATTGAGCTTCAGGTATCGGAGTTGCCTCGAGAAAATATAGCGCGTAAGGCTGTTGATAACCACGGTTTGATAATTTTGACAAATTCAATAGAGGAATCATTCCATATATCAAATGCTATTGCTCCCGAGCATCTTGAAATATTATTGGATGAACCGTTTACATATCTTGATAAAGTTGTAAATGCCGGTTCGGTGTTTTTAGGACGATTCACACCGGAAGCAATAGCCGACTACTACGCAGGTCCGAATCATACTCTCCCGACATCCGGCACATCACGCTTCTCCGGACCGCTATCGGTTGAGGATTTTATGAAGAAAACATCGTATACATACTACTCGGAAGAAGCCTTAAAGGCTGCAAGCAAGGATGTGGTCAGATTTGCGGATGAAGAAGGGCTGAGAGGACATGCATTGTCGGTGATTAAAAGAATTTATATGTAGTGGTAAAGCTTGAACAACGGGAGTTGGAGTTGTAATTTTTAATTCCGTCAAGCGCAGCCACGGACGGTGTTGTCAAAGGGAGTTCGACATTTTTGCAGAAAAGTTCAAAATCCTCTGTATTATAAGTTTACCCCGCGTAAACCGAAAAACCGGAGGACGGGTGCAAAAATAACCGCCGCCGACCGGGTAAGGAGAGGATAAAGTGTGACGATACAACCGCAGGATATGGCTTGGGTAAGTTTCGGTACGTTCTTTTCCCTCGCGCAGCCATACTTGATAATACTCTATCCCTTTTGGAACCGTTTGGCTTACAAAAAGGGAGTTGTCAT
>WRDH01000021.1 GCA_009783555.1 Oscillospiraceae bacterium
GGGGGTGTCGTCCGTGGGTCCGCATGCGGCAAGTACGGTAAAGAGCATTACCATTGCCAGCAATAGGGGTAGTACGCGTTTTTTCATTTGTTTTCCTCCATTCAAAATATTGATTTTGTTGATTATCGTCACGACACATAAATGTCGGTTGACGCGTTGTGGGTGTTACGCAGTTTCTCCTTGAACGAACTCGGCGTTAAAAACCGTTGTGACGGGCAATGCACCCGGGTTTTCTATGGAACTGACCAGCATCCGGACGGACTCTCTGCCTACATCATAAAAAGGCTGGCGCATTGTTGTTAACTTTGGAAAAACAATACTGCGTGTGTCGGGTATATCGCCGTCAAATCCAATAACTGCAATATCATCAGGAGCGGAAAGTCCATTTTCATGCATTGCGCGCAAAATACCGAATGCAGCCTTATCAGCAGCAGCGAAACAACCATCGGGGATATTATTTCCGGAAATCATTTTCTTCATTATATCGTAGGATAAATCCTCAAGAAAATTGGCAGATATGACCGCATTTTCGGTAGGTAGTGAATAATCTTCAAGAGCTTTTATGAACCCGGCAGCACGGTCATTGGCACAACTCCAAACAGGTTCTCCCGCAAAATGCACTATTTTTTTGCAACCGCGCTTAATTAAATGTTCGGTGGCACGATAAGCGCCTTCAAAGTTGTTTATATGTACCTTGTTAAAAACCTTGCCGGGTACGTCACCCTCAACAAGTACAAAATTCGAAGCCCTGCGGAGTATCTCGTAAAATTCGCTGAGTTCTGTGGTCCGGGTGTAATGTGCGATTACCCCGTCAACCCTGCCTTGTGAAAAGTAATCGACATAATTCATTACAAGACCAAGCTCGTTATCTCCTCCACCAAAAACAACGCTGTACTCCAACTCCTCTGCCATATCTTGTATGCCTTTGATGAAATCGAAGAAAAAAGCGTTTGTTAAGGTTTCCAGCACTACGCCTATCGCTCCGGTTTTTTGTGTGACCAACGAACGGGCGATTGCGTTGGGGACATAGTTATGTTTTTCAATTATAGATAGTATTCTGGCTCTGTTTCCGGGGCTGACACCTGGCTTATTGTTCAAAACCCGTGATACAAGAGTGCTTGACACATTAGCCTCTGATGCAATTTGTGAAATAGTAGCTATAATGTATCACCTCTTTATCCTGGTTCTCAAATCCTAACATAATGTAAATCGATTTACAATATAAAGAGCCGCATATTCCTCTTAAATATTAAGATTCTATGAAATGCACAAAAAATGTGTGTAACATTTATGCAAAACAACCATATTGAATAATACTACGCATAAATGGCAGTAAATAAACCCTGAAACCCCTGACTATTACACCATGAAATGTGTTTATCGCTTAACAAAAAATACTCTTGATTTCATATGAAGATATGATAGAATAACCGCAATATTAAAAGAAATGGATTTATTACTATGAAAAGGAAATTATTTGCCGGCGCATTTTTTATGAAAGGAGTTGATGCAAATATAGATTAGATATGGAGTGACTTATGTCAAACGTTAAAGATATGACGGAGGGAAAACCCCTTCAGTTAATGATAAAATTCTCGATACCCCTGCTTATTTCCAATGTATTACAAATGCTGTTTGTTGTTGCGGACAGTGCGATTATCGGACGCATGTTGGGGGTCAATGCCTTTGCTTCGATAGGAGCAACGGTCAGCCCGCACTGGCTGGTATTCAGTGCTGTAATCGGGTTAAACCACGGCTTCAGCACACTGCTTGCCCAGCGGTTCGGCGCAAAGGATCCGGACGGCTTAAAAAAAGCATTCATAACAGCAATATACTTAGCAGCAGTATTTTCTGTTACAATTGCTGTAATCGGTGTAACAGTCTGCCGCCCGCTAATGGAGCTTCTCCGTACACCAACCACGCTGATAGACGGATCGGTAACATACCTGACATGGGTATGGTCGGGCATGCCGTTATTATTCGGCTACAACCTGCTGGCAATGACACTCTTCGCGCTCGGCGACAGCAAAACCCCGCTCAGAGCAATGATAGTTGCGACAGTCGTAAATATTGCATTCGACCTTATACTTATAATTCCGCTCGGCATCGCAGGTGTAGCTTTAGCAACACTAATAGCTCAAGCCACAGCCATGGCATTTTGCATCCGCGCCCTGAAAAAAACAGGAGTATTTCAAGGTTGCGGCACCAAATTCGACAAAAACTCCGCATGGCCGCTCCTGCGGCTGGCGCTCCCGCTCGGATTTAGAAACTCGGTAATCGAAGTAGGCGGACTTATTGTACAAAGATACGTCAACGAATACGGAACAGAATTTGTCGCGGGAGTTGCAGCGGCAAAAAGAATGTACAGCTTACTGATGATTGCGGGAGGCGCAATAGAAGCCTCAATCTCAACCTTCGTAGCACAAAACTTCGGAGCAAAAAACTTCGACCGCGTAAAACAAGGATTAAAAGAAGGACTAAAGCTAGCCATTGGCTCAGTAGCCGTAATCATGGCATTCACTCTCCCGCTCGGACGCCAAATCCTTGGACTGCTGATAGACGGAGACCCCGAGCAAGTAAGTGCCGTACTAGACGTCGGCGTAAGACAACTAAGACTAATGACACTGGGACTACCCTTCCTCTACCTGCTATTCCTATACAGAGCAGCCCTGCAAGGATTAGGAAACACATTCATCCCAATGATGTCAGGCTTCATAGAACTAGCCCTGCGAATAGTCTCGGTAGTAGTATTAACCCGTTTAATAGGCGATTGGGGTGTCCTGTTATCAGACCCGTTAGCATGGCCCTTTGCTATGACATTACTGATGATATCGTATTTTATAGTATTCAGACGAGTTAAGAGAAAGAATACTGAATTAAATAAATAACACTAAATGACACCGTATTTATTCACAGCAACGATATTATCTATTATTATTGCTGATACATTAAAAACAGTTGGATAATATAATCGATGTGTAGTAGAATTAGAAACGTCGGAGTTAGTGATAGTAATGCAGAACTACGTTAAACTACAACAGCGCGGCTTGGGGGCTATATTTTATAGTTTCGTCAAGCGTAGCCATGGACGGTGGAGCGTCCGTCAGTAGAGTACACGATGTACTCTCTGGCGGTAGGAACTATAAAATATAGCCCCCAAGTCGTGCTGCACATGAACTTACAAAGAATACAAACATATAAATATCGGAGGAACAGGTATGAAAACACAATCATTGTCCGGAAATTGGACACTTGAAATTCTTGGAGACTCACCATTTAAAGGAGAACAATTACCGGCAGCCATACCCGGGTCTGTCTATTCCACTCTCTTAAACAACGAAAAAATGCCTGACCCTTATTGGCGTGACAATGAGCTTGAAGCACTCAAGCTTATGGACTATGACTTCGTATTTACAAGAACCTTCGACATTGAAGACAACGACGCAAATGCCATCCTGCTCGTATGCGAAGGGTTGGATACCCTTTGTGACCTTGAGCTTAACGGCAAAAAAGTCGGATATGCTGACAATATGCACCGTCATTGGGAGTTTGACATCACGGACGATGTACAAAAAGCCGGCAATGAGCTTAAACTGACATTCTATTCACCGACAAAGTACATCGCGGAGCGGTATAAGGAAACATTTACAGACGGAACAGGCGATGCAATGCGCGGCTTCTCGCAGATTCGCAAAACCCATTGCATGTTCGGCTGGGACTGGGGACCGAGATTGCCGGATGCAGGCATTTGGCGTGATATATCAATAGGTTACGTAGGCGAAGGCAGGCTCGAAAGCGTATACGTAACACAGGAACACATAGACGGTTCAGTTGAACTTGGGTTTGAAATAGAGTGTTCGGGAGAGTGCGGCACAGCGGAAATAACCGTAACAGCACCGGACGGGAAAGAATACACAAGCGGGACAACGTCTTGTTGCAAAGCTACATTTGACGGTGCAAAAACATGCTGCTGTATCGGATTGCCGATAACTATAGACAAACCCAAGCTTTGGTGGCCAAACGGTTACGGCAAGCAGCCCTTATACACAGTCCGTGTAGTGCTGAAAAACGAAGAAGGACAAAAACTCGACACATGGGAACGCCGCATAGGACTGCGGACGATGACGGTAACACAAGAAAAAGACAAATGGGGACAGTCTTTCTCACACTGCATAAATGGCGTAAACATCTTTGCAATGGGTGCAGACTACATACCCGAAGACAATATCTTCTCACGCATAACAACAGCTCAAAAACGCAGTCTGCTCGAAGACTGCGTGGCAGCAAACTTCAACGCTATAAGAATATGGGGCGGCGGCTACTATCCGGGTAATGATTTCTTTGACATTTGCGACGAACTCGGACTGATAGTATGGCAAGACTTTATGTTCTGCTGTGCAATCTATGAACTGACACCCGAGTTTGAAGAAAACATACGGGCAGAAATGATAGACAACGTAAAACGCCTGCGCCACCATGCCTCGCTCGGGCTATGGTGCGGCAACAACGAACTTGAACAAGCACACTTCGACGGATGGTACGAAGCAACACCGAAACAAAGAGCGGACTATATAAAAATGTTTGAGTATATAATTCCGCAAATCCTCGAAGAACATGACCCGCAAACATTCTACTGGCCCGCATCCGCATCAAGCGGCGGCAGCTTCGACAACCCGAACGACCCCGACAGGGGAGACGTACACTATTGGGATGTCTGGCACGGCTTCAAACCGTTCAGCGAATACAGGAAATTCCATTTCCGCTATGTCTCGGAGTTCGGCTTCCAAAGCTTCCCGTGTTTGAAAACGGTTGAATCATTCACTCTGCCGGAAGACAGAAACATCTTCTCACGGATAATGGAAATGCATCAGCGCAACACAGGTGCAAACGGTAAAATACTCGGCTACCTCGCAAGCATGTACCGCTATCCGACAGAATTTGACCACCTGCTGTACGCCTCGCAACTACTCCAGGCAGACGCAATCCGTTACGGCGTGGAACACTGGCGCCGCAACAGAGGACGCTGCATGGGAGCAATATACTGGCAGCTAAACGACATCTGGCCGGTTGCATCATGGGCATCCCTGGACTACTTCGGACGTTGGAAAGCACTGCATTACTACGCAAAACGCTTCTTCGCCCCGGTAATGATATCCTGCAACGAAAAAGGCGAAATGACTGAACGCCCGTTCTGCGTAGCACAACCCGAGCCGATAAAAAAAACCGCCCAACTATCGGTAGCCAACGAAACAATGCAAGAGGTAAAAGGGATAGTAAGATGCGCACTGCGCGACCCGTCATCAAAAATACTAAAACGCGGAGAAGAAGAAGTAATAGTAGAACCCCTCTCATCCATATGGCTCCCGAAGTTTAACTTCTCAAAATGCGACGAACTCTCCGACTACTTCAGCTACGAACTGGAAGTAGACGGCAAAATTGTATCATCGGGAACAGTCCTCTTCTGCATGCCGAAGCACTACAACTTCCTCGACCCGAAGCTAACCGTAAAAAGAGACAAAAACAAAATAACAGTAACAGCAAAAGCCTACGCAAAAAGCGTAGAAATCTACTCCGACAACGAAGACTTCGTCCTAAGCGACAACTACTTCGACATAAACGCAGACAGCGTAACAGTGGACATAGTAAGAGGCGACCCCAAGAATCTGAAAGTTCGTTCTGTATATGACATAGGGCGATAGACACTTGCAATGACGGACAGGAGTAAAATTGCACACACTTACAACAGCGCGGCTTGGGGGCTATATTTTATAGTTTCTTCAAGCGGAGCCATGGACGGCGAAGCTCCGTCAGTGTAAACACGATGTTTACTCTGGCGGTAGGAACTAGAAAATATAGCCCCCAAGTCGCGCTGCACGACAAAATAAATAACCAACAATAAGAGGAAACATATGATAGCATTACTATTAGCACTTATATACCTTGCCTTCATCGGACTCGGACTACCCGACTCACTCCTGGGCTCAGCCTGGCCTATTATGCACATCCAACTGGGCGCACAACTATCATACGCCGGGCTTGTAACAATGATTGTAGCCGGAGGCACTATTGTATCGAGCCTGATGTCTGACAGGATTACCCGCAGACTTGGTGCAGGGCTTACAACAGCAATCGGTCTGCTTACAGCAGCAATAGCGATGTTTGGCTTCTCAAACTCAAGTGCATTTTGGATGCTTTGCCTGTGGGCAATACCTTATGGACTTGCGGCAGGGACAATTGACGCCGCGCTTAATAATTATGTAGCACTACACTTCAGCTCGCGTTACATGAGCTGGCTTCATTCATTTTGGGGCGTCGGCGCAGTAATCAGCCCGTATATAATGGGATTCAGCCTTACCCGCGGACTGGGATGGGAAACGGGCTACTTCTCAGTATCCATGATACAAGTCGGTATGGCAATAGTGATGTTTGCAAGCCTGCCGTTATGGAAAAAGAACAAAGGCGGAGCACCGCCGCCGGAAGAACGCGGAAAAGCACTTTCACTGCCGCAAGTATTGAAAATCAAAGGAGTAAAGCTGGTACTGCCCGCATTTTTCGCATATTGTGCCGCAGAAGCGACAACAATGCTGTGGGCGGTCAGTTACCTTGTATATCAAAGAGGAATAGAAGCAGAAACAGCAGCGAGTTACGGAGCGTTATTCTTTTGGGGAATAATGGTGGGAAGATTTCTCGGAGGATTTATCGCCGACAAAGCAGGAGACCGGAATATGATACGAGGCAGTGTTACCATTATGATTACAGGGATAATCATGATAATGTTGCCGGTAAATATCGATATGATAAGCCTGACAGGTCTAGTAATACTGGGCTTGGGATGCGCAACGGTCTATCCATCTATAATACACTCAACACCGGCGAACTTCGGCGAAGAAAACTCAAGAGCGATAATCGGCGTGCAAATGGCAGGAGCCTACACAGGCTCAACATTTATACCGCCGCTTTTTGGCTTGATAGCCAATCGTGTCACAGGAATAGGCTTCTACCCGTTTTTCATTCTGGGATTTGCATTATTGCTGCTCCTGATGACAGAACTGCTAAACAGAAGTGTAGATAAACAGAAAACGTAATCACATGATAATTGTATTTCAAAGATGCCTGTAGTATAATCACCATGTATGACCAACAGGAGGTAAGAAAAAAATGAGAAAAGCAGCTATTATCGGAGCAGGAAGTACATATACGCCGGAGCTGATCGAAGGCTTTATTGAGCGTAACGACAACTTAAAGTTTAATAACATAGTCCTTATGGACATAAATGCGGAAAGCCTCGAGTTAGTCGGAGGACTCGCAAAACGCCAAATGGAAAAAAGCGGATATAAAGGTGAAATAACCCTGACCACCGACAGAAATCTTGCGCTAGACGGTACATCATTCGTATTTGCGCAAGTACGCCCCGGCGGCATGGAAGGAAGAATCCGCGACGAAAAAATACCTCTCAAATACGGACTGCTCGGCCAGGAAACAACAGGAGCAGGCGGCTTTATGCAAGCCATGCGAACAGTCCCCGTCATCATGGACCTTGTAGCAGACATGAAACGCCTGTCGGCAGACAACGCCTGGCTCATCAACTTCTCAAACCCGTCGGGCATAATAGCCGAAGCAGTATTAAACCTCACGGACGCCAATATGATAGGACTGTGCAACTGCGCAATAAACATGGTAAAAGGAATTGCCGACGTACTGGAAACAACCGGTTTCGACTACGAATACATAGGACTCAACCACCTTAGCTGGATAACAAGCGTAGTAAAACATGGAGATAAAGAAAATCTGGTATCAAAACTCGCAGGCATAGCCGACACAGCAATGAAAAACAACCCTGTCGCAGATATTGACCCCACGCTGATGAAAGCAATACCATACGTACCATCATCATATCTCAACTACTACTACGCAAGAAGCGAGCAAATACAAAAATGCCTCGATGCCGAAAAAACACGTGGAGAAATATGCCAAGAAATAGAAAGTAAACTCCGCGAACAATATTCAAACCCCAACCTCAAAGAAAAACCGGCTGAACTCGCACAAAGAGGCGGCGCACTCTACGCAACAGCAGCAGTATCCGCAGCAGAATCAATAGCATGTGACATACAAGACCTGCACGTAGTAGCATCGAAAAACAACGGAGCAATCCCGTTTATGGACGACAACGACGTAGTCGAAGTCCTATGCCGCCTCGGCAGCACAGGTATTGAACCACAAAAAGTAAGCGTGTACAATGAATATATAAAAGGACTTATGCAAGCAGTAAAATCATATGAAAAACTGGCAGTAAAAGCAGCACTGGAAGGCAACAGAGACACAGCTTTAGAAGCACTAATGGCACACCCGCTGGTAGGCGATGTAGCAAAAGCAGTACCAATGCTGGAAGAAATGCTGGAGGCAAATAAAGAGTATTTGCCGAGGTTTTTCAACTAGTACAAACTACAACAGTGTTGCTTGGGAGCTATATTTTTATAGTTGCGTCAAGCGAAATCACGGATGGTGTAGCGCCGACAGTGTACACATGGACGTGTACTCTGGCGGTAGGAACTATAAAAATATAGCTCCCAAGTAACACTGCACTCAAACAATAAAAAAAGGCAGGATAAACTAGTGAGCAAGTTAATAATGGGAGTTGACGGCGGAGCGACTAAGAGCCATATTGCAATTTTTGATGAAAGTGGAAATTGTGTTGGCTCAACCACGTACGGACCACTTAACCACGAAGTGATGCAAGGCTCGTATACAGAACTGGAAGAACGGCTCGGTGAGTTGCTTCCGCTTGTTGTAAAAAGCGCGGGAGCCACAGTATGCGACATAGCATTTGCTGTATTCGGAATTGCGGGAGTTGACACAGACGCACAGCAGGAACTGATATCCGGCATGATAAACAAGATAGGATTCAAAAACCAAATAACCTGCAATGATGCATTCTTAGGAGTACCGGCAGGGTGTCCCGAATGTGTCGGAGTATGCGCAATAAACGGCACAGGATTTAAACTTGCAGCGATTGACCACAGCGGCAACGCAGTTCAGACATGCGGACTGGGCTCATTCACCGACGACTACGGCGGCGGACACTGGTACGGAGTTAGAACAATAGGCACAGTATATAATGAAATATATAAAATGGGCAGACCTACAATAATGCGTGAAATGCTGTATGATCTGTTGGGAATAACACGTAGAGAAGATTATCTTGAAGTCCTCACAGAAAAATACTATTGCGATAAACTGGATAAAATAGCATTAAACAGCATAGCATTTAACGCAGCAGCAAAAGGCGACGCAGCGGCAATGGGGATACTTGAAGAATCCGCAGAACAATATGCCGGAGCAATAGCGCGCCTTATACTTGATATGGACTTCCCGGCAGAAAAAACAACATACGTAACACTTGCAGGCTCGGTATTCGTAAAACAAAAAGTAAAAATCCTGCAAGAACTGATAGACATGCGGGTAAGCGACGCACTAAACGGACAACCGGTAGAATACACATGCCTTGACGCCCCGCCCGTAGCAGGCGCAGTCGCATGGGCAGCACAAAAAGCAGGCATAAACATAGAAATGCCCGCAATAAAAGCCGGCTTAACCGCTGCCGGAATGTAAATCGTACAAACAGTGTTGCTTGGGGGTTATATTTTATAGTTTCGTCAAGCGAATCCATGGACGGTGGAGCGTCCGACAGTAGAGTACAGGACGTACTCTCTGGCGGTAGGAACTATAAAATATAACCCCCAAGCAACACTGTCAATTACTCTATAACAGTAATACCTTGTATAATAAAACTCCAGGAAGGAGCTGAGAGCGGCTCGTTCCATATTTCGCCGTCGGCTAAAATCCGGGAGCCGTCATTTCCATATATCGGACCTGTGAAAACATTCCAACCATCTTCAATTTTTGCTTTGGCATCTGCAATCGCCTCGTCAGTTCCGGGAGCAATTGTTGTGGGATTTGTTGCAGAAATCAACACCATGCCGTCCTTGAGACAGCCCGAGAAATCAACGGGGACGATGCCACCGTCTACAAAAGTCCTGACTGCAAATGTAAGGTAAACACTCCAGTCAAACATAGGAGAAACCAGAAAAGCATTAGGAGCTACCGTACGCATGTCACTATTATAACCGACACTCCAGATGCCGTTTTCTTCGGCGGCTACCTGAGTTGCGGTACTGTCGACATGCTGCCCCAGAACATCCGCACCGCGTTCAATTAAAGCCAATGCAGCCTGACGTTCTCTTCTGGGATCATTCCATTCGTTTGTGTACATGACATACATTGTAACATTCGGATTTACAGATAATGCGCCAAGATAGAATGCCGTGTAACCGGTGATAACCTCTGCATACGGGTGAGCAGCTACAAACCCGATTATATTTGTTTCCGTACGAAGCCCTGCCGCAATACCGGAAAGATAACGCGCTTGTGAGATATTTGCGAAATAATTATGGAAGTTCGGTAAGTTCGCATCAACAGCCAAATCCCCGGTGGCGTGGAAGAATTGCACGTTAGGATGATTCCTTGCAGCCTCTAATAAGTACGGACCAAAAGCATGGCTTGTGCCGAAAATCATATCAGAACCCCATTCAATTGCCTCTGAAATTGAGGTGTCAACATCATCACCCGGAGTAATGTTCAAGAAACTCATAATCTGATCATTTGAAATACCCAGATATTCCATCATATCAAGCGTACCGCGGTGTTGCCTGTATGTGTAGCCTATATCAGCCGTATCACCTACATGGATAAACGCTATTTTTATATTTTCAAGACTTAAATCCTCAGTCCTGCCTTCATCAGTATCACACGCGGCAAGGACAAGAAGAAATACTATCGCAGAAATTATTAATACCGGTACTCTTTTCATAACTTACCCCCCGTAAAGAGTATATCGTATTTTGTCTAAATTTTGCAATATTAATTTTGTGACATATTAATTTTGTGAACAGTCAAAAACAATATCATCGGAGTCAAAAGTAATAAACTGTAATAAATTGTAATTAATTAATAAAATTTTAACAAAAAAAAGAAAAGAGTATTGAAATTTGCAATGGCTAGTGGTATTCTGAACATTAACAAACGAAATATACGATTTTTAGTGATAGCACATAAATTTTGTATGTGTAATGTGAAATAAATCGTACTGACGAGGAGAAAAATGAGCACCAAAAGACAAACGATAATGCTTGTCGACGACAATATAACAAATTTAACCGTTGGAAATAACATATTAAAACAAGACTATAACATAATGACACTAAACTCCGCGGAAAGGCTCTTTCAAGTACTTGATAAAATTATTCCCGACTTGATTCTATTGGATATTGAAATGCCGGAAATGAACGGCTTTGAAGCGATAAAAATACTGAAAGAAAGAGATGCACTCAAAGATATACCGGTCATTTTCCTGACAGCAAAAATCGATGCCGACAGTGAGTTGGAAGGTCTTACGCTGGGTGCAATAGACTATATAGGGAAACCGTTTTCACCTCCGCTTTTACTAAAGCGTCTTGAGCTTCACCTGCTGTTAATTTCACAAAAGAAAGAATTAGGCAGGCAACAAGAGGAACTTATAGCGTTTAATGAAAATCTCCGTCAAATGGTTGATGAAAAGACAGAAACAGTTGTTGAGTTGAAAAATGCGATACTGAGCACAATGTCGGAGCTTGTTGACCGCAGAGACAGCAATACGGGTGGACACATTGAAAGAACTCAAAGATACTTAAGCATACTTCTCGATGCGCTTTGGAAAAATCCGGAGTATGCAAAAGAAGCGTCCGGCTGGGACAAAGACCTGCTTCTGCAGTCAGCTCAACTGCATGATATAGGTAAAATATCAATTGACGACAAGATTCTACGAAAGCCGGGAAAGCTGACTCCTGAAGAGTATGATATAATAAAGCAGCACACGAAAATAGGTGTCACAATTGTTGAAGGCATTGAAAAAAAATCATCGCATCAGGATTTTCTCGTACAGGCAAAGATTCTGGCGGCGACACACCACGAAAAATGGGACGGCAGCGGTTATCACGAAGGTTTGTCCGGAAATGAAATCCCGCTTCAGGGGCGGCTTATGGCAATAGCAGATGTATATGATGCGCTTGTCTCCGACAGACCGTACAGAGCCGCAATGACACATGAAAAAGCGGTCGATATTTTAGTCAAAGACAAAGGAATCCATTTTGATCCGGTTCTTATTGAAATATTTTTAAGCGTATCCGCGGAATTTGAGAAGTTATCAACACAGTTTAGAACTCAATACAGCAAAAAAGGAGAATAACATGCTAAAATGTGCAAGTGTATACACCTGCGAAATTGATGACCACGTTATTGCGCTGGATGAAATAAAATCTCAACTGGACGACAAAATCAAGCTTTTGAAAAACACGGTGGGGGTTATAATGTGCAACCCCGAGTTTATTTACGGCGAGACAGTCGAATATATATGTGCCGGCTTACCGTTTGATGTCATCGGTATAACTACATCATCACAATCGACAAATGACGAAATCGGGGAGCTTACCTTAACATTATTTGTTATGACATCGGATGATATACAATTTGTAACAGGAGTAACCGAGAGCCTGATAACAGATATTTACGAGTCTGCAAAAAAAGCATATGAAACCGCTTCGGCGGGACATTCAGGCTTACCACAGCTTTTGCTGGTCTTTCCGCCGTTTTTGCTTGAGCAATTTTCCGGTGATTTACTTGTAGAAGCATGGGATAGGATTTTGCCGGGAGTTCCGCAATTTGGCTCTCTGGCAATTGACGATACGGCTACATTTAGTGAATGCAGTACTATCTACAATGGTAAAGATTCCAGGGATACCATGCCGTTTATACTATGCTACGGTAATATAAAACCCCGCTTTATCATTGCTACTTTGGATGAAGTCAGCGGTATATCTTTAAGAGCAGAAGTAACAAAAGCAAAAGATAATATCGTTTATGAAATAAACAATATCGTAACGAGAGACTTTTTCATGGAATCTTTGGGGATTCCCGAAAGTATGATCAGTATTCCGCTTTTGATTGATTCACCTTCAGCCAATAATTATGACGGTATACCTGTTATACGTGAGCAATCAAGTGTCACTGCGGAAGGCGCGGGCGTATTCGGAGGCAATATTGAAGTCGGTTCGAAGCTGTTATTGCTAAAAGCCGACGATGAATCAATCCTTTCAACGTCCTTGCAGGGCTTAATGAAGCTTAACAACATGGAAGACGTAAACGGAGCACTTATATTCTCTTGCGTATCAAGGCGGATTATGCTGATGGGTGTCAATAAATCTATGGCGGAGCTGCAACTGGTGAAGGATACCGTAAAGCCTGATATACCTTTTATGATGGGCGGGTCAGGCGGCGAAATATGTCCCACATCAGTTAGAGACGGCGTTGCGTTTAACCGTAATCACGAGTATTCAATGGTGATTCTAGTAGTTTAGTGTTATAACAAAGACCGGGTAACAGAGGTGGCACATTGGACATTCATGATCATTCTAACATCAGTTATGAGGAATTATTACATTTATACAGTTCTCTCGAAATAGAAAATAAAAAGCTCAAGCGGGAATTGAGAACAATCTTAAAGCGTCAGGATATCAACAAACTCAATAATGATACGCAAATGGGCTTAAACAGAACCATTCTCAATGAGAAGCAAACGCAGGAAACATATCTGCGTATGCTTCTTGTTTCATGCCCGGACTTAATTTTTATTTTTAATAAAGAAACCGTTTTCCTGGTAGGCAGCAAATCTATTGAAAAACATTTGGATATAGACGATGTCAATATGCTGATAGGATGCACCTTTAACCACATTGTTGAAAAATTCAGTTCCTCGGTTTTCACAAAAGAGCTCGTAGAACAAGTTGAGCGTATATTCATTGAAAATGGTGATAGTGGTAATAATGATAATATCTATGAGTTTGTAGAGATTGATAATGATAATCATAAGTTTAAATGCGACATAGTGCCGATTATCCGCAAAAACGACGAGTTCGCCGGTGTCTTTTTGATTATGAGTGATATCACAAGTGTTGTACGCAAAGAGATAGCAGAGCAGGAAAGCCGGTCAAAGAGCAACTTTTTAGCAAGAATGAGCCACGAGCTGCGCACGCCGCTAAATGCAATTTTAGGCATGGCAGAGTTGTCAATACGTGAAAATCTGCCCAAGGTAGCAGCGGAATACGTTTCGGCTATCACACAAGCCGGAGAAAATCTCCTTGACATTTTAAACGATATTCTTGACATTTCAAAAATCGAAACAGGTCAGCTGGAAATTATTCCTGAAGAGTACACCGTATCATCTCTGATTAATGATGTAATTAATATTATTAAGCCAAGGGTTTTGGATTCGCAGTTGTGCTTCACAGTAGATATAAATTGTGATATACCAAGTGTTTTAAAAGGCGACGTAAAAAGAATCCGTCAGATTATTCTCAATGTTTTAAGTAATGCCGTGAAGTATACAGATAAAGGATACGTTTCGCTTTTAACATACATGGATGAGTCAAGTGAAAATTCCGGTAATCTGGTAATAAAAATCGAAGACAGCGGGAAGGGTATAAAAAAGGATGACCTTGAGCTAATCTTTGAAGAATACACCAGATTTGATATGATTAAAAATAAAGGTATTGAAGGCTCCGGATTGGGGCTGGCAATTACGAAAAACCTCGTAAACGCTATGAATGGAGAAATATATGCACAATCAGAGGTAGGCAAAGGCTCAATATTTACCGTTGTCCTGCCGCAGGAAATCATCAACAGCGAGAATATTGCTCAAGTTAATAACCGTGACAGCCACAATGTACTTATATATGAACGCCGCGAAATCTGCATAAGTTCAATAGAGCAGACTCTTAATAAATTAGGTGTAAGATACAATTCTGTTTCATCTGTTGAGGGGTTCCATGAAGGACTTACAAGCAATAAGTATTCATATGCATTTTTAGAATCAAGTCTATTCTATACTATAAAATCCGCATATGGGTTTATTGAAACAAATACCACTGTTGTTTTAGTCGCAGAGTTTGGAGATTTGTTACCTTTAAGGAGCACAAGGGTTCTTACAACGCCTATCTATTCAATTCCGACGGCGAATGTTCTCAATGGTTATTCCGAAAACACTTCAAAATCATCCGCTAAAACAAAAATCAGCTTCAAAGCACCCGGTGCAAAGCTTTTGGTTGTAGATGATATTAACACAAACTTGTTTGTTGCAAAGGGGCTCATGCAGCCTTATGAAATGGAGATTGACTTGAAATCGGGAGGTGCCGAGGCAATAGAAGCAATCTCATCAAACAGGTACGACCTTATATTTATGGATCATATGATGCCGAAAATGGACGGTATTGAAGCAACCGCAATAATTAGAGAAATGGGAAAAACGGATCCGTATTATGCAAAAGTACCTATTATCGCGCTTACGGCAAACACACTTTACGGTGTAAGAGAATATTTTATTGAGAGCGGATTCGACGACTTTTTACCGAAGCCGATTGATATCGGATTACTGAACGAGGTTTTGAAAAAATGGATACCGGAGGAGCTGCAGGAAGAACCGGTAAATAACAGGCAGCTTAGCACAAACAATAAAACCGAAGAAGTATTGCAAATAACCGGCATTAACACGAAAAGAGGGTTGTCGTTAACGGGAGGAATAGTTGAGCATTATAACAAAACACTTTTAATATATCTTGACGACGGATATAAAAAAATCGAAGAAATCAGATCTGCCCTGGAATCAAATGATATTAGCCTGTTTATAACTTATATACACGCACTTCGAAGTGCTTCGGCAGGTGTTGGAGCAGAAAAAATATCTGCAGCGGCAGATACCCTTGAGCAAGCAGGGTTAGAGAAAAACGAAGAATATATCTATACGAATATTGAGAAATTTCTTAAAGATTTTGAGGCTCTGCTAAAAAATATAAGTGAATCCGTACACGTTATACGTGACAAGCATAATAAAACACCCATAGATAAAGATGCGCTAAATAAAACCCTGCATAAACTCAAAACAGCATTTGAAGATTTCGATATCGACTCAATAAACAAGCTCTCAAACGAGTTGGAAATCATCAGCCTGAACACATCCTTGGAAGAAGAAATAAACCGGCTTATGCTCTACAAGCTAAACGGAGAATACGATAAAGCAGTATTGCAAATAGACGAATTGTCAGAGGGACGGTTCTCCTGACAACTTATGTGGAAAAATCTACATTTCTTGTCAAGAGAAGCGACCTCGCAAAAACGAAAGTGGGGATGAAAAGTATGGAATGGAAGTTTAAAAAACCCGATAGCCCGAACTGGCCTAAGGACGAAAACGGTGAGCCTGTAGCACCGGCATATCTTAAGCATATTTCCGGAGGACCGTTGGACTTGGAATTGGCAATAAATCTCCTTGAAGCTTACGGGATCCCGCATGTAAGCGAATATCCGAACAACGGCGCGTTCGGCAAGCTCATATTCGGCCACCCCCCAAGCGGAATGGAAATCTTTGTACCGGAAACAATGCTGGAAGACGCCCAAAACGTCCTAAGCGCAGACGTTGTCGAAGAAGACGAGGAGCTTGAATAAATAAATGAACTATAAAGAACAATATAACGCCTGGCTTTCAAGCTCTGCGTTGTCGGAGTGTGAAAAAGAGGAGCTTCGTAATATAGCAAATGATGCTAAAGAATTGGAAAGTCGCTTTTTCAGCCGTTTAGAGTTCGGCACTGCAGGGTTGCGTGGAATAATGGCAACAGGACTGTTTAGAATGAACATTCATGTCATACGCCACACAACGCAAGCATTTGCAGAGCTTATACTGGATGAACCGGGTGACAGCAAAGACAAGTGTGTCGCAATCTGCTTTGACTGCCGCTTAAAGAGTGATGAATTTGCACGTGAAGCGGCAAGCATAATCGCAGGAAATGGAATAAAGGTGCGAATCTTCGAATCTTTACGCCCGACACCCGAGCTGTCATTTGCGATACGTCATTACGGCTGCATAGCAGGGATTAATATAACCGCAAGCCATAACCCGAAGGAATACAACGGTTACAAAGTATACTGGTCGGACGGAGCTCAACTGCCGCCACACCACGCAGAAGAGATAGCGAACAAAATGGAGAAACTCGATATGTTTAACTCCATTCTCCGCATGGATTATTCTGATGCCGTAAATCAAGGTCTTATTACTATTATGGGTACGGAAACAGACGAACTGTTTCTTAAGAATGTCATGGCACAAGCAAATGATTTTGAAGCGGTAAAAAAGGTCGCGGATACCTTCAAACTGGTATACACACCCTTTCACGGCACAGGATATAAGCTTGTTCCGGAAGCCTTGCGCAGATTGGGATTAAAGCACATAATATGTGAGCCCGGGCAAATGATAATCGATGGCACATTCCCAACTGTCGTATCCCCAAATCCTGAAAACCCCGAAGGATTTGCATTGGCGATAGCACTGGCAAAAGAAAACGGAGCCGATCTTATAATAGGAACCGACCCGGACGCAGACCGTGTGGGGATTATGGTACACTCAGGTTCAGGAGACTACGTAACGCTGTCGGGAAACCAAACAGGAGTTCTTCTGATTGAGTACATTATTGGAGCAAAACGCCGCGCAGGCACAATGCCTTCAATGCCGGTGATACTCAAGTCGCTGGTAACAACAGAGATGGCAAGATTGATTGCGGAAAAAAATGATGTTGCTTGTTTTGACACATTCACGGGCTTTAAGTTCATGGCGGAAAAGAAAAACGCCCTCGAAGCAGAAGGGCAGGGCAATGTTATATTCTCATATGAAGAATCCTACGGCTATATGATAGGCGATTTCGTAAGAGATAAGGACGCAGTAACAGCATCAATGCTACTCGCGGAAATGGCTGCATGGTACGCAGGACAGGGCATGACCTTGTATGATGCAATGCAAAAACTGTACGAAAAATACGGGCAATACGGCGAGAAAACGTTGAATCTGGTCATGCCCGGACTCGATGGAATAGTAAAGATGCGAAACTTGATGGCAGGTCTGCGTGAAAACCCGCCAACGGAGCTTGCAGGTGTGGAAGTCATTGCCCGAAGAGACTATCAACCCGGCACAATACTGGACGTTAAAACAGGAACAACAACAGAAATGGAACTCTCAGGCTCAAATGTGCTGAGATATGACCTGGCAGACAAAACTGCGGTTATAGTACGCCCCTCCGGAACAGAACCAAAGGTAAAAGTGTATATTCTGGCAAGCGGAGAAACACGAGCAGAATGTGATGACAAAATAAGCAAGTATAGCAAATGGGCTGAGGCACTGGCAGGCTGATAGTTGCTGTCTATCTTCTTTTTATATGAGGGCGGCTTTTTATTCTCATTCCCCCATCTTCTTTCTGGTCACCGGCTTCATCCGTCTCTTCCTCAACGTATGTATCCTCTACACCCACGGCTTCTCCGGCAGCTCCAACAAAACCTCCTGCCGCTTCAGGTCCCAGATCATCCAGAACCCCCGCGCTTCCCGCGTTTCCTGTTGCAGACCTCAAACCCATGGTCATGCCGGAGGATGTATTGCTCCCGGATTCTCCTGAAACGCCTCGTTTGCTGAGTTCGACGTTTTTATTTTCCAGTTCAGCACCTATCTTCATAAGCGCAAAGCTTGTAACGATAACCTTTACTCCTGTATTTGCGATATCCTCTACGACTGTATCCCCGCAGCCCAGCTCAGTTTCAACAACTATGTCGCTGAGTTCCTTCATTGCGTCCATAAGCTTGTCACGGGGTATTTCCCCGTCGGTTCTTACAGAAATTACCGGAACACCCGGAAATTTAGTCCGTACAGTAGTTGTCAGAGTTCTGCTCGGGTTGGACATCTCGTGTTTTGCAAACTCTCTTCCTTTATCACATTTATTACCCTCAATCACCATATCGAAACCACTGCCTATTACTGTGAGCAGACAGCCGGCAGGGCAAGTTATGCAATACAGCTTTTTCATATATTGTTCTCCATTCTCAATTCGACTCTGCTCTCAGGAGTTAGAGCTGTATTAAAGTTTACCGCAAGACGTTCAACTTCTGACGGCACTAAAGTAAGGAATTCCTGACTATATTCAACTTGACCATTTACCAGAACTTTTACAATAACATTCTCACGTCTCTCACGAGGTCTGAAAAACAGTAATGCTTCTCCTCGCAACATGCCTAAATCCAAGTACTGAGGGGTGACGGTAAGGAAATCCTTGTTTATGCTGACACTAATTAGTTGTCTTTCTCCATACATAAAACGAGCAGCATTTTGTCCGGCGATTTTACCGCACTCGGAAATATAATCAACCATACTATTAATAAATAATGCGTTTCCGCAGCAGAAAACCCCTTCGGTCATCGTCATAAAATTCTGGTCACATATCGGTCCGTCAGTGACATCGGAAATGGGAATGCCAAGAGAGTCAGCGAGCTCTGTATCCGGGATCAAGCCTCCTGCCAGGATAAGAGAATCACATTTTATTCTATTCTCCGAGCCTCTTATCACATTTAGATTCTTATCAACACGCTGGACTATTACCGACTTTAGCCGGCCTGATCCTGTAACATGCGTTACCGTATGCCCGCAATGAAGCGGAATAAAGTAATCATTAAGACATTCCGACACATTTTGCAATAATCCGGCAGGGGATTGTGACGGCTCATATACGCCCAGAACTCTTGCTCCTTCGAGAGTTAATCTTCTCGCTATAATTAAACCGGGGTCACTGCTTCCGAGGATGATACAGTTTTTTCCGGGCAATTGTCCCAAAATATTCAGATAATACTGAGCACTTCCTGCTGTAAATACCCCTGCAGGACGAGAACCGTGGATTGAAAGGTGGTTGGCTGAACGCTCAATGCAGCCGGTAGCTAAAACAACACATTTGGCTTCGACAAAAACAATCCCGTGCCTGTTACAAAGGGTCAGTTGAAAGGAATTACCGGTATTAACAACTTTTGTTACGGAAGTCTGGAGCATAACAAAAGTATTTGTTTGCTCAAGATTGGAAATATCAGCGAACGCATATTCGGGTCCGGTGAGCCTATCACCGTGTCTTAATGCTCCAAAGCCGTTGTGGATAGCTTGTTTTAGTGTTCCTCCAAGGCTTGTATCCCTGTCGACGAGTAAAACCGAAGCTCCATCAACAGATGCAGCTATAGCTGCAGCCAGCCCGGCAGGACCGCCGCCAATGACCACTACTCCAACTCTACTCATCAACATTACAGATTATATATCCCTTCTTAGTTAAATCCCACAAGACAGATATCTAACTGCCTGAGAAATTATCAGATTCATTTTCCTTTGTTGCCTGAAGGAGCTCTGCCCTCTTATGCAATCCTGCAATTATCTCCGGATCAGTGCGGTCGCGATTTGAAACCCTTGAAGAGGAGGATATCTTTTTCTGCAGCAGGGTTTTTGGATTTCCAAAAAGCTTTTCACTGCCGCTACTGCTTTTTCTGACATTATGCGGTAATAGCCCTGTTTCTTTGGAGATGATCTCAATTACCCGGGGACCGCAGCAACTGCCGTGGCAGCGTCCCATGGTTGCCCGAACACGTCGCTTCACACCATCATAGGTAAAGCACCGGACATTTCGCCGCAGGGAGTTTTTTATTTCACCCTTGCTAATACCCTCACATCTGCAAATAATAACACCGTAATCAGGGTCGGCTTCAATTAAACCCGCGCGTGCCGCATCATCCATTTCCGAAGGACGGGGCAAAGCAATTCGTTTTGGGTCAAACTCAGGATTTTTGCTTACACTGTCCTCACCGCCAAACATTTCGACTACAATGCGGCATACCTCAGCACTTACGGCAGGAGCAGAGGTAAGTCCGGGTGATTGCAATCCGGCAGCGTGAATGATATTAGAGGTATACACACCTTTTCTGATAATAAAATCATCCTCATATGTTGCCGCATTGATTCCTGAATAGTATGCAAGAATATCTTGCTCGTCCAGCGAAGGAATTATCTTGGATAATGAAGAAAATATTTCTTTAATGCTAAGCAATGAAGTAGAAAAATCCTCTCTGTGAATAGTCTCAAAATTATCCGGTCCTACCAGAGCCGGTCCGTCAATTGAACGCACAACGCAGCAATCCTTTGTGTGTCTTCTCTTAGCAGGTGTTTTTCCTATAGAAGTCAGGACAGTTTGAATAAGATTAGCGGAGGCTTTCTTATTAATTACTGCTGTTGTGCCTTTTTGAGGATGGATAGAATAAAAACGGTCACCTGCCATTGAAGCTATATAGTCACTAAAAACACCTGCGGCATTTATCACTACTTTTGGTTTGATTGTTCCGCGATTTGTTACTACAGATTTGATGATACCGTCTTCCGTGGTCATTGATTGGACGATTGTGTCCAAAAATAAACTGACACCGTTTTGAACAGCGTTTTCTGCATAAGCAATTGTTAAGTCAAACGGATTAACGACACCGGTAGAAGGAAAAAACAGTGCTGCTCTTATATCGTTGCTGACTGTAGGCTCATATTTACGTAGTTCATCTCTCCCCACAACTCTGACATCTTTAAAACCCATCCACTTCCAGTACAAAAGTGTCAATGACAAAAACGAATCCCACAGACGGTTTTTTTGATAAACAAATTGACCCGTTCGCGTGAAGTTGACCTCAAGCTCCTCGCATAGGTTCTCAAACATCGCATTGCCGAGTCTGGAGAACTTGAATCTTTGTGAGGTTTTCTTTAGTCCGACTCCCGATTGGACTACACCGAGATTTCGTCCGGACATTTGCATAGCAACATCATGTTCTTTTTCAACAAGAATTATACCAAGGTCATACCTGGAAAGTTCACGGGCGATTGCACACCCTGTTACACCGCCGCCGATTATAAGAACATCGGGCTCTTCCCATTCAAGAATACTATCTTCGATTTTTGGTGTTCTTACCGGCATTGGTTTTTCACCGGTACATTCTATGTCATTTACAAATCCAAAAAAAGGATTATCTTCTACGGCTATCATTCCCGCTTGTACGACATCATTCCACGTACCTAATTCACCTGAAAGAACAAGGCAGCCACCCATATTCCGGGCAACCACCTGACCGTTAAAAGTATTATTGAGTTTCTTATTTAACTTTCGTAAAGATGACATTACCGGCTTCATCCCCCCGGAGATATTAAGAATAATAACTACACTTCTTCCTACGATGCTAATACTACCACAAAGTATATACTCAAGTCAATGCCGCCCGCAGACAGGGGGACGGTTCATCTGTCTTTTACGCCTGCACTATGCTCGGATTATTAAATATCTGCGAGCTAAAAATGAACAATGCATCTGCCCCTGATGTGAACTCGACAAATTGATCCAGGACTTGCAAATTAATATAGCGCAGATCAATTATCGTTATTTTTGAATATGCTTCCATCATCAGCGGAGCAAGGCTGCTGCCGAAAGAATCGCGGAACAGATAAAGCTCACGTTCCGGTGCTGACGGGTTTTCTACTATTATCAGCGGCTGAGGGCCTCGAAGGAAAAAATCATACGGATCTACGCCTCTAAAGCGGGAAATATCATATACAGGACCTTCTTCGAACTCAAGTGTCCTGTCATTGAGATACTTGACACTCAAACCCGGTACATCGACATAAGTCATTATATCCGGCGTAACCGGCAGAGCCAGTTGACCGGTATAAACCCCGTTCCATTCTCCGACAGTAACAATCGGGAAATCACTGAGAACAGGATTTGCATTCATTGAAGATAGTAAATGGCTTGCAACACCGGAAATCCTCGACTGATCCCAATGCAAATCAGTCTTATAGAACATGTCTGCAGTCAGCGATTCCATTACTCTGATGTACTGATAATCACCTAATACGTCAAAGAGAATAGGCTCTGCCACAGATAAATCAAAACCGGGGTAATAACGCTCGGCAAAAACACTTTTATCCGGAACGATAGAATAGTAAACATTCACATTCGAAGCAGCGACAAACGCGGCAGCTCTTTGTATTCTTTCCGAAGTTTGTCTGAACGAAACAGTATCGACACGCCTGAACTCACCTATGCCGACAGCATTACACCTGTATAATCCGGACTTATCCGTCTGCTGATAAACATCGAGAATCTGAAAAGCATGAATCATCCTGAAAGTATCACGGAAAACAAACCTGTCAGCAGCATAATCATCAAATCCGCTCATAAACTCACCACTCATGATCGCATTTGCACTGATCTCCGGAAACTTCGCCGGAATCCTGCGCTCACTGACAAGCACGGCAGGCTCGGGAATAATAAAATTCAACAGGAAAAATGTACCGGTAAAACCAATAAAAATAATACAAATTACAATATCTCTGAAAGTTGGTTTTTTCTTTTCCATTGTTAACACCACCTAAAACCTAAAGTATATAAACGGATTAAACGAGCCGTCTACCATTGCTGCTGTTGAAGCCGCAAGGATTAAGAACAAAATCACGGGCTCAAGAACCATTACAAGTTTTTTCTTAGTATCAACTTTTTCCGCAAGCCTTTTACAAAGCGGCGTTACGCCAATGACCGCAATAATAATCGGTAATGCATAACTTCGCAGATAGTACAACGCTTCAGTAGATGCGAGTAAACCACCTGCACCAAACATGCGTCCGATGGTATTAAATGCGACACTAAAGCCGCCGACGGCATCAAAGAATGCCCAACTGATAAAGACAATCAGCATAACATAAATGTGTCGTAATACCTTTGGTATTTTTTCCAGAGCCTTGCCGATAAAGAACTTTTCAATCAACAGCACAACCCCGAAGTATCCGCCCCAAAGAATGAAATTCCAATCAGCCCCATGCCAAAAACCTGTCAGCATCCATACTATCATTATATTAAAAACATGCCTGAGCAGCTTGACGCGATTTCCACCAAGAGGTATATACACATAGTCTCTGAACCAGCCTGACAAGGTCATATGCCAACGTCGCCAGAAATTCGTTATGCTGTCAGCAATATAAGGGTAGTTGAAGTTTTCGGGAAACTTAAAACCAAAAACATGACCGAGACCGATTGCCATATCACTGTAACCTGAGAAGTCAAAATATATCTGCATTGTATAAGCAATTAAATACAACCATACAAACAAAACACTTTGATCGCCGCTGATTTTATATATCTCAACCAGTTCACCAAACAAGTTCGCTATCAGCATTTTTTTACCGAGTCCGAAGATGAAACGGCGCATACCCATAGCAAATCCAGACCAGCTATGCTCACGTTTTGCAAAAGCTTTTGCCACATCGGCATATCTGACAATCGGACCTGCAATAAGCTGCGGAAAAGACGCGACATAGGTGGAAAAGTCCAATACATTACGTTGAATCTCAATCTGTCCTTTGTACAGGTCAATTGTATAGCTGAGCAGTTGGAATGTATAAAAACTGATGCCAATCGGCATTAGCATGTTTATCAGCGGAATATTCGTGTTTGCTATATTGTTGACATTTGATAAAAAGAAGTTTGCGTACTTAAAGTAAATCAAACCGGACACACTTACAGCCGAGGAAATAAGCATATATACCATGGACGCCCGCTGCCCTCGGTACTTCTCGATCAGTAAACTGAATCCCCATGCGAAAATGCATTGCGCAATCATAAGAAAAACATATCTCGGCTCACCCCAGGCATAAAAAACAAGACTCGCCGTCAGAAGCGTTATATTGCGCAGTCGCGGCGAGCCTTTCGGCATTGGGGTTATGAAGTATAGGATCAATGTGATGGGAAGGAAATAGTAGAGAAATGACGGACTGGAAAAAACCATGTTAGTCTATTCCTTTCGATGTACTTACTTAACCAAGAGCGATAGCACCACCGCCCGCAGGAGCTTCAATACCACCGTCGTGTTCAAAGATTGTCACGACTGTTCCGATTGTACCTGCTTCTGCTCTGAATTCGGCGACCGCTGCGTCAACAACATCAGCTTTGGCTGCTGCGATTAATACATATTCGCCTGATTCAACGACAATGACTTTTTCAGGCCATACGCATATCCATTTTTGCGCGTCATAACCGTTTGATCCTGAAACTAAGCCTTTTATTTCGGTTGCTGCACTTGCGTTATTAGCTTGAATGACTACGATTTGATGTGCGAAGGTACCGATTGCGGCGAGGCTGGAAGCTGCATAATTAACGAGTCTGTCAAAATCTGCTGTGGATAAGCCGACATCATTTTGCGACATTTCTGAGCTGACCGGTGTCGGGGGGAGTGTCATCGGCATTTCAATACCTGCGTCTTTAAGGGCTGCATCGAGATTGGCAAGAACATCGATTGCAGAACCCGATAAGTTACTGTTGCTTCCTGTTCCTGTGCCTGTACCTGTTCCGGGATTGTCCGGGGTAGCAGGGTTGCTTGGTGCAGAGGGGTTGTCCGGGGTAGCGGGGTCTGCGGCAGATGATACTGTGCAGGCTGCTAACGCAAAAATCATTGTTACTACTACTAAACTTAAAATTACTCTTCTGGTGCTCATGATAAACACGACCTTTCTGTCACTGTGTACAATACATGCGTCCTCTAATCTTCTGAAATTATACGTTCTGACGAGATTTAGTGTCAAGGCAAGCACCACAATGTTTACATTCTCTTAATACTGTGCGGTAAATAACTCGGGATGAACATTTGCTTGTGCGTGTACTGATGTACTAAAATGTCACAGAACCGTTTAACAATGACAAAATATCAGAAAAATGTCACAATTGAGTTACAAATCGTGAAAAAATAAAAAAGAAAAAGTTCATCATATAATTCATCATTATAGTTCCTCAAATGGGGTAAATATTGCGAAAAAAACACTTGCATTATGCATTTATATAATATATACTCTCGTTCAGGAACGAAAGTGCCTCGCCACTGTCATTTGAACCCTTCAGGGTCAAAAGGTTTGTGGCGGCAGGCGAGAAGGGTTGCCCCCCTCCCCGCCTTGTATATGTGAACATGTCTCACATACACAATAGCTGAATAGCTACACCTGCGGTCATTATATGATGGTTTGCACATTGGTGCAAGAAAAACCTAATATTTTACCAGTTGTGTTGCACATAATGTGCTGTGTATGTAAAGTGTTCTGTAGAACACTCTGAGCGTACACGGCATTTTTCGTTTCTCGAGAGATATCCTGTCGGGGTTTTTGTACAGAACTCCGACAGGGAGACTTGCGGGAAATTTATTTTAATTTTTAGGAGGACAACAACGATGCAAACACACTATCTCAAGGAAAGACCAAAGAAGACATTGAAGAGGATACTGGCGTTGACTCTGGCGGTGTTACTGCTGACGTCGGTTCTGCCGTTTGGAATTGTAGCACAGGCGAGAGCACCCATTGATATCGACCTCACCGACATTATCGATGCTGGGAGTGATGTAACTAATGCCGATTATACATACGTTAACGCAACAGGTATTTTCACATTACTTACCGATGATGAACCGTTCGTGATCACAAGCACTGACACAGTGACGATCACCCAGGAATTAACGTTTATTTTTGACGAAGACGCAATAATTAACTGGGACGCTGATATTGATGGTGATATTGATGATGAACCACTTGTAACTTTCAAAGGGACAACTGGCACTGTTAATATAGCAAACGCCTCAATCGAAAATGAAGGTAACGGCGGAGCAATCACGTCACAGGTAGATATAAACATCAATGCTGATGTAGTCATTGATGGTGCTATAAGCCTCGAAGGTGCTAATACTATGACCATTAACGAGGATTTTGAAAATAGCGTTTATCTGACTGTTGGGGTCAGTTCGGAGTTAACCGTTGATACTGGCATAAAGTTCACCAACGAAGGTGAAATCCATAACCATGGCATAATTACCAACGCAGGTACAATAGTCAACAATGGCACGATTAACAGCACCAGTGCTACGTTTACTAATGACGCCGGTAGAGTTGACAACTACGGTACTATCACAGGCACGGTTACAGGTGGCACACTAAACCACGCCGTAACGTACGGCTTAGTCCCCACCACCTCAGGCGGCTCAGTGGCAATCACAGTCGGCGGGACAGCAGTCTCCCCCGGAGTAGCCCTTGCTGCGGATGGTACGAACGTAACACTTACTGCTACCCCAACAGACGCTAATTGGCGTGTGAAGGCGTGGACGGTTAACGCTGCATCGGTAGACGGAACCACAGCGACCACTTTGGCACTCAACAACATCACAGCGCCAAGAGCAGTCACGGTGGAGTTTGAACGCATACCCCGCACAATCTCCTTTAACGCAAACGGCGGCACAGGCAATATGGATGCCGTGTCCATAGGGTCTGGATTAACCTATAATATTAAGGCTAACACGTTTACTCGTGAAAACCACACTTTCATAGGATGGAGTACGACAAGCGGTCCACAGACTGTGGTATATGCGGACGAAGCAACAACCAGTGCTGTCACGGCAGACATCACGCTCTACGCACAGTGGGATGCTAAAACCGTGAGTATAGGTTCACAAACCGGCACACTCACGGCACTCACAGCATCTTCGACTCCCCATGCCACATTTACGGTCACAACGGCGAATATCGGCGACGGTCAGTCCGTCGCTAGTTATTCATGGTACGAAGAGGTGGCAGGCACAACTCTAACAACCGCACCAATAGGTATAATCCCATCCGCAACCAATGTATCCTCTAACTCCGTAATCGTTACAATGGAAGCGCAAAATACAGCTGCGGCAGGAACATTTTATTTCAAAGTCACCATTGACGGGGTTGTATCAGACGTCGGAACGTTAATAGTAGCCCAGAAAGCCCAAGAGACGCTCGCCATAACTGCTATCGGCAAGACTTTGAAGTTCGGCGAAGACACGGAGTACCAGCTTCACGTGACAGGCGGCTCGAATGCCGGTGCCGTTACATTTGCACGCACAAGCGGAACAGTAGCAGATGTAGATGTAAACACAGGGTTAGTTACTATTAACGGCGCAGGAAGCATAAATGTAACAGCTACCATGGCTGGAAATACCAATTATCTTCCGGTAACCTCCGCCGCAATTACCATTACGATAGAACCCGGAGAACAAGCCCCACTGACCATAACCGGTGCTAACACGATGCAATACGGCACTACACTTCAACTCGGTTATACCGGCGGCAGCTACGGCACTGTTACCTTCGAGACAGTTCCTACAACAGATGCGGGTTCTGTAACTACCGGAGGTGAAGTATCAACGACCGACTTAGGCACTATTACGGTAATAGCCAAAAGAGATGGCGGTACGAACTTTGAAGAAGTAACTTCCGCAAATCATATAATAACGGTTACTGAAAGAGTAATCACAGGCGATGTAACAATCTCCGTAAGTCATGCTGGTAGCGATCCGGATAATATAGATGAAGGAGATGAATTGACCGCTGTTGTCACCGGAATATATCCGGCAGATGCGCAAAATCATCTTGAATTTCAATGGTACAAAGACGGTAATGAAATATCAGGACAAACTTCTAATACATTAACCGTAGGCGATACAACCGATTTCCCTGCCGGCACAGAAATATCCGTGGAAGTGACCGGCATAGATAACTATATCGGAACTATTGCGAGCACCCCCGTAGCAGTTGGCAAAAAACCACTTACCGGCAGTATTTCTATTGATTCCACAGACGGTACAGGTGTAGGTCATACTCTGGAACTTGACACGAGCGCGTTGCTTCCCGACACTGCGGAGTTCGAGATTGTATGGCGGCGTGATGGCCAAATAATCCCCGGTGCAACAAGCGATACCTATGTAATCACATTGGCTGACACGGGCAAGGATATAAATGTATCTATTACAGCAACAGGTGATTATACAGGTTCAATGTCCAGCACACCACCCTTAAGCATTCCGGCTATCGCTCCCCTCATTAATAGCGCAAGCAGCGCAATCGCAACAATAGGTGTACAACGTGCATTCCAGGTGACGATTACGCCAGACACAGGCACATCGCCCATCACCTATTCATTAACCGGTGGTGTTCCGTCGGTGGGCGTGGATATAGACCCTGCAAGCGGATTGATTACCATATTGGCAACAACGCCGAGAGGTACTCACACATTCAATGTAGTCGCAACCAACAGTGCAGGCTCGGATACTCAGTCGTTTACACTTACTGTCACTTCGTATGATGTAAATGTAGCAACCGTGACAACTCCGGCAGGTGCGGATCTCAATCATTCAACCGGAACAATCACAGCAACCGTGAGCAACAGTACAACGAGTCAGGTTATTGCAGTCACAGTAAGCCCCTACGCGCAGGGTTGGGCGCTGTTTAGCGACTTCGCGTGTACAAACTTAATCAGTGGCAATACCATACCACTCAACGTAGGACCGAACACCGTCTATCTCAGAGTAACCGCAGATAACGGTGATACCCGGATTTACATAGTGACCATTACAAGGGCACCGGCCCCCGATCCTGATGATCCCGATGATCCCGATGATTATATTATTGATGAGCCCGGTACGATAGAGAATACCGATGATGATGCGATTATACATGTTGATTTAGAACTAGAGGATCTTCAAGAGGTACGCAAAAACAATGCAGTGCTGACCCTTGTACCGTGCGATGAAGTAGATGGAAGGTTGTTAATCATAGGATGGGTAGGCTTTGACGGTCCTATAGGTCATATTGACAGCGGAAGCACAATTATTACAATCTACAAAGAGTTCCTTGAAACGCTTCCGAACGGCATATACGTATTCGATATGGACTTCGATGATGGCGAAGGAAACATAATAACGGTAACGGTAATATATGAAATAGACATCGAAGGCAACACCAATGCAGCCATTCTCCCGCCATCATGGAAACCGGCAAAAGCAGAAAACGGCTTTAGAGACGTGCCGAACGGAAGTTGGATGAATCCGGCTGTATCATGGGCGGAACTGAACGGCATAACCAAAGGTTCAGGCGTTGGTACATTCAAACCGAATGATTATACAACACGCGCTGAGTTCGTAACATTCCTCCACCGTGTATACGGCACACCAACCGGAACAGCACCCGCGTTTGGTGACATGCCCTTTAACACAGACTTCCGTAACGCGATACTATGGGCACGTGCAGAGGGCGTAACAACCGGCGTAGGCAATAACATGTTCGCACCTAATGACAATATAACAAGAGAACAAGTAGCGGTAATGTTATATAGACAAATAGGCGGCGAAGTACCTGTTACGCCAAATGCACTGACTAGCTATACTGACCGTAACGCAGTCTCACCATGGGCAACGGATGCAGTGAACTGGGCAGTAGCCAACGGAATAATGGGTGTAGGCACAGGCAACAGACTAAATCCGGGCGACAGCGCCACCCGCGCCGAAGCCATCACAATGATCTACCGCGCAGTAATAGCCTTCGGCGTAGAAGCACCGGAATAGACCCAAACCCAACTAAAACTACCCCAAAGGGCAAGGCATCAAAAGATACCTTGCCCTTTCCGCATGCGACGTGTAAGACAGCGTAATAAACACAGGGGGACGGTTCTCCTGTGTTATTTCATAACATAATCATTTGTCTTGAAGTGCTGTTCATTGACGGCTATCCATCTGCTTACGCAACTCAGCAATGATTGCATCCCTCTCGGACAGCGCTGCATCCTTCTCGGACAGCGCTGCATCCTTTTTTGATACAATTCCTTTCCATTTGGCGTTCGCTCGCTTCACACCACGCTTCTCACCGCGTCGCTCTGCATTACCCACAGCTTGCGCTTCATCGTGGCTTGCTTTAATGCGCAGGCGTTCCATTTCTTTGAATTCTGCTGATGCTGTTACACTGTGATATGCGTTTACTGCTTCACTCAACTCTGTCACCCCCAGTTCACTTAATCGCTTCAACTCTTCTTCTGTGTCTGCTTTGAACAGTGCCAGCCATAGTAACAGCATGTCATTACTGCCTATATCCTTGGGGAGTTTTAGCAGTTCAAAGAAATGCAGAACCATTTTGTCGGTCAAAGGATTGTGTCTTGTTACTTCCAGTGCTTGAAACTCTGAATGAAACTCCGGGTATTGTGGAAATAACGGAAAGTTAATTATACTTATTACTATTGTACGAGGTAGTTTGATATAATTATTGCCTTCAGGCAGTGTGCTTGAGTAAATTCTCGCCCAATAAAAAAGTGCACGTTCCGGGAAGTTACCTTCATTTTCTACCTGTACTTCCAGATTTACTTTCTGATCATTCACTGTCATGTGTATGTCCAAACGACAGAACTTCTTTCCTATACTTTCGGGAGGCATTTCAGGGTTTTCCAGTATAAAGTTAGAAATGCTTTTGAGCGGTATACTCAATAGATGCGCAACCAACTGCTTTAGTAGATTTTGATGCTTACGGAAAAGCATCTTAAATAGAATATCTGTCTTAAACGTGTTCTTCAATTTTGCCATGATTGTGCACCCCTTCATTATACATATTTTTGAAATCGTTTACAACAAAAATTCTATCACGAAAACCACCAAAAAATCAATACACAAATAATGTAGAAAACCACTGCAAATACAGGGATATTTCCACATTCACTTCATCATTTTCACACTTTGGCAAAGACCGTGTTCCGGTTGGTTGCGGTAATATTATATTAACACAGCCTGACGGTTCTGCCGTGTTGTTAATATTCATTCGGCATTGCGGATAGCTCCGCCATGCTGAACACAGGGCCGTCCACGCAGATATATTGATGGCCGATGTTGCATTTTGCGCATTTGCCAACACCGCAGGTCATGCGCATTTCCAGTGTTGTATAAAGTCTGTCAAGCGGCATACCCATATCTGTCAATGTTTCCTGCACGGCTTTTATCATTATGGGAGGACCGCAAAGCACTGCATAACAGTTACTCAAATCAATCGCCATATCTTTTATCAGATTATGAGGAAAGCCCACTAAACCCGTCCAATCCGGCTCATCTCTGTCAATTGTTTGTTGAATCGTCGTATCCCCGATTGTACGCCACGTATCGTAGTCGTACGTAAAACAATGATCTGTTGAACTGCGGGCTGCCAGTAACATATTGACTTTTCCGTACTTTTTGCGATTCTCCGGACTGAGAACATATTGGATAAATGGACGAAGCGGGGCCAGTCCAATACCTCCGGCAACATAAAATAAATCACTGCCTTCCATCTTTTCAAGAGGGAAGGTGTTTCCGAACGGACCGCGAATCCAAACATTCGCACCCTCATCAAGAGCATGGATTCTGTTCGTTACTTTCCCGGTACGCTTGATAGTAATATCAAAACACCCGTCATCCTGGAGCATTGAAGCAAACCCGAAAGGGCACTCTCCAAATCCTGGAATAGAAAACTCAATGAACTGTCCCGGTAAAAAACTGAGGCTCTCATCACCAAGTAACTTCATTTTAAATGTCTTAACATCTAAATCGGGAGAAGAAGTCTCTTGAATAATCCTTTCAATCTTCGCCTTCATAGGCAAATAAGGGTTGTTATCATGGTACATGGCAATAATTCATCCTCTCCAACAAATCGGGAATAGTATAAAATACACATTAATCATCATTTTTTTCTATTATTTGCTTGAGAATATCCTTTATATTAACCCCGACAGGACAACTCCGAACGCATCTTCCGCAGCCTGTGCAGGCAATGACACCGTCAAAATTGTTTGGTACATACTTGTATTTGTGCAATACTCGCTGACGATATCTCTCATGCCTGTGTTCACGGGGATTATGACCTGATGCGTGAAGTGTAAACTTCGGATACATACAACTATCCCAACACTTATACCGCTCTGCAGTGCCTTTTTTTGAAACATCCTTAAAATCAAAACAATAGCAAGTGGGGCAAATATATGTGCATATCCCGCACCCCTTACACATCTCTGTAACCTTCGCCCAGTCGATGATATCAAAGTATTCGGTATCGTCTTTCTCGACATCAAGTGCGAAACTTTTCTCTAACTCTCCGGTTACACCGCCCCTTATTTCTGCATTCTGCATTCTGCATTCTGCATTCTCAGCGTCTCGAAGACCGGGGGACGGCTCATCTATCTTGTTAGCCCTCTTTGAAAAGAGGGTGCCCGCCACGGCGGGCGGGTGATTTTGGGCACTTACGAAACCCAAAGGGTGATTTTCATCTCTTAAATATCCATCCAACTCCGACCTACCCTTTTCCGACAAGTACTCCACAATATAACAATCACCATTATCCGTCAGCATTACATCGCAAAAATCGGAAAACTCCTTATCCACTCCCATTTCCTGACAGAAACACTCCGGCTTAAGATTCTTACATCCTATGCCAATAAGGAAGTTTGCTTCAAATCTTCTGTGGAAAAACGGGTCGGCATACTTTCCGGTTGAATAAACTGCGGTCATCACCCGCAGTGCTTCCAAATCACACGGTCTTGCGCCGAAAATTGCATATCCGGGGATATCTTTGTTATCAACAATATCATCATTTTCAAAAGTGAACATCAATTCTGTTTGCGGGAAATAGTATTCTTTAATCGACTTATATGAAACATGGTCATCTAAAATACGGGTGGCATCCAGGATGCTACCCTGATTCATGTCAAGCAGAGCGATATCAACCTCGCGAAACTCAATAACCTTACCGGTATCAACAGGGCAAACCAACGCACGCTTTGTGCTAAGATGACGAAGAAATCCCTGCATCTCATTTTTGCTTATTGATTTCTGATCCCTGACCTCAACGTTTTGTTTTTTATCTACCATTTGTGTTTCTCCTGATATGTACCTTTTGTTTTCAAGTTTCTTTATCTCTACTTGTCATTTATCATTAATTATTTCTCATTTTTTACAAAAACCCTATCTCTTCATCATCAACTTTATAAGTAAGCATAGCAGGTTCTTTTTCTAAATCCATGCCTGCTTCATAATCATATGTATCTTTAATAAACTTTGTAACTGCCTGAATTAAATAACGGATGTTAACCCCTGAAGCACACGCATTTTCACAAGCCCCACATTCGACGCAACGCCCTGACAAGTGTGTTGTGCGTCCAAGATGATAGAGCATTTTTGCTCCAATATCAGGAGAGGCAGTTTGCCAGTCAGGTTCTCCGCGATCCATAAAGCATGTTTTGCAGTAACAGCCATAACAAGACTGGCGGCAACTGTAACAAAGGATGCATTTATTCATTTCGTTGACAAACCGCTCAAAGGTTTCGTTGAGAAGGTTGTCGGGGTTGTCAAGGGGACGGTCACCCTGTATTGCATCTGTCTTTCTGCCAATACCATCAAAAGTGTCATATATCGGCGGAACACGAACGGTGCAATCTGAGCATGCTTGAAGCATGTTGCCATCGTTGCCCACCATACCGTAGCAAGTATGACCGATGATGTATACATCCTCACGCTTTAGTTGATTTTCTTTTATGAGGCTTAAAATCGCCCTGGTATCACACGGCTTTGCAACTATCGCTGTTTTGCCTTGCCTTTGCAAAAGGTAGCTGCTTAAATTCGGTACACATCGGTTATACCATACCAGCTTTTCAACATCTTCCGGCGAGTCTATAATACATGGAACACAAAGGCTCATATCTCCGCCTTCCTGTTGATATCCAATCACGGAATTGACAGTACCATCCTCCAGTAGCTTACGGCATATGGAGATGAGATGATCCTCTACTTCAAGGTACTGTTCATACAATTCATCTCTTTTGCCGCTTGTGTAAGACAGGGGGCGGTTCTCTGTTGTACTTCCAACGGGAGAAGCAGGACAGAGAACCGTCCCCTGTCTTACATTCCCGGTTTGACATCCCAGCACCTTCTCCGTAACCTCTTTTACGACATCGGCAAAGCGTGCTCCTTCGGAAGCGGAAACCCATGTGAAGTTAACACGGTCGGCATCAAAACCGGCAGCGGTCAGTAACCTTTTTAAAACAACAAAACGGCGGCGTGCAAAATAGTTGCCGACAAGATAATGACAATCCCCCGGATGACACCCGGAAACCATAACGCCATCGGCACCCTCGAGCAAAGCCTTAATGATATACATAGGATTTATCCGCCCGGAACAGGGGACACGAATAACACGGATATTAGGAGGATATTGATTTCTGCCCGTTCCGGCGAGATCAGCTCCTGCATAACTGCACCATGTGCAAAGAAAAGCAACAATTTTGGGACTCGAATTATCCATATATATCTGCACTCCTCATTAATATTGCCAACTTAAGACAATTACGAAATTCACGACAATGGTAAATTGATAATTAATAATGGAAAATTAGGGTGGTATTTAACGCAGCAAATATCCAATCTCATTGATAATCTGCTCGTCCGCGAAGCCGCCAACATCTACAGCTCCGCATCGGCATACCGCCGAGCATGTGCCGCATCCCTTACAGAGAACATCATTTACAACTGCTTTATCAACTGTCTGTCTGCGCCACGTGATGCTTTGAACTTCTATTGCCTTGTACGCACAAACTTTTTCACAAGCACCGCAAGCAACGCAAAGTTCAGGGTCAACACATGCAACCGTTCCTTCGGTTTCCAGCATATCTTTTGCCACAACTGTTGCCGCTCTTCCTGCGGCTGCTTTACCCGAGATGATACATTCCTGTAAGTTTTTCGGTGAATGGGCGAGCCCTGCAAGATATACGCCTTCGGTTGCGAAGTCCACCGGGCGGAGCTTTACATGAGCTTCCAGGAAAAAGCCGTCTTGATTGAGCGGAACTTTAAGCATTTGCGCAATACGCATGTTTTCATCAGCATCAGCGGCTATTGTACCAGAGAGCGAAACAATATCTGCCGGATATTCAACAGTTTTCCCAAGCAGAGGGTCATATACGCTAACAAATAATCGTCCATCTTTTTCACTTACTGATGGATAATCATCGTCGTTAAATCTCACAAACTGCACACCGAGCTTTCGCGCTTCTGTATAGAACGTCTCGTATGTACCGTAGCTGCGAATCTCACGATAGAGGATCGTAACATTACAAGCAGGATTGGATTTTTTCAAAGATAACGCAATACGAATCGCTTGATTGCAGCAAACCCTTGAGCAATATGGATGCGAACTGTCCCGAGAATCAACACATTGAATCATCACGATATTAGCAAGACAAGGGGACGGTTCATCTCCACAAAGCCTCGTCGGCGAGGCTTTGACAGAAGGACCGTCCCCATGTCTTGCCTCCAACTCACTATGAGTCATAACCCTTTTGTCACTACCGCTCCGGAAACCGTCAGGTTTATGAGCGTTCGCGCCTACTGCAACAATAACCACGCCGTGGGTTATCTCCACATCTCCGCTTTGTGTATTGACCGTGGTCTTAAAATTGCCGACATAGCCGTCAATTTCTTTGATTTTGGAACTTGTAAACAACGTAATCCTATCATCATTACGTACATTATCAATAACACTATCAAGATACGCAGCGATACTTCTGCCATATACATCGTGCGAAAGCCCAAGCGCATTACCGCCCAACTCGCCGCTTTGCTCAACCAAGTACACGTTATAACCCATGTCAGCCATTTCCATTGCCGCGGAAAGACCTGACATCCCGCCTCCGATAACAAGAGCGGCTTTGTCAACACTTATTTTCTTGCGCTTGAGTTGCTTAGCAAGAGTTACCTTTGCAACAGCCATTGAGACAAGCTCCTTCGCCTTCTCAGTCGCGGCAAGCATATCATCCATATGAACCCAGGAGCATTGATCGCGGATATTAGCCATTGTAAACAGATACGGATTAAGCCCTGATTTTTGTAAAACTTTTTGAAACAACGGCTCGTGAGTTCTAGGGGTACACGAAGCAACTACTACTCGATTAAGCCTGTGTTCTTTTATCATTTCGCTGATGTTTTTCTGCGCATCAACGGAACATGTGTAGAGCGATTCGTCCGAATAAACAACAAACGGCAACTCTTTAGCATACTGCACAACTTCTTTTATTGTTAAATACCCGCCTATATTAACTCCGCAATGACAGACAAAAACACCGATACGCAAAGGTTCTTTTGATACATCTCTTTCGGGTACTTCCGGTTCTTCAATAAAGAAGCGGTTATATTCGGTATATAGATCTACATCATTCAGATTTGCAAGCTTTGCCGCTCCGGCTGCTGCTGCACTTGCTTCAACAACCGTTTCAGGAATATCTTTAGGTCCTGCGGCAACACCGCATGCCAGTATACCGTTTCGTGAAGTTTCGGGTGCACAGAGCATATTTGATGATGCAAAGCCGAATTTGTCAGTTCTGACATTAATGCGTTCAAAAAACCGCCTGACATGGTCGTTTGGCTGCATGCCCACTGAAAGCACTACAATATCATAGTTCTGTACAGCAAACGCACCATCATCATTACAAGAACAAACTGCCAACTCACCAGTTGTTTCGTTTTTGTCCACACCACCGACACGGCTGCGAATGAAGTCAATACCGTATTTTGATTTCGCTGAATCAACGTATTTATCAAAATCTTTTCCGTATGCACGCATGTCCATATAGTAAATATGAATGTCCTCGACAGAAGGTAAGTGCTCTTTTGTGATTTGTGCTTCTTTTACGGCATACATACAACAAACCGATGAACAATACTCATTGCCGCATTGATGGTCACGGGAGCCAATGCATTGTATGAATGCGATACGTTTAGGTGCTCTTCCGTCAGAAGGGCGTTGGACATGACCTCCAAAAGGTCCTGAAGCGGACAAGATGCGCTCATATTCCAAGCTTGTCACCACGTCTGCATAACGATTGTAACCGAGCTCGGGCGGTATATTATCAGAAACATCAAATCCGGGAGCAAGAACAACAGCACTGATGGGGATCTCATAAGTTTCGGAGCATTGATTATGAGCAATTGCTTCTGCTGTACAAGCCTCTTCGCAAAGCTTACACTCGCAACAGATGGAGCAGTCAACACAACGTAGTGCTTCGGCTTTTGCAATTTCTTCCGTATATCCGAGTTCGACTTCAGCAAATGAGTTAAGACGCTTCTCCAAAGAAATCATAGGCATTTTGGCTCTTGATTTTGTTTGCAAACCATTTGTTTCAACTTGATCAAGCGGAGTTTGAGGAAGAACGACCGGCTCTATCGGCAGATTTGTACCCTCAAGATAATTTTGTATAGCTACTGCGACCATATTTCCGTCAGCCACAGCCTCGACCATAGTCGCCGGGCCTCTTGTAGCGTCACCGCCTGCAAAAACACCATCAAGACCAACTACCTGCATTGTGATTTCGTCGATATCCAAAGTACCCCATCGATTAAGTTTATCGACACCGCCGGCAATGACAGAACTGTCATCAACTTTCTGCCCGATAGCAGCAATTATCGTATCGACGGGTATAAAAAATTCCGAGTTTTCAATCGCAACCGGTTTGCGGCGTCCGCTTGAATCTTTTATACCCAACTCATTTTGTAAGCATTTAAGACCGGTTAGTTTATCATTTTCAATAACAGCCTCAACCTGGGTGGTAAGCTCCCGGATAACAACGCCCTCTTCAAGTGCATGATGAATTTCCCATTCATTCGCAGGCATTTCGGCACGAGTGCGTCTATAGACAACAGTGACATCACAGCCCAGTCGCCGGGCTGAACGAGCGGCATCCATAGCCACGTTACCACCGCCGATTACGATGACGTTTTTACCGATATCAGGGCTGTTTCCAAGGTTAAGCTCACGTAAAAAATCCACGCTTGAAATTACACTTTTATGCTCTTCGCCGGGAACGCCGAGCTTCATATCTTTATGTGCGCCTACGGCAAGAAATATCGCTTTGTATCCATCTTCTTTTAGAGAAGTGAGAGTAAAATCCCGACCAAGCTTAGAGTTTAGACGAATTTCAACACCTAAACCGGTTACGATATCAATCTCGCCTTGAAGGATGCTTTTATCCAAACGATAATCGGGAATACCAACCTTAAGCATACCGCCCGCCACAGGTAAAACCTCAAAAACAGTGGGCTTGTATCCTTTAAGTGCCAGTTGGTAAGCGCAATTGATGCCCGCAGGACCTGCTCCGATTATAGCTATTTTATCGTCTTTGGGTTCTACAAGACGGGGGGACGGTTCATCTGTCTTGTCCCTCTGTGTTCTGCTTTGCAAGTTACTCAACTCATAGTCGGCAATAAAGCGTTTAATCGAAGCTATAGACACAGGCTCTTCAACATACTGACGCGTGCAGTTCTCTTCACACGGATGCAAACAGACTCTGCCCAATACTCCCGCAAAAGGCGTAGTGCGTCTCACGACTTTGAGTGCTTCCTCATAACGTCCCTCACCGGTCAATGCTATATATCCGTGTGCGTCAAGCTTTGCAGGGCAGTTAAATTTACACGGCGAAGTGCCTTTTTTGTCGATAACAGTTTTATTCGGCACCGCCTGCGCAAAAGGTTTATATATTGCATGACGAGTGCCAATTCCCATGTCATATTCGCTTTTTACAAGAATAGGACAAACCTCTTCACAATCACCGCACCCCTTGCAGACATCTTCGTCCACGTAGCGGGCACGCTTTTTTACCACTGCTGTGAAGTTCGGTGCATCACCTCTGACCTCAAGCACATCACTCAATGTGAGGGTTTTAACAAGAGGATGATTAAAACAGTCGGTAACCTTGGGTGCAAGAATACACGCCGAACAATCATTGGTCGGAAAAGTCTTATCAAGCTGCCCCATACGCCCGCCGATACTGGGGGAACTCTCGACAAGAAACACAGGAATACCCATCTCCGCTAAATCCGTAGACGCTTGAATCCCGGCTATACCACCACCAACAACCATTACAGGTTTTTTCATTGAAAACTCCTTGTTACCATACTATTGTAATTTTATAAGTCTTTTAGCATTAAAATTGTTCTTATGTTTATTTCAAAATCATTAAATTGCTTTACATTAAACATTGCCAACAATATCACCGAGCAAACCACCTATTTGCTCCAACCTCTGTTTTTTCGTTTGTGCATCTATCTCCTTGACCTTGTCCGTAAACTCACTATCATAAACACCCTCAGAAACAGCTATCTCACGAAGTGCTCTCACAATATCAGCAAACCGAACGTCTTGCGGGCAATGCGCAACACAAACATGGCATTGATAGCATTTCCAAATCTCTCCATCCGACAGGGTTTTGTCTTTCATACCATAAAGAATCTGCCTCATAATCAACCGTGGATTGAATCTTTCATCAAGCTCACTTACAGGACACCCGGCTGTACAAGTCCCGCACAAAAAACAATCAAGCACATGCTCACCACCCGGATGAGTTGCAACTCTATTTTTAAAGTTATTATCAGTCATTATGATTGCCTCCTTAAATCACCGGGCGCGGTAAAAATCCTGCCTTGTCTAAAATAACGGGCACAATTTCGTCCCATCCTATTGCCATTATGTGCAGACCGCTAATGCCCTCAACCTTGCGAATTTCACTTATTAACTCAAGTGCAATAGCCAACCCCTCAGCCTGTTTATCCTCCGCATTCCTCATACGTTCAATAAGGATATCAGGGATATCCATACCAGGAACTGTCGCGGTGATTTCAATAGATTTTTGGCTTTTATTGACCACAATTCCTGCCAGCATATATGCTCTCTCATGTAAACCGCGCTTTCTTACCTTTTCCATCCATTCATTGAATCTGTCAATATTATATATTGCTTGAGTCTGTACGAATTTTGCTCCTGCATTTATTTTCTTTTCCAAACGGATAAGCTGAATTTCTTCCGGATCTGCAAAAGGGTTAGTAGTCGCACCGAGGAAAAACTGTGCAGGCATCTTGCTCTTTGAACCGCTGATAAAAACGCCGTGTTCCATGTGGTCGTTCATAGCTTTGAGAAGCTGTATTGAATCAACATCAAAGACATTTTTCGACTGCGGATGATTGCCGACGCTTTGGTGGTCTCCCGAAAGAATAAGCAGATTTTTGATACCTAAAGCGGAAGCACCAAGCAAATCGCTTTGAATTGCTATGCGGTTTCTGTCCCTGCAAGTCATCTGCAAAATCGGCTCAACACCCTCTTGCAAAGCTAATAGAGATGCCGCAACACTTGACATACGAACAACAGCCGCCTGACAATCAGTAACATTTGCCGCATCCACCATGACGACGATATCCTTTGCAAGATGGCGTACAAAGTCAGCGTTTGCACTCATTGGAGGTCCAATCTCACTTGTTACGGAAAAATGCCCCGCATCAAGGATTTTTTGCAAGTTTGACTTAATATCTGTCATAACTGCACATCCTCTCTACGCAAAGTACGCGGGCCGCCGTCTCTGCTTGTTGACCAATCCCTGACATCCTCAAGCTCTGTCAGCTTATCCAATTGATTAATGCGCTTCATACGCTCATAAATCAACTGCCAACCACACTCAATTTCCTTATCAATTTCACACTTGCCATCACCTGAACCGCCGCACGGACCGTTGAAATGGCTTTTTGAACAACGGGCAACAGGGCAAATGCCTCCGGTTTTTTCTAAAACACAGTTACCGCAGCCTTGACACATTTCCGTCCAATAACCAAGCTCACGGTTGACTCCGATAAACATTGTGTTAAGCCCCGGCACAACAACCTTATCGGGAAACTTCTCGGTCATAAACTGAACACCTGCTCCGCAAGCCATCGAAAGAATACAATCGGCATCCTCAAGTTCAGCCTCATGCTCATCAAGAAATTCCATATCACATTGCCTAAAGGGAGTCGCCACGGAATAAACCGCATCACGCCCGGACTCTTTAGCGGCAAGACGAAGAAGATTGGCAATGCCGACAGCTTCCTTCTCACCACCCGACATACAAACAGTAACACAAACCCCACACCCCGCAACAGCCACCCGCTGAAAGGCCTCAACGGAACGCAGGATATCATTAAAATCTTTTTGCTCTGCAACAATCATGTCTTTCTCCCGGTATATATTTGGACAGTGTACCTTGAGGACTATATTTTATAGTTCCTACCGCCAGAGTGTACGTCCATGTACACACTGTCGGCGCTTCACCGTCCATGGTTACGCTTGACGAAACTATAAAACATAGCCCCCAAGCCACACTGTTTAGAGTTTCGTAATTTCTTCTTCCAAAATTTTTGGCATTGCCTGTGATACCTGCACAATCCGTAGCCTATCTGCAGACAGCCCTATTGTTTCCATCCTCTTAGTCAAACGTTCCACTTGAGCGCAAGCCCTTTTGTTGCCGTCAAAGTGTCGGCAAGCATCGTCAGGGCAAACCACAACCATAATCTTATCATAAGTGGACAAATAATCTGTGAGCTGCCCGGTTTCTATCAAACCACCGCAAGGTACGGTGAGAACTTCTAAACCCTTTATATTATCCAAACTTGCAACAGAAGCACCGCCTGAGTTTTCGCAGGAAAGCACAAGAGTTTTTCCGAGTGTTTCTTCTGCCTGTAGAGCCACATCATACTCCAAAGAAGTAGCACCGGCAGGGCAAATGCCTACACATATACCACAGCCATAACAAGCTGCAGATAAACAATGCATTTGGTTGCTTGTGATGTTGGGATTGTAGCCGGGCATACAATTTTCCGTCATTGCGGTCTCCGAGCCTTTGGGTTCCGTAAGTGCCCAAAAATCCCCGCAATCCCCTGTTAGTTCTGAGGAATGTCTGCTCAGTGCATTAGGACTCAATGCTGCGTGTGGGCAAGCACGATAACAGTTATAGCAAAGCACACATTTCTTACCGTCAATCACTGCAGTGCCGTGAGAGGGAGTATCCCATATGCCGCTGACAGCAAGTGTGTAAATATAGTCAAGTCCTTCGCCCAAACGCTCTGCGACAAGGTCGCGTGTGAGGTGATAAACACCACGGCGGCTTGTCAGAGCAGGAGTTAGGTGGAAAGTGTCTTCGGTTAAGTGACCATGAATATTCGGGGTCAAATTAAGTTTTTTCACAATATATGAAAAACGCTCACCAACATCAAGCCCGCCCTCGGTGTAAACTGTTTTTGTTTTGATATCAAGGTCAAGCTCACCATCAGAAACAGCGAATGAAAAAACTTCATCTTCTAAATCGGCTGAAACTTGCAGCTCTTCGTACTTTACAAACGTAACTCCCGCCTCACGCGCTTCTTTGTAAAGTGCCTCAACACCACGTCCCGCCGTCCTTACAAACTTGGAAAGATAAAACACTTTACGCTTGTTTTGGGCAAACTTTAAGGCATCGCCTAGTGCGGAAATTGTTGCCGACATAGGCGATTCGCTACAATAGTCGAGTAAGAAGACGACGGGCTCCAGAACTGCAGATTTCGCAGAGATAGAAAACTCTTTGTTGTCATAAAGCGAAAATGTCGGCAAACCTGCAATAGCAGCAGGTTTTGCGGTTGGCTGCTCGGTGAGGATAACAAAATCTACACTTTGACAACTTTCCTTAACAAAAAAACGCCCAATCTCTCCGACCAACGAACGCAAACTGTACACATCGGACAAAACAGCAACATCCATACCCCTGTGAGTGAAATACTCACAGACATGGTCGTTTATTTTGTTATCTCCGATTATCAGCAATTTCACTACTCAGTTACCTCATACCTTTTAACCAAAACAAAATATTAGCCGTTTTTTCATTAGTCACCAATTATTTTTCATTTGTCATTTATCATTTGTGATTTTTGCATTATTCTCCCTGCTGCCGCTATTGCATCGGCATAGGATTCATCAATCTTCATTGGAGCTCTTGCCGTTCCGCAAACGAATATGCCGGAATCCTTGTCAGCACTCTTCAAAAAGCCGTCCTTATCCTGACTTAGCCTGTAAACTTCTGCTATCCGGCTGTTTTCGTCTTCTGCGTGAATACCATCGGAGAGCACAACAAGGTCGAACCCGTTGTCAGAGGGACGGTTCTCTTGACAACCTATGGTGATTTTTCTACAAATGTTGTCAGGAGAACCGTCCCCCTGACAAACAACCAAAGGTCTGTATTTGACAAACTGTATACCAAGCTCTTTAAGGCTCGCGTAGAAATCGCCGGACTCGACATTTTGCAATTCCATGTAGAAAAATGTTATTTCGCATTCAGGATAGTAGCTGCGAATAAGCTTTGCAGCACGGGTGGCGTAAGAACAGCAGACCTTTGAACAATACAACCCGCCTTCGTTTTTATCGCGTGAACCCAAGCATTGTATAAAAGCAACACTGCGAGGTTCTTGCACCAAATGTTGCATTCCTGCAAACAGATCTGTACGTGTGCGATTTTGCATGAGCTGTTCCAATTGCGTTCCGGTGATAATATTCGGGGATGCGAGCTCGTCAATCCCGTCAATATGCAAATGTGCTGAAAATAAGTTTGATTGATTTTCAAAACCGGTGCTGACAATAATTGAATCGATACTCTCAACAAGTCTTTCTACCGGTTCTCCGGATTTACATTGCGTTACAATATTCGCAGCATATGAACCTATCATACCTCGAATATCAGAAACAACGGAATCGGTCAAGACTTCCACATTCTCATGCTTCAAAACCTTGTCCCATAAACCCGTTGTCAGGCAAACACCGCAGTTTTGGCACTTGTCCACAGCCTTGCAACCATAGGAGCGAGCCTTACCGCCAATTTGGGACGACTTCTCAACCAACACAACGTCAAAACCACGCCCGGCAAGTGCATTTGCCGCACTGCAACCTGATATCCCCGCGCCAATTATAAGAATACGAGCCAAATACACCACCCCAAAAGAATTTTATCGGGTATCAGTATACCGCATAAATAACTCATCTAGCAAGCCTAAAATTAAATATATTTATTATTTATTATGCTCCATAGGGCTGGTTCAGGAATAGGCTCTTTTGCATAAAATAAATTGCTATATTTACATGAGAGTCATGTTTTCAAGAATGAACTTTAGTAGTGCTACTTAACAAGTACAGACAATACTGATTCATCGAAATACCCTCTTCTCGCGATTTTTCTGCAAGTGTTCTGTGCAATGATTTAGGCATGCGCAACTTAAATTGCCCACTATAGTCCTCAAGATTGCTTGGTTCAGGAATAGGAAAGTTATCCGTAATACAAGCTTCAAGCCAAGCAATTTTTGCGTCCTCTATCATTTTTACACCTTCTTCAATTGTTTCAGCACAAGTAATGCAACCGGGAAGTTCCGGACAATGAATAGTATATCCTCCCTCATGCTTGTCTTTAATGATTTCAATTTTGTAGGCTAAACCTAAGTAGTAATCTATTGATTTATTTTTTTGTTTCACTTTTGATCACCTCTGGCTAAATACATGGCAACTGCATCGCGTACAAGTTCTACATATGCTATTTTAAGTGGCATCATATGCGGTGTCAACTATATTTGGGACTTATTTGTTTCTCGATTCACCAGGGGGGATGCAAGACAATGAACCTGTCCCAATACCTTATATCAATTCCGATAAAGCGGTTACAATATTCGATACCAATTCTTTGCTCATTTTTGAGAACGCAAACCACTTTCTTCCCAAGTCTTTCAACGATGCTCCCAGGTGATATACAGCTTTTCCGTTATCAATAATCAAAAAACGGTCATGGCTTTGGGCAAATTGTTTAACGTCAAAACCTCCATATTGAGAGTTGGCTTTCTGTACA